>CAZPTT010000069.1:15145-25088 GCA_964589435.1 uncultured Pirellulaceae bacterium
TGGTTTAGCGGTCTCCTAGCAAGCCAATCAGATCTTGCATAGCATCGTGGTTCTACCCACCGAAATCAAGGTACTCGCGAGATTTCATTTGGCCATTCCGTTCGGCCAATCCAATTTAACCAATCCAATTTGAGCAGCCGGTTCTCACCGACTCAAAGGAAATATTTTGGTCAAAGAATATAAAGGCGACTCAGGATCTGTAATTTCACGAAAGTTCGTGATTGTTGTTTCGACCTACCATAAAAGTATTACCGGCAAGATTTTAGATGGCGCGGTTGCGACGTTAAAACGGGCCGATGTTCCAGAAGACAACATCAGAGTTCTGTGGGTGCCTGGAGCTTGGGAAATCCCTTTCGCGGTTCAGCAGGCCTTCAAGATGGATCCGCCCGACGCGGTCATCACTCTTGGGTGCGTGATCCGAGGTGAAACGACCCATGACCAGCATATCAACACGACCGTCAGTAATGGATTGGGGAGATTGGGCCTTGAGTATGGCGTTCCCATCGCCTTCGGTGTGTTGACGTGCAATACGATGGATCAAGCGATTCAGCGAAGTGGTGGCGACGTCGGCAATAAAGGAGTCGAGGCGGCGGAGGCAACCATCGAAATGCTGCAGTTGTTCGATCAAATGAAGGCGTAGCCTCGAAATCGAAGCCCCCCAATTCACGAAGCAGGCAAGTTTGCATAAAATCCACCGCAAGCGGAACCGAGGACTCGCTGGAGCGACTTGGCGAACATTCGTTCAGTTTTGCCTTGTCAACCGATTGCCTTGTTAGTCCATGGCTGCGTCTCGACTATTGATCGCCGACATTTCGTTTTCTTTTTGCCTTTCGTTTGCCTTTCGTTTGCCTTAAGTTTTGCCTCTCGTTTTGCCTCTCGTTTTGCCTCTCGTTTTGCCTCTCGTTTTGCCTCTCGTTTACGCTTTCGCTTACTGATCCATCCTGCTAACCCATTCTGAATTCCTAGATGTCTCGACGTAGCCGTGCTCGCGAAATTGTTTTGCAGGTTTTATACCAAAGCGATTTGAATCCCGATCAGCCGGACGATATCCGTTTGCGTTTCGTCAATGCGCGACTGAATTTCGATCGGCAGCTCGTCGAGTTTGCTGAGCGATTGATTTTAGGTGTTCGCAAAAATTTGGTTGCGGTCGACGAACAGCTTGAATTGACGGCTCAAAACTGGAAGCTTTCCAGAATGGCGGCCACCGATCGCAATGTGTTGCGGCTTGGAGCCTACGAAGTCCTTTTCAGTGACACGCCTGACCGGGTCGCTGTCAACGAAGCGATTGAGTTGGCCAAAAGATACGGCACGAAAAACTCGGCCCAGTTCGTTAATGGAATTCTCGATAAGCTCATGAATGGGAAACGAACGTCTCCCGCACCTGATAAATCTGAATCGCCACTCGAGAATGAGGGAGCCGAGAATGAAACAACTGGCAAGGATGCAGAACTGCCGGAATCATAATTTAATTCAATTGAGTTTTGCGATCGTATTTGAGACTTCCGCCGTCGCTGTCCAATTCCATTCGCAATTTTCGATCTAATAGTTAACTAGTCGTCACCCGAACAAGATAAATTCTATGGCTCGTTGGAATCCTTTCGGCAAAAAAGACAAACCGTCAGACCAATCGCAAAGCGATGCGAGTGGCTCGGCTGATGCTTCGTCAGCGAATGATGCCAGCTCCGGTTCAAGCGAAACTACGGCCCCTGCCCCGGCTGGAGTTTTTGGCCGATTTAAGAGCGCTCTAAAAAAGACAGTCGATCTTCTCAATACCGATATTCGTGACTTGGTTGGCAAAGAGGGGCGGCTGGTCGACCAGGATTTTCTGGACGAGCTGTTTGCCTTACTTGTAAAAACAGATATGGGAGCCGGTCCCGCCGGCAAGATCCGCGACTTGATCGGCGGAAACTTTCGTGGTCGAGTCGTCATGATGGATGATTTGTTGGCTTCGGCGAAGACCGTCATTCTTGAAATCATGGAGCAAGACTCGGCGGATGTGAACATGGCCGAATCGGGGCCGACCGTGATAATGGTGGTTGGAGTCAACGGCGCTGGCAAAACGACATCGATTGCGAAGTTGTGTCATCGCTACACGTCGGAAGGGAAGACCGTTGTGCTGGGGGCGGGCGACACGTTCCGCGCGGCGGCGGTCGAGCAACTTTCGATTTGGGCTGATCGAATGGGAGCCGAAATTGTGACTGGCCGGCAAGGCAGCGACCCGGCCAGTGTGGCTTATAAAGCGACCGAAGCGGCCAAGGAAAAAGGCGCTGATATTTGCATCGTTGACACCGCCGGCCGGCTACAAACACAAAGGAACCTGATGGAAGAACTGGGGCGGATTCGCCGAGTCACCAGTAAAGTCATTCCTGACGCACCGCACGAAGTCCTGTTGGTGCTCGATGCGACTGCCGGCCAGAACGCGATCAGCCAGGCTCGTGGGTTCTCTGAGGCGGCGGGCTGCACCGGGATCATTTTGGCAAAACTGGATGGATCAGCCAAAGGCGGTGTGGCGATTCCAATTCGACAAGAATTCGGTTTGCCCGTGAAGTTTGTTGGATTGGGCGAAACTCCAGATGCCTTCGCCAGGTTCGACGTCGACCAATTCGTCAGCGCGTTGTTTGATGCTGACTAGATGGTTGGCTGGCGGATCCGAGTTGCCTTGAAAGCTGTCCAGCTACCAGAGCCAAATGACCGTTATGCCCAATCGTTCTTGCCCAGTCCGCATTGTTTAACAATGGATGACAAGGCAATGCTCTGTTTTTGATTAAAGCTTCGCCATGCGGCAATCGCGGAACAACCGTAAAGGTTTCGCTCGTCTGAACAAGCCGCAATTCTCAATCGGATCTGCAACCGAATAACCCTCCTTTCCGATAAAAATCAGACATCGGGAACAACTGGTGTTTGCGTTAGATCGTGCAAATTGAAACTTATCGGCGTTGCACGCTGACGGCGACTCAAGTTGGGATGAGATTCGGAATCGTTACTTTAGCGATTCGGTCAACCGTTTAAGCGGTGCAGTCTTTAGGTAGGAGAATGTTATGCGAAGTTGGATCACAATTGCTTTCGCATTGTCAGCGATACTCAGTTCATCACTTTCAGCTCAGGAAGGCGGAAATTTTCCTTGGCGAAAGCAGACGAACGTCTCGAACTCCCCATCGACAATCCGCATGAACACAGAGACGGGTATCTCCAATGGCCAGATCGTGTCCGGGAATCGGCTTCGCGTTGCGTCGTTGCCACAAGAGGTTCGCGGCAGCCTTTCGCGACCACCGGCGGCTCCGCCAACAGAAAGAAGCCCATTTTTGGTTTCCTTTCGCAAGCAGCAAGATGATAAATCACTGCAAGATTCGCAGCCTTCGATCTCTGACCAGCTCATCGAAGCACCCCAGGATGATCAGGCTGTTGCTGAACAGCCGATTGCAAAATCGAAGGTTGAGTCACCTGCTGCCGCTGTCGCTCCAGCTCCGTCGGTTTACCAAACTCCGTTTGAGAATGAACCGCCGCTGTCAGTCTACGACAATTCAAAAGCCGAGGAACCCAACTACTGCAATCGGGATTGTTCTCGAGACTGGTGTAACCTTGGTTGCGAAAAGAAGCTGTTCGGTACCCATTGCAGTGGACTTGAAATGGGCGGTTGGGTGAGCCTTGGCTACCACAACCGAGACACAATCATGGTGAACAATCGCCGAGGTGAAGCCAATCTGCATCAAGTCTGGTTGTACGCTGACAAAGCAGTCAACAATCAAGGATGGGGCTACCGCTTTGATCTTCTTTATGGTGTCGACGCTCAGGACCTACAAGCGTTTGGCAACGGCCCAACCGGTAACCCGTCGGGATGGGACAATGCTTGGGATTTCGGATCGTACGGCTGGGCGCTGCCTCAGGCGTATTTGCAAATGGAAGCCGGCGACTGGGACATCAAGGCCGGTAAGTTTTTCTCGCCTTTTGGATACGAAGTCATCGGTGCCCGAGATAACTTCTTTTACAGCCATAGCTACACCATGTACAACTCCGAGCCCTTCACGATGACCGGTGTGCTTGGCGAGCGACAAGTCAGCGACACTCGCAGCATCATTCTTGGCGTCACGGCTGGTTGGGACACCGCATTTGATAACAACGAAGGCGGCGGAAACTTGATCACCGGTACACGCTTGCAGCCCAACGAGTTTGTTGATCTGGCTTTGACATCGTCGCTTGGTGATGCCGGCACGCGTGGCAACGGAAACCTGACGTCGGCGGTTGCTCAGGTGCAGCTTACCGATGACCTGAAGTATGTTTTTCAAGCTGACGTGCTCAATCTTGATGACAATAATGAGTTCGGTGTTGTCCAATATTTGTTCCGTGACGTGAACCCTTGTCTTGGGCTCGGTGCACGGCTGGAATGGTGGAAGAGCGATCAGTTCTTCGCTGACACGAAGTCCACTTGGAGCTACACGATGGGAGCCAACTTTCGACGTTCGGCGAACTTGGTGATCCGACCAGAAGTTCGTTTCGATTGGGGAGCGGCGGCTATTGATCCCGGCACTCCGATCATTGGAATCGACGCTGTCATGACGTTCTAGGTTAGTTTCGAACGCGGGCTGCAACTGGCTTCAACGAAATGCCAACTGACTCAAAAAGAGCCACCGTAAGCGGTGGCTCTTTTTTTGCGCTTTGCGAACTTGATTTGTAGTTTTCAATTCCTTTGGCGGCTCGCAGTTTATGTCTGACCAAAGAATTTGCTATGATCAGCAGAACCGGTGTTTCAAAGACGTGCTTTGAACATTGGTTCAAATTGATTTTCGCGTGGCGTCAATGAACGATCCCGAGGGTCACATTGCGAATTTTTGACAGGACTTACGTTGAACGTCTTATGAAACTTATCATTGCCATTATCCAGCCACATCGGCTTGAGTCCGTTAAAGCCGCACTCAGCGAGGTTGAGGTCGTCAGGATGACAATCATGGATTGCCAAGGCTACGGTCGCCAGCAAGGCAAAACGGCGACGTATGGTGAAGATGAATTTGCGATCAATTTACGTCGTAAAGTCCAACTGCAAATCGCAGTCAATGAAGAGTTCGTTGAACCGACGGTTGCCGCGATCATCAATGGCGGTCGCAGTCGTGACGACAAAGACAGCGAAGCGAATGCTGAAGGACAAATTGAAGGGCAGATTGAAGGGCAGATTGGTGACGGCAAGATCTTCGTTTTGCCGATGGACGACTGCGTTCGCATTCGAACGGGCGAGCGGGGGCCAGCGGCGATCTAGCTATTTGAGCCGTCCGGTCGTTCTTCAACGCTGGACTTACCGAATGGAGTGCGAACAAACGTGAACAAATGCGAATTCTAAAAGTTCGCGCCAGTTCCTTTGGTCAACGCCATGAAGGCCGATTCCAGATTGACTTCTTCTTCGCGGAACAAAGTCAATTTGAATCCTTTCTCGATTAGGAACGTCGGCAGACTTGAATAGTCAACGCATTCCTTTTTCATCGTCACGACCAAGAAGCCATCGCCTTTTCGCACGAGATCAACATCATCGTGTGACTCGAGTAGCTCGCCTGCCCGGTCTTCATCGTTGCCGACTCCAATGTGCAAAATCGTCTGATCACGGACTTGTTTGATGACCTCGGTGACTTCGGCTGAGATGTTCATTACGCCGCGATCGATAATTCCAATCTTGTTACAAACGTCGGCAAGTTCCGGCAGAATGTGGCTGGAAACGATGATGGTTTTGCCAGTTTGTCCAAGGCGGCGAAGCAGGTTCCGCATTTCGATCCGAGCGCGGGGATCAAGTCCGCTCAACGGTTCGTCGAGCAGCAATACTTGCGGATCGTGAAGCAAGACTCTCGCCAATCCAAGACGTTGAGTCTGTCCACGTGACAGAGTGTTGGCGAATGCGTCTCGTTTGAAATCAAGATCGACAATCTCGAGCATTTCGTCACATTTCTTACGTCGAGCTGGTCCCTTGATGCGATATGCTGCTGCGAAGAACTCTAGGTACTCGATGACTTTCATGTCGTCATAGACGCCAAAAAAGTCCGGCATGTATCCAACTAAGCGGCGAATTTCTTTTGGTTCATTGTAAATTGAATGCCCGCAAACATAGGCTTCACCCCACGACGGTTCGGAAAGCGTTGCGATGATTCGCATCGTCGTGGTTTTGCCTGCGCCATTGGGGCCAATGAAGCCGAACAAATCGCCTTGTTGCAAATCGAGTTCGATTCCCTTGATGGCAAATAGTTCACCGTATTTCTTGGTGAGGTTTTCCGTTTTGATCACGGCAATCTTTCTAAATGTTTGCGATTCGGCGGCGGACTAAAAGTCGATTCTGTCAAACGTTTCTTTCGAACCGACTCAATGTCTTTTGGTTTTTAACGTCGTTGTTTCCGCATGTATTTAACTGGCAAAACGACTCGGACGACCGTGTTAGTCTGGTCGTATTGATCATTGACTGGTTCACCATTGATTTGGATTTGAGTTCCGATGGACTCCAATTGCCCAACGAGAATCGCTCGATTCAGATCAATTTGTCCACTCATGTCGATGTAGTTTTGGTACGAATGCGTCAATCCAGTGTAGTTGTTGCCGCCTGCTAAGCGGTAAAACATCAGCATCTCAGCAATGCGATTGAGGTTTTTCTCGGTGGGATCCCAGGGGCTGTTGTGGCTTTTGTTGTCTTTTGATTTTCGCTTGCTCCGGCGCGTCAGGAGGCTGCGGGTCGTTCGCTCCTTCATCTCCGAAATCAAGTCAATCGTTTCGCCCGGCTCGAGTCGTTGTTTTTTCAGAACGTAGGCGTAGTTTTCGAATAGTACGCGAACATTGTCCAGCGGCACATCGAAAGGATTGGTTACGGTTCCTTCAAGTTGCGTTGAGATCAGTTTCAAATTGCTGCGAATATTTTTGGGGTACTTACCGTTCCATTGTCCGAACAACGCCTTGGTCGAAGAAACATAGAGCGGCATGTTGGTCAGCGATGCCTGTAGGTTGCCGGAATCTGAAATCTCGATCGTTTGTTGATAGCCAGGTTTGGCAATTCCCGGCGCGACTTTCGTTTGCATCCCGCCCAAGCCATCGCCGGGTAAACCCTGCCATGACATTAGTTTTGACTCGAGTTCAACACCCAGCGAGTTCGCGTCGTCGATCGAAATGTCGCAGTAGCCAGCGTTGGGGCTGTAAAGATTTCCCCACATCGTGCCGCGAGCGTTTTTAGATATCGAATCGATATCGATGATTTCTAATTGATTGACCTGAGTGGTTTTCGGGCGGCTTGATTGTGAGATGTAAAAAGCCAGCCCACAAAACAGCAGCGACAACAATGGAAATGTGATCCAAGTTAATTCCATCTTGCCAACAAATTTTCGCAAGAAGAAATAGTCGCCGGGGCCAATGCACAAAATGTACAGGCCAATGAGTACAGCGATCCACGTAAACGCAATGAAGCGAACCTTTGCGAATTGATCCAGCGGCAACCGCAGTTGTCCGATCAAATCGTCATAGCCGTAATGGGAGACGGAGCTTCCACGAGGATCGTTGATTTGTTGCTGAGAAGAATCTTGAGCCGCCTCACGGCCTTCAAGGCGATGGATCAAGTTGGAGTAGCCTGCCCAGTCTTCGATTCGTTCAGAATCCAAATCGAAAGCAATGAAGACAATCTCACCGAAATCGAAAGCACTGTGGACGATCAACGATTGGTCGTCCTGAGCCAGCAGAATCGCCCCTTCCGCATTTTCGATCTTCGAGATTGGCAAAGGCGTTTCACCGCGGGCGATCAGTTGCCCGTTGTCGGCGAACGCCTCAAGCCGTTTGCTGTCTGGCATTTGTCCGGGGCCGACATATTTGCCGGGACAAAAACGGTGCAATACTCCGTCGCTACTTAAAAGCCGTTCACCGTTCTTGGCAGCGGAAAAAATCAATCGGCCACCGTTTCGAATCCAGCTTTCCAGTGCTGACCATTGCCGTTCGGTCACGTCTTCCAGCCGAGATGCATCCAGCGTGGTTAGGAAAACCGTATCGACACCTTGGTAGCCAAATCCATTGACCGGCAGTTGGATGGGTGAATTCAAGTTGATGATGACATCGTTGTTCTCGCCCGCAACGATACTGGTGGTCGCTTCGATTGCTTTCGCAATTTTCTGCTTCGATTCGAACGTTAGAACCATCCGCGTCGTCGATTTGTAAATTTTGCCAATACTGTTGGCGCCAGACAAATTGAAATCACTCTCGTAAATGACGCTCTCTTGAGCATCAGTCAGTTTCAACTGAACCGATCCATAGGCGCGGCCAAGCTTGACCCAACCTTGGTGTTGATTCAGGTCAGTTCCAATTGGCGTGAGCTTTCCGGAGTAGGCGATCGGTGTGTCGTCGCCATCAAGCACCTTGAATTCAAATCGCTTCGGATCCATGCTGTCAGGTGTCGTTACCAGAAAAGGCATCCATGAGCCGACTTTCGCCTCGCCACGAAAGCCAAGTTCCAAAGTAACTTCATCTGAACTAGCTTTGCTGGTTTGCTGAGCTTGAGTTGTGGGAATTGAAATCAAGGCAAAAAGCAGCGCGATGCCAACTCGCACAAGCGATGACAGTGAAGCGCCAGTCCGCGCGGACATGATCGGCATGGACAAGCGATTGAATGGCGAGTGTGCGGTCATGGCGGGAGTTAACTTTTAAGTGTTCGCGGGATCGGAATAGGGTTTGGCTTGGGGTCGGCTCCAACTCCGATAGAAGTTAACAGCATAATCGAACCATCGATTTTGAACCATCGAGCTAAGGCTTTTCCGCATCAGGACAGACGCACAAAAACTCTTGGCAACCAGGACAACCCGAGCCGTATTTCTCTCGAACGGCTTGATTCAGATCGATATCGACAACGTTGGCGATCGTTGCAAGCCAAGCCAAAACGTCAGCGAATTCTTCTTGCAGATTGGCACGTTTTTTTGCCAGCTCGGCGCCGCTCAGTTTTTCAGAATCGCCGTAACTGGTTTCTCGAAGAGCTGACGACAATTCGCCGACTTCCTCCATCAACCACATGAACGTTCCCGAGACGCCTCGAGCGACGTCTTTTTCGTAATACATGTCACGAATAAGTCGCTGGAACTCACTAATTGATACGGATGTCGCCGGCGTCGCGTTCACCGGCTTCTCACTATTTTTCATTTCTGTCCTCAGCCGGATGGGACAGGTTGGGATCCGGCTTCGGCGTTGGTTCGACGTTGTCAGTCGCCGCTCTCTCTCCAGCGTTTGCGTCTTCTTCTGCTGGTTCTTCGATGACCGGGGCGACTTGGATTTCGTCGCCCTCAATGCGTACTTCGTACACGTCAACTTTGAGCCGGCGATTGTCGCACCAGGTTCCGTCGGTTGTATCGAACCGCCATGCATGCCAAGGGCAAGTCACGGTGCAGTCGCTGGAATCAAAAAAACCAGACGCCAGCGATGCTCCCATGTGAGGGCACATGTCATCTATCGCGTGGTACTCGTTGTCGCCTTTATGAAAGACCGCAACCATTTGTTCGTTGACTTCGAACGCACGTCCTTCTCCGGCGGGAATATCTCCCACGTTTGCAACGGTGACAAACTCAGACATTAAACGACCTCGATTACCCTGAATAAGAAAGAAGGCTGCAAATGAAAAAGATACAAATGAAAAAGATACAAATGAAAAAGATACCGAATGAAAAAAACGCGAAATGGAAACGTGCGAAATTTTTAAGGCAAAATCAAATGACAAGATCCGCCTGACTACTTTTTCTCGATCGACATTTTTATTGAACTCTCAACGGTGGAGTCGATTGTTTTTTCGCGATAGGGAGCCGTCGTGCGGGTGGTGCTGTTGGTTTGACTGGACACAAAATAGCCGCCCTCAATATCAAGTTGCATTTTCCCTGATTCGGAAAAGCTGACTAGCGTTGGCTTGGGTTCGCCGCCACTGCTTGATTCGCCGCCACTGCTTGATTCGCCTGACGCCGCAATG
>CAZPTT010000069.1:25188-26530 GCA_964589435.1 uncultured Pirellulaceae bacterium
TTCGCCGCCACTGCTTGATTCGCCGCCACTGCTTGATTCGCCTGACGCCGCAATGGGAGCCATCGTTGCCTCGATTGAAAACTCAGCGAACTTGCTGTTGGGTTGGCTTTCTGATTTGCTTTCCTGGTACTTGTAAATTCGATTCCGAGTGAACCGCCCAAAGGCCGTTTCGACAGGCTCAGAGTCTTCCCAGGTTTGGCCCGGTTTAAGTTCGCCGCTTGGCAGCACAATGGCCGCAGCCCCAAATAAATCCTTTAGGCCCTTTTCTGAATACAGCTCTTGTAGCTGCAGCGAGTCAGGGAGCGTGCGCAACGTGTCGACGGTCTCCGCGTGTGGCTCGACCGAAATGATCTCACCCCGCGGCGACATCGTAACGGCAAACTTTAGACCGATCAGCGGTTTCATTTGCGTTCGAATCTTCTTTGACTCACGCGAGACTTTCTCTTTTTTAAGCGTGTCGAATTTAATTGCGGTGGCTGGCAAAGCTGGATTGCCGACAGAGACAGCGATGTTGGAAATTGTTTGTTGAATCACAAAGTTACTCTTCGCATCGACTGCCGTTACCTCCCACTCCATTGAAAGGACGGTCGAGCTGTCGATGACGGTTGCTCGGCCGTCGACATCGGTGCTTGTTTTTGATTCTTGAACAAAAGTAACTTCGAACTGATCGCCTTCGGCAAGTTTCCATTGAGGTGATTCCGAAGTTTGGGCGAAGCAAGCATGAGGCGGGTACACCGAGCCAATCAAGAAAGCCAAGCATCCGATGGCAATATGGAAATAAGTTGGAGCTGGGACACGGAGAAGCACGTTGGCAATCCCGTGATTGTTCGTGTGTTGAAATGGCGGACTAACACTCATGAGATTCTCCAGGCTGAAGCACGATTGGTTCTGCAGACGAACCGGAGCGAATAAGTTCGGCCCACTGGCCTGCATCCTGTTCGATCGGCGGCCATGTGTTGTAGTGCGTCGGAAGAACCTGAGTGGGTCTAACGAAGTTGGTTGCCAACAGGCTGTCCGCAGGGCCCATCGTAAACAGGTCGCCAATCGGCAAAATGGCAACGTCGATTGCCATGTCCCCAATCAATTGCATGTCCGAGAACAGACCAGTGTCACATGCGAAATACAACTTCTTCTCGTTAATCGTCACGACAAACCCAGCCGGACAGCCCGCGTAGGAACCATCTGGTAATTGTGAGCTATGCAGGGCTGGTGTCATTTTGACCGATCCGAACGGCAATTGAACTGTCCCGCCGATGTTCATCTCGATCGTATTCTTGACGCTATGATTTTTTCCAAACCACTGCGCAATTTCGTAGATGGCGATAACCGTGGAGTCATTTTT
>CAZPTT010000069.1:26630-32537 GCA_964589435.1 uncultured Pirellulaceae bacterium
GCGGAATCGTTTCGCTTCGGCGCACCTACGCTTCAAAGAGTCTAAATCGTTACGGCTTCTCGGAGCAGCCGGTTCATGTTCGTCTTATATTTTTCCACGCCCGGTTGCCCGTATGGATTGATTCCCATCAGCCGGCCTTCTAGGACGGTGGCCAGCATCAGCATTTGAAAGAACTGCCCGAGAGAGGCTTCGTCTGCTGCCGGCATGTGAATGTCTGTCGTGGGGCGATTATCTTCCGCGTAGGCCATGTTCGTGCCTTTGATGGCGGCGGTCATGATTTCCGGTAGTGTCCGATCAGCCAGTTCGTTCAGTTGATCCTGATCCCACTCACTGCTCCCAATGGGAAGCGGTTCGTGTCGCCATGAATCGACGATGACATTGTTCATGACTTTGTCACGCGCGCCTTCTTGATGTTGCTGAGCTCGCGAATGTAGGTCCCGCGAATTGACACAAGTCAGCGGCAGCGCACCTTGCTCATTTTTGCCCAAGCTTTCGGCAAGCAGTTGGTCATACCAAAAGCCAGCCGACTCAAGCGACTTGCTCCAGACCGATAACACGCGAGTGTTGATGCCCTGTTCGACTTCCAGAAGATGATTGACCGCGACGTAATCGAGTACGGCGTTCTCACCCATCGGCGCGCTGCGAAAATGCGAGTTCATCGCAGCAGCGCCTTCCAACAGTTTAACGATGTCGATGCCGAGGATGGCGGCTGGTAACAGACCAACGGGAGACAGTACCGAGAATCGTCCGCCCACACCATCGGGAACGATGAAGCGATCTTTGCATCCAATTGCATCGGCAAGGCTGGCGAGTTTGCCAGATTCGCCAGTGACGGGGATGACGTACTCTGGCAAATTCTCTTTGCCCACAGATTCGGTAAGTGCGGTTAAGAATTGACGTAGCGACGCGGCGGTCTCAAGCGTACCGCCACTTTTGCTGATCACGACGATACCCCATTTGCCTTCCGGCCCGTCTCCCTTGGAATCGCTTTTCAAAAAGTGCAACAATCCCTGAGACCAATCGTTGTCGACGTTGTTGCCCTCGAAGTACATTCGAGGACGGCCGCCACGTTCGGCTCGCGAATACTCGTTGAAGTATGGTTGGCAGCAAGTCTCCATCAACGCTCTCGCGCCCATGTACGAGCCGCCGATTCCGAGGACGACGACCTTGTCGACTTTGTCTCGCATCCGCGCGGCGGCATCAAGGATTTTCCCAAGCTCACTGTTGGCTCGATCGGATTGATACGCATCAAGAATACGTTCCGGCATCTCGTGAAAGCCAGCGTCGAGCGGTTGCTTTTCGTCAGGAATGTTGGCTTGCGAGGCGAACAGCTCAAGGTCGGTTTTCAGGACTTCCGCCTGAGCGGCCAACAACTTGTCTTTCAATCCGTCCAGTTGGTTCTGATTGATTCCGCCCGGCGAATTCAGGGAGGCCTGAGGGTCAAATGTCAGCGGTACAATTTTAGCCATCGTTCGTTCCGTGATGAGAGTTTGGTTTACCGAAAATTGGATTGGAGAACTCCGAAGCGAATTCTCTCAGCCAGGCCTGTGAGTATGTGTCGGGAAGTGTTAAACACGTTGATTGCCAACACGGAAATATTGTCGTCAATTCGGCGACGATGCCTAGTCCAGCGGCCCCTTCTAATTGCTGGCCAATCCAAATGATGTCGTATGGCCGCACATTCGAATAATTGAGATATCCATGAACCCATTAAAAAAGAACGCTTCATTTTCTGGCCCGGAAGGTCCTGTTGTCCTCGTCATTATGGACGGAGTCGGGATTGGCCACGGCGACGCCGGTGATATGGTTGCCAAAGCAACAACGCCAAATTTGGATTGGCTGGAAAAGAATGCTCTCAAAACTCAGCTCAAAGCTCATGGCTTGGCAGTCGGCATGCCATCGGATGCCGATATGGGCAATAGCGAAGTTGGGCACAACGCAATCGGATCGGGGCGAGTTTTTGATCAAGGCGCGTTGCTGGTTAAGAACGCGGTCGAATCGGGAGCGATGTTCTCGGGTGATCAATGGAAAGATCTTACGGCGTCGCTGGACGATTCGACACTGCACTTGATTGGGCTGTTGTCAGACGGCAACGTTCACTCGCATGTCGATATCTTGTTTGCCATGATTGCTCAAGCGCACAAGCAAGGCGTTAGGAAAGTCCGAATCCATACGCTGCTCGACGGCCGTGACGTGCCGCCAACTTCCGCATTGGTTTACATCGAACAGCTTGAAGCCCAACTGGCCGAAATCAATCAGTCAGGTGAATTCGATTATGCGATTGCTTCTGGCGGCGGACGTCTTTATATCACAATGGATCGCTACGAAGCTGACTGGCCAATGATCGAACGAGGCTGGCAGGTTCATGTCGAAGGAGTAGGACGCGAGTTTGCCTCGGCAGCCGAAGCGATTCAAACGCTTAGAACCGAAACTCCTGGTGTGATTGATCAAGACTTAAAAGAGTTCGTCATCACGCGGGACGGGCAACCGATTGGCCCAATCATCGATGGCGATAGCGTCGTCTTGTTTAACTTTCGCGGTGACCGGGCCATGGAAATTTCTCGAGCCTTTGATGAACCGGACTTGGATACATTCAAACGCGGCTCGATGCCGTCAGTCAAATTCGCTGGCATCATGCAGTACGATGCCGACAAAAAGATTCCCCGAAACTTCTTGGTTTCGCCGCCAGTCATCGATGAAGTAATGGGCGAGTACTTGGCGTCCAGCGGTGTCAGTCAATTGGCTGTGAGCGAGACTCAAAAGTACGGACATGTGACTTACTTTTTTAACGGCAATCGAAGCGAAAAGTTTTCTGAGTCGCTTGAGGAGTATGTTGAGATTACATCCGACTTAGTTCCCTATGAACAGCGGCCTTGGATGAAGGGCGCTGAAATTACCGAGGTGATTCTGGAGTCCATCAACAACCGCAAGCATGATTTCATTCGCGTCAATTATCCCAACGGCGATATGGTCGGCCATACGGGAGACCTGTTGGCCGTCGAAATTTCGGTCGAAACGGTAGATTTGTGCTTGGGCCGTTTGATTGAAGCGATCAATCAATCCAACGGGATCTTGATCGTGACGGCCGATCACGGCAACGCTGATGAGATGTACGAAGTCGGTAAAGATGGCCAATTAAAACTGGATGCCGCTGGTAATCCCAAGCCAAAGACCAGCCACACGTTGAACCCGGTTCCCTGTTACGTTTATGACCCGGCGGGAACGGCCAACTTGAAATTAGTTTCGCTGGAGTCACCGGGCGTCAGCAGTTTGGCGGCGACTGCGATCACCTGTCTGGGGTTTGAGCCGCCTGAAGACTACGAACCTTCGATCGTCGAAGCCGGTTAAGATGCTAAAGTGCAGGTTGAAAAGCACGCGAACCGGCGTATGAAATCTGTCGAAACCAATTTCCAATCGAAAAAGGAAAAACGATGATCGTGAAATCACTCATTCAGATGCTTGTCTTAATGGCAACGTTGCTGGTTGCCGCCGAGGTGTCGGCTCAGAAGCCTGTCATTGAGCCAAGCTCTCCAGAGGCTTCGAGCGCGACTCGTTCGGACTACGTTTCTGACGCAAGCTTCGTTGTTGGTACTTACAAGCCTGCGGTACAAGAGTACTCCGTTGCTACGGCAACTGCGGCCGCCAAGCTTTTCATCGCGTCGCTTACTGATGAGCAGCGAAATCGTATTCAACACGACTTGCAAAGTGCCGAACGCAGAGCTTGGACGAATTTGCCGGCTCCAGTCGACGCTGGTGGCGTGCGGATGGGCGACATGTCAGATGAACAAGTCAAAGCGGCTTGTGATTTGATGGCGGCGATCTTGAGTCAGCAAGGCTACCAAAAAATTCGCGACATCATGTTGGCGGACGACCAGTTGCTTGAAGGTAGTCAGCCTCGGCGAGGTTTCGGAACAGAGAACTTTTCGTTGGTTGTGTTCGGCAAACCAAGCGAGACCGAACCTTGGTGTGTGCAAGTCGATGGTCATCACGTTGGAGTCAACGTTTCGATTACCGGAGCTGAGCTAACGATCGCACCCAGCTTTATTGGGACTCAGCCCGAAGTGTTTGAGATCGCGGGTGAGTCTTTCGAACCGTTTGCGGGTGAAACGGGTGACGCGCACGAATTCATTGGCAGCTTGACGGATGAGCAAATTAAACAAGCCGTCCTCACGCCGAAGCGGCAAGACATAATGACCGGGCCGGGCAATGACGGAAAGAAGTTACCCGTGACTGGACTGCCCTGCTCTTCTCTTGATGGTGCTCAAAAGAAAATCCTGCTCAAGTTAATCGCCAATTGGGTCAATGACCTACCGAAGTCTCATGCAGTGAAACGTATGAAAGAGATAACCCACGAAGTCGATGCGATGCCCTTTTCATGGAACGGCAATCAGGAGCCTGGCAGCGATATCTCGTATTCAATTCAGGCGCCTTCACTGATTATCGAGTATGCCTGTCAGAATTTGGGCGGAAATCCGTTGGCTCACCTGCATTCGATGTATCGAAACCCAAAAAACGAATATGGAAATCAACTGGAATAGGTATTGGATGTTGAAATCGCTAGCAAACTTGATCTTGCCCGGCCGCGTTGTTTTCCTCAAACTTCGCGGCCTTTTTTGTTCGAAATCAAAGCTGCGATTTTAACGCCATGCGTCATCTAACTTCCAATCACAAACGCTCCGTTTTGCTGATCATGTGCGGCGTTAGTTTTTGTTGCTTGGTTGCGATGCCTGGCTGCCGGTCGTTTTTGTCTGAGCCCAGCGCTCCGAACCTGTGCGGTGAATTGGAACTGCAGAATCCAATGCTGATTCCAATGGCTGATCGCTGGTACGTGATGGATCAAATCAGTGACGAATTGGATAACTATTTTCGAATCTATCGCGAAGAGCGAATTGGTGTTGTCGACAGCGTCATGACCGAAGGCTGGATCGAGACACATCCCAAGATCGGCGGTACGATTCTCGAGCCTTGGAAACGGGATTCGACACCCGGTTTCGAAAAGGCCCATGCCACGCTGCAGACCGTTCGCCGGTTTGCCAAAGCCAGAGTCATTCCGACCGGCAACAGTTACCAAATCGATTTGAAGGTGTTCAAGGAACTGGAAGACGTCGCTCAGCCACTTGGCGCTGCCGTTGGTGGACCGCTTCTTCGCCACGACAATACACTTGATGTTGACCGCGACGATCCTTGGGTGTCGCAGCGAAATCCTGGTTGGATCCCGATGGGCCGAGACTTCTCACTTGAACAAATGATCTTGCGAAACATTCAGCAACGATTCTCGCAGACAGTCGAGTAGGCGTCTGATCGGCATCGAGCGTTTGGATGGCGGACTCTGCTGGACTCTGGCCGACGATGGAGGGTTGAATTAACCGCGAGCGTTCTCACGCTTTGAGAACATGACCATAATTCTCAGCTCTTCCGTGATGTCATAAAAGTGATGTTCGGCAAACGCCGGCGCAAATATCACACTGCCCGGTCGGAGGTCGAAGTCTTCTCCGTTTATTTTGATCTTGGCGATACCTGACTGGATGAAATAGACCTCATCTTCGGTATGCGGTTTCTGCTCGTCGGCGTCGCCGACGGCTAACGTGTAGATCCCGCAATGGAGCGAGCCGACATCGAAAAACGGTAAGTACTTCTCACCAGACTCGGCGCGTTTTTGCTCCAGGTTATCAAATTGAAGAACGAGATCCATACGAAGTTGCTTCCTGAGTAGTGTAATGTGTGAAGTAAGCGAGGCGTCAGCTCAATTTTGTGAGGTGGTCTGTGAGTGCTGACGAAAATTATTCACAAACCAAAGGTAAATCGGATTTCTACCGATGAAGGGCAAGGTTGGGTTTGGTAAGATTGGGGCTGTCTAGTTTGGGAGTCCCAAGCGAAGTGTCAAGGTGCCCGTCGTGAGACGTTCAC
>CAZPTT010000070.1:0-32117 GCA_964589435.1 uncultured Pirellulaceae bacterium
GGATAATACATCCGCTGTGTTCCCGTCTCCGTAGAAATGGCGAGCAAATTAGCCGCGTAGTTTTTTGGCTGCTTCGACGGCGAAGTATGTCAGGATCCCATCGGCTCCAGCACGCTTAAAACCCACCAGGCTCTCCATCATGACTTTATCGTGATCGAGCCAGCCATTGTGAACGGCCGCCATCATCATCGCGTATTCACCACTGACTTGATACGCAAACGTTGGGACGCGAAACGTGTCTTTGACGCGGCGGACGATGTCGAGATAGGGCATCCCGGGCTTGACCATTACCATGTCAGCCCCTTCGGCGATATCCAATTCAACCTCGCGAATGGCAACGTCGGAATTGGCCGGATTCATTTGATAGGTCTGTTTTCCACCTCCGGAAACGTTGCCGCCAGAAAGATTTGATTTAGAACCAATGGCGTCACGGAACGGCCCATAGAAAGCGGACGCATACTTGGCGGCGTAAGACATGATCATCACGTTGGAGAAACCGGCCGAATCGAGTGCCATTCTGATCTTGCCAATGCGGCCATCCATCATGTCGGACGGAGCGATGATGTCGCAGCCGGCTTGGGCTTGGACAACGCTTTGCCGGCACAGCATTTCGACGCTCTCGTCGTTGACGACTTCATCTCCACGAACCAATCCGTCTTGGCCGTGAGATGTGTAAGGGTCGAGTGCAACGTCGCAGATGATTCCAATCTCGGGAACGGCGGCTTTGATCGCGGCCACGGTCTGGCAAACCAGGTTGTTGGGGTTGACCGCTTCCTCAGCCCCATCGGTCTTCTTCGCCGGGTCGGTTTCTGGGAAAATCGCAATCGCGGGGATACCGAGATCGCGAGCTTCCTGAACAGCGGAAATCAACAAGTCTTGAGTCAGTCGGAACACGCCCGGCATCGAAGTGACTTCCGTCTTCTTTTCTTTGCCCGGCTGAACGAAGATTGGCCAAATAAGGTCGTTTACGGAAAGGTGCTCTTCCGCAACCATTCTTCGTGACCAATCGAACATTCGAACGCGTCGCATCCGCGTTTGAGGATAGTTTGCTGAACTCATTTGAACCTGGCAGCCTGTTAAAATATTCTCTTATAAGCGGGAGCCATTGAAACATTGGAAGGCGAACGAGGCAATCCGGTAAAGATTGATACCGATTACGGAAGTAGATCTCGGTCAAGGAACCTTGTGATTCGCTCAGGGCGAAAATGGGATGTTTTGAAAGCGGACTTTGTGCGAGAAACTCAGGCGAGAAAATGAAGTTGAGATTTTGCGCATCGTAAATGCGGCCTGATCGTCTGTCTAAATTCATCGCTGAACTTACCGGAAGAAACCGCGAGCCATTCGATAATGCCTGCATTTTCGGCCTCAACCATAGCAAATGTGGTCATGTCAGTTTAAATTAAAGCCGTCAAAACGAATGGCGTTTTAGCGAATGATGTATCAAAGTTTGTCAGCTTCAGCAATTTTCGCTTTAGGCCAAACGCACGTTCGTTCCCTCAAACATATCCAATAAACGACACCCAAACTTTATGATGGAAAAAATGAACCAACACATTCCCCCTTCCATGGCTCGACTCCTGTTAAATGGATTGTCGAGCTTGGTTCTGATGTTGCTTGTTAGCGAATCTGTTTCAGCCCAAGACTGGTTGCATTGGCGCGGCCCCGAGCAAAACGGAGTTTCGAGGGAAACAAACCTTGTCGATTCCTGGTCGTTCGAACCACAGAAGAACGTTTCTTGGGTTCAAGAGACGGGCGGTCGTTCGACTCCGATCGTGTTGAATGGTCGCGTGTTTATTAACAGCCGAACGCCGGACGATGTGAATGACCCCGTCGAAAAAGTTCATGCTCGAGAGCAAGTCGTTTGCTTTGATGCGGCTTCCGGCGAAGAGCTTTGGCGAGACATCTTCAACGTGTTTCAGACAGATATTCCTGCACCACGAGTCGGTTGGGCGTCAATGGCAGGGGATAAAGAGACTGGCTACGTCTACATGCACTCAGTCAGCGGACTGTTCCGGTGCTACGATCAAGATGGCAAAATCGTTTGGGAACACTCATTGGCTGAAATGTTCGGCAAGATTTCCGGCTACGGTGGACGAACTCAAACCCCAATTATCGACGAAGATCGAGTAATCGTCAGCTTCATGGCGACGAACTGGGGATCGACAAAAGGCCCAGCCCCGCTGCACTACTATTACGCATTCGACAAAAAAACCGGCGCGTTACAATGGGTTTCCGCTCCTGGCGGTGCCCCGCGTGACACGAACTACTCGGTTCCCATGGTGGCGGTCATCAATGGGCAACGTCAATTGATCGGTGGAAACTGCGACGGCAACGTTTACTCAATCAACGCTCGCACCGGTAAGCCAATCTGGGGCTTTAAAATGTCGCTGCGTGGCTTGAACGCTTCACCGGTCGTGGAAGGAAATTACGTTTACATCTCTCATGGTGAAGACAATATCGACAACCCGGAATTTGGCCGCGTCCAATGTATCGACGCGACTGGAACCGGCGATGTCACTGAAACGCATAGTGTTTGGCGAGTCGATGGGATTAAGGCTGGCTATACCGGCCTGGTCGTCAATGATGGCGTGGTCTATGTCGTCGCCGATCTTGGAAATCTTTACGCTTACGATTCGAAGACCGGCGAGAATTTATGGCAACATGATCTTGGCACCGTTGGAAAAGGTTCGCCAATTTGGGCAGACGGAAAGATCTATGCAACCGAAGTCAACGGTCATATGTGGATCGTGAAACCGACTCGCGAAAAATGCGAGACGTTGTCGGAAGTCGTCGTGCCGGCCCTTGGTGTCGCGGGACCTGACGAGATTTATGCGTCTCCGGCGGTTGCGGACGGCCGAGTCTTTTTGGTGACTCGTGACCGCACGATTTGTATCGAAGACAAGTCGAAGAAGGTTGTTATTGGCGAGCCTCGTCCGATGGCTGAGGAAACGGCGATGGTCAACACGGTCGACACAATGCAGTTGCGGCCTTACGAGGTGCTTGTCAAAGCCGGCGAGAAGGTTGACTTTACTGTGCATTCCTTCGACGCCAATGGCCGAGAAATTTCGAGTGTTCCCGCTTCCGACCTAGTCGTTGGTGAAGGGCTGGAAGGATTCAAAGCTGAAGGCGCGACGCTGACCGCATCGACTGTTGAAAAGAACCTCGCCGATGTTGTTACCGTAAAGGCCGGCGACCTCTCAGCCACCGCTCGCGTGAGAATGTTCAGTCCCGCCAAAGTTTGGTCTTGGGATTTCGAAGGCTACAAAGGCATCCGTGTTCCAACCTCCTGGATTCGGGCACACATCAAAATCAAACCGTTTGACCTCGACGGAAACACGGTCATGAAAGTTGCTGGTGGAACTCAAGCCAAAGGCCGACCAAGCCATCAAGTAACACTTGGTCCTCCGGATATGAAGAACTTTGAGATCCAAGCCGATGTGTTGATGACCGAGCAAAAGCGCAAGCTGGCCAGCGTTGGACTTTCCAATCAGCGTTACAACTTTATCGTTCGCGGAAACACCAGCAAGTTGGCTTTGCAGTCGTGGCAGCCTCACAAACGGATGGCCAAAGAAATCAAGTTCCGCAGCGATCCTGACGTTTGGTACACCATGAAGATGAAAGTCGAATCAACTGAAACGGAAGCCAAGGTTTACGGCAAGGTTTGGAAAAAATCTGAAGCGGAACCAGCCGAGTGGACGATCGAAGCGACCGACCCTCATCCGAATCATGTTGGCCCGCCAGCGATTTACTCTTACGCTCAAGCTGATTGCTTTTTTGACAACATCGTTGTGACACAAAAATAGTCGCATCAATTTGAACAGACGATTCTTTAAATCTAAAATTTACGAACACCAATTGAACCAAGGACTAGATATGAAAGCGATTCGTACACTATCGCTTAGCGTTTTGGCTGTCGGACTTATGGCGGCTGTCGCTGCTGCTGATTGGCCAATGTGGGGCGGCACCATTGGCCGCAACATGGTTGCCAAAATGGATGGCATCAGCCTCGATTTCGATTTGGAAACCGGCAAAAATGTCGCCTGGGAAATGAACCTCGGTTCGCAGACTTACGGCAACCCGGTGGTTTCTGGTGGAAAAGTCTACGTTGGAACCAATAACGGTGGTGCCTACCGTGCTGAAAAGCATCCAGGTGCCGACGACAAAGGCGTCTTGTTGTGCTTCGACGAGAAGACTGGCGAATTCCAATGGCAGTTGACTCGAGAGAAACTTCCGCAAGGTCGTGTCAATGACTGGCCTCTGCAGGGAATCTGCTCCACTCCGGTAATCGAAGGCGATCGAGTTTACGTCATTAGCAATCGTTGCGAACTCATGTGTCTCGATGCAAATGGTTTTTTGGACGGCAAGAACGATGGTGTTTACCAAGATGAAGTTGACACCGAGAAAGGTGATGCTGACATTCTGTGGAGCATCGACATGATTGAGGATTTGGCGGTATTTCCGCACAACCTCGCGACCAGTTCGCCAGTTATTTCCGGCGATACCATTTACTTGCTGACGTCCAACGGCGTTGACGAAGCCCACCTGGAAGTTCCTTCGCCGCGCGCTCCTTGTTTTCTTGGAGTTAATAAAAACACCGGTGAAGTCACCATGGAAGCCAATCAGCCTTTCGATGCGATTTTGCACGGACAATGGGGCTCGCCTGCTGTTGGTGAAGTCAACGGGAAGCTGCAGGTTTTCTTCCCAGGTGGCGACGGCTGGCTCTACGCTCATGACGTTGAGTCCGGTGAAGAAGTTTGGAAATTCGACTTGAACCCGAAAGATTCGAAATGGGTTCTCGGTGGTAGAGGAACTCGCAACGCGATTATTTCAACGCCTGTGTTTATTGATAACAGTGTCATTGTCTCGGTCGGTCAGGATCCTGAACACGGCGAAGGCATCGGTCACATGTATCGGATTGACGCCACAAAAACCGGTGATATCAGCCCCGAACTCGGCGAAATCGGAACCAAAGGCAAGCCTAATCCTGACTCGGGTCAGATCTGGCACTACGGTGGTGAAGAAGATGGTGAGTTGGTCTTCCGGCGAACCATGTCGACCGTTTCAATCGCCGATGGTTTGGTGTTTTGTGCTGACCTAAGCGGCTACGTTCACTGCGTTGATTTTGAAAATGGCAAACGCAAGTGGGAGCATGACTTACTTTCAGGTGTTTGGGGCTCAACACTTGTCGTTGATGGCAAAGTCTTTTTAGGCAATGAAGATGGAACGCTGACTGTCTTCAAAGCGGCCGGTGGTGACAAAGCGGAAGTCTTGGCGGAACGTCCAACCAAGAACTTCTCTTCGATTTACAGCACTCCAACATTTGCCAATGGCAGAATGTATCTTTCTGATAGGACGCGTATTTATGCGGTCGATTTGAAGAAGTAGATTTCGACAATCGATGTCGCGTGAATTCGATCGCGATAGAGAATTTAAGAAAAATAAAGGGTGGAGCCGTTTGGCTCCACCCTTTTCGTTTTCATCTTTTGGCAGCCAACGTTTTTACCGCTGTTAGCGAAAAACGGGCTCACCCACGCAGGGTTGACCAATTTTAATGGGTGGTTTGTCTCCGGGTGCGAACAAGTGGTTCGCCAAAGGAGAGTTGATCAATTTCTAATGGGTGCCATGCCCTCGCTTGCGTGGGCATGCTCACGCAAGGAGAGTTCGGTGTCCGTCATTTCTAGTTTGACGTATCGCTAATTAGTCCCAAACGGTTGCTTTCAATTCATGCTTGAGCAGCCACTGGTACAACTCAGGCCGAGCATAGAGATTTGGCCAGTCGTCTCCTTCGAGTGAAGTGAAGACTTTGTCGTGATCAATAAAATCGGTTTGCGACGCGTCGAGACTTTCGACCATCAAGAACCGGTCATCCATCAGTGCTTCAATCTTGTTGACCGCCACGGAAGATTCGCCGTAGCTGACTTCGCTGTCGTCGATTGAATGCCCGACCCAGATTGGCATCTCAACGAGCGATGCATAATCCTTAATGCCAATTCGTTGCCCTCGGATCGGAACAGCGGCTGCGAAATACTCAGGCATCCGAGCCGCCAATCCCCAGGCACCATGTCCGCCACGTCCGACACCGGTGACGTAAGTTCGCTTCATGTTGGCGTTGAAGTTTTCCTTAACTGCACCCAGAATTTGCTTCATCGCGTCTTCTTGAGCAAAGAACTGGCGTTCGTCAAAGATGCCGTCCTTCATGTGAGGCGAGACGATAATAAAGGAATCCAGAACTTCGTCCTTAACCTGTTCCGTGAGATCTGAGGGTTCGTGGATTAGGTTGAGTAGGCCACTGAAATTGTACATGTCTTCAACTTCGCCACCGACAGCACACCCACCGGAAAGGAACATGATCACTGGATAGCTCTTGTCCGATTGGCCGTAAGAAGATGGAAGATAGACCGAGTATCCGTCAACGACCCCGCCGGCGAAATCGCCACCGAATGTCGTGAACTTCCCAGGTTGAGGTTCGCCCGATTCTGTTGTGGAAGCAGATTCAACCACACGCGTTGAGATTGTCTGTCCACCCAAGAGCGTCGTCACAATCTCATTGGAAGCTGAATTCACTTCGTCAAGCGTGACATCATCCACTGGTTTCTGAAGACGGTACCCAACTAGCTTGGTCATCAGTAAACGGGTGCGGACTTGATCTTTAAACTGCTTTACAGTCCATTCTCGGTGTTCCGTAATCAGTGATTCGTATTTTTCGGAAGTCATGCCAAACTTGGTCGCTGATTTTTCTATATCGGCTTTCACTTCTTCAGTAGAAGCAGTGATCGACAGTCGCTTGCATTCCTTGTCGAGTTTTCGCTGAAGTTTCTTGGCCTGCTTTTCATCGAGCGAATCGATCGCTGAATCGTCAAAATTAGTCAGGCTCAGTGCCACAGGAGTTTTCGTTGTTTCTGGAGAGTTGTTTGTTGACACATTGAGGGAGCCAAAAACACCGTTTGAAATTAGCATCCAACCCGCGAGTCCGGCTGCCGTGGTAGCGAGCAAAGCCGTCACTAGCTTCGAATTGTGTCTTGACACGCTGGGCTTCGCTTCAGGTTTCGGCACGAACCAAGGCCGAGCGGGCTCCATACCCAAACCAGGATTCTGCATGTGAGCCAACTCGTTCTCGAGTAGCGAAGCAACTTCTTCTGCGGATTTGAACCGACCATCGCGATCTTTGGAGTGAAGTTTTTCGATGAAAGCGACCAGCCAGGATGGAAGTTCCGGGTTCAGTTCTTGGATTGGCCAAGCATCCGTTTCACAAACGCGTTTGATCACTCCGAATACGGTTTCGGATCGAAAAGGCGACCGGCCTGTCGCACAGTAATAGAGAACACTACCGAGACTGAACAAATCGGATCGAGCGTCGATCACATCGCCGCGAGCTTGTTCGGGTGACATGTATTGCGGAGTCCCTGCAATCACTCCGCTTCGAGTCATGGCGGCTTCGTCTGCGACTCGAGCCAATCCGAAATCATTGACCATCGCTCGATCGACCGAGTTTTCCAACATCACATTGGCAGGTTTAACGTCGCGATGAACGATGCCTTGCGAGTGGGCGGCTGACAGGCCTTTGGCGACTTGCAAACCGATCCGAGCAATTTCGCGAGCTTCCAGCGGCCCGTTTTTGTCGACCCGCTGTTGTAGTGACCCACCACTAATGTACTGCATTACAATGTACGGCAGTCCTCGATACTCGTTGACAGCGTAAATTGGCACAACGTGCTCGTGTGATACCGCTGCGATCGATTGGCCTTCTCGTTCGAAACGTTTTCGAGCCGACCCATTTGTCGAATAGGAAGGAGAAAGAACTTTGATTGCGACGAAACGATTTAATCGAGGTTCGAATGCTTTGACAACAACGCCCGTACTTCCGCGGCCAACCAAGCCGCAGACTTCGTATTCGCCAAGTCGCCCCATCATGTCAGGGTTGTCGGTCGGGCCGAGATACTCTTGCAAACGTGCCAATTCGGAATCTAACAATTGAGACTCATGTCCAATCGTTGGATCCGGATCCTCAATCTCGGCATCGTCAAGCCGTTCTTGTAGTTCGCCCCAGGCATCGGGCTCGGCCGTCAATTTTTCCAGTGCGACTTGGCAAGTGCCACATTGATCTAGGTGCGCAACCATTTGCGCTTCTTCTCTTTCGCTCAGTTGTTCTGTTAGAAAGTTATTTAGAACTTTCGGTTCAAAACACTGCTCATTCTCAATCGCCATCAAAACTCTCCATCGAGGTTGAATTTGGGTGGTAAGCCTTTCGCCGAAACGTCGACGTCGGTTGGACAATCGTCATCCATTTGCGAAATGAGGTTCTTGATTCTGGCAAACACCCGGCACTTTGCAGTGTAGACGTTGCCAACGGATTTGCCCAACTCTTGGGCCACTTCGTCCGCTTTCTTTCCCTCAATCGCGGTTTTCCAAAAAGACTTCCACGCAAATTCGCTAACATCAGGTTTCACACGTTTTGCAGCCCAGTGCATCAACCCGCGTCGATACTCCATCCAAAACGCCGTTGATTGAGCGTCTTCTGAATCGGGTAGTTCTGCGAGCATTTGCGCCACGATCGTGTCTCCACTAGCCGCTGCCTGTCGTGAGCGTTCGAGAAATTTGTTAACCGCGATGTTTCTAGCAACGCGAAACATCCAGCCTCGAAACGTACCTTTGGTCGGATTCGAATCCCAAGTGCCAACACGACGGTCGACCGCAGTCAACACATCTTGAGTGACGTCTTGAGCGTCCGCATCCTGAAGTCCACGACGACGACAAAAGTCGTAGATGGCTTTCTCGTACACCTGTAGAAACTCGGCCCAAGCGTCATTGCTTCGCTGATGAAGCTGCAGCAAAAGGCTCTGTCGAGTTTTGGGTAGTTCGTTCATGCCGTCCACAATCTGCGATTTGCATTTCAGTCTACCGTACTCTCAAACGGGCCGACGATTTCTTACAGATTTTCCTGCTGCGATTTTGAAATACAGCAAATTATGCGGGCATCGCCGTAAACATGGCGTTTGATCAGGTTTCCATGTTGAGCGCGTGGATGAAATAGGGTTTCGCCATGAAGAGTGCAAGGAAACATTAAGCACGAATCCCAAGCGGTTAGCTCGCAACAACTCTGACCAAATGTCTATCATCCCTACCGTCGTTGAACGGCAATGCAATCAGCGGTAGGCGGCTGTGAGCCTACACGAAGAAACGAAATCACTTTTCGGACGGCCTTATACTAATTCCGCAGCGGGACAGCTCCCGAAATAGACACCGCCAATTCACCGTCGGGAGAATTCTGCATGACTCTCGCTGTAAATCGACGACTGGGTAACTCGCCAGATTTCTCAAACGTTTTTCGCAGAGAAACACGATATCTTCCGTCCTTGTATCGCGTCGCAAACGTAACATCGTTCGCCAAAAACTTGTTCAGATTCGGTTGGGACTTCGCAAATTCAGAATTAACCGCTTCCAACAGCACCCTCATCTCTTCATCGTCACCAATAGTCGTCTTGGCGACCAGCAATTGGCAACGGCGTTGCACATCCAATAGCGTTTGCATCTCCTCGACCTCTTTGTTGCGAGGGGCCATCATCATCAGCGCATAAACGTCTACCTGATGAGAGCCTCGTTGCAAATTTAGTTTGAATTGAGATGTCGCAGCGTCCGCGACCATCATCGCATTGCCAGACTCCAGCAATTGCCTCTTAATCTCTTGTTCGTCGATCTCGTAAAACTTTTTCTCGTTGACGACCCAATGCAATAATTGATTGAGCTGACTTTCAGACAATTTCGTTTCGCAGGACTTGGCCTCCGGTGCAGAACCACCGGTAACAACTTTGCCATCCGCATACACCCTGAGAATGGGCGTCGAGACGAACCCTTGCGGCAGCGCCATCCGAAAACCACCAGTCGAATCGTATTCTAGGATCGGGTCTGTTGGATCCATGGGCAATTGAATTTTGATTAACTGCTCTTCAGTCA
Source organism: uncultured Pirellulaceae bacterium (assembly GCA_964589435.1). Lineage (GTDB taxonomy): Bacteria > Planctomycetota > Planctomycetia > Pirellulales > Pirellulaceae > Mariniblastus. Next base: position 9,952 of record CAZPTT010000070.1, read on the forward strand.
ACTTGGTTGAGGCTTGGGTCAGTTGAGCATTCACTAAATCAACAGCGCACAACAGCAAAGATGTGGCCAACGCCAACCGAGTCAGCATCAATTGGTTACTTTTCATCGAATCCGCCCGTTCAAATTCGGCCTAGCAAAATCTCTCAATAACGGATCAGCACATCCAATCCCCGACAAGCCTCTCGATTTCTATCGTAGCGTAAATCGCGGGTTAAGGAAAACAACCATTGGTGCCAAACGTATCTGACAGACACACCTGCCCCATCTGTGCCCGCGCACCGTTGGCGGGTATCGATAAAAAAAACGGTGCCGCCTAGGGCGACACCGTTTGTTCTATCTTTTCACGTTCTTAAGCGGTACCAGACCAATCTGGTTTAGTAAGTCGCAATGAAATCAACACCGAATGAACCTTGCTCATAGCCAGCACCTGGAGACCAGTCGTACCGGTACTCTGGACGAGCAACTAAGTTCTTATGCAACTTGATGTTAACACCTGAAGTCGTCTCGTAGTATGAAAGTGAACCGCTTGCTGGCACGACTCCACCGTGAGGAGCGTAACCTGTCAACGTGTCGCCTTTCCACCATTCAGCTCGTGTACCAACCGAAATTCGATCGTTCATCGTGTAGATCAAGTACTGGTTGATGCCGAAGTTATCTTCACCTGTGCTACCGACTCGCAAGAGATCGCTTTGCAAAACGTATTGCAGCTTGTCCGTTACAGCAACATCGAAGACCAAGCTCTGCATGTAACCATCTGAGCCACGGGCACCAAAATCACCAATCGTGGTCATGTAAGTCATTGTCACGTCGTCGCTCAACGAAGAGCTGAAGCCGCCCAAAAAGTTGCTTCCGTTGCCAAACTGATCGAAACCCGTATCCCAACCGGCTGTCCAACCACCGTAGTAGGTAGTATTTTCGCTGGCTGCGTAGCTTGCCAACACACCTGTGTGCGTAAATGGCTCAGAGTTGTACATCGTGATGGCGTGAGAATAGAAGAAATTGTCCGGGGCGGTAACAACTTCGTAACCAATCAATGTATAGAAGTGACCAGCCTTAACAGTCCAATCACCTTTGGCCATCTCGATGTAGGCCTGTGGCAAAGCAAAACCGTATCCGCCACCGCGTTGGAAGTTGGCACCGTTGTCCCAACCACGTGGATTGCCGAATCCGTCGACTGTGTTGCCAAACGCCTGGGTGTCGCCAGCGTCGATACCGTACATGCCATCGAAGCGGAAACCCCAGCCAATTTCACCGCAATCACCAGCTTCAGCAGCTTTCTCAACGAACAACCAACCTTGGTGAAGATTGAACTCGTTTGGCTCTGAGTTGAACAAGTCGTTGGATTCAGCGTGGTAACCAGCCGAAAACCAACCGCCGATGTTCAAACGCGGCGAATCGCAATTGCGGCCGAACAATGTCCATGGATCATCCATTTCTCCGCCAGCGCCGCATCCACCACCACAACCGCCGTTGCAACTCATCGGAGACGCCTGGCCTGTGCTGCAAGAATTGCAACCGCTCACTTGAGCACTACTCACCTGGGCACCGCTCATTGGAGCTTGAGGTGACTGCGCGTCTTGCCAAAGTGTGTTGGAGTAAGAAACTGGAGTGGCTTGACGAACCACCTGAGCGTCAACGGCTCCCAATCCCAAAATGCCTGAGCCGACGACTGCGACTGCAAACGTGTTCCGAAGATCTTTGAAGTTCATCTTTCCATCCTTGTTCTTGAGTCTTTCAGGACGCTAACACGGGTCAATGGCTAGGATGCGTCCATGCGATTGGGATTGGCGTTAACTTCGTGATGAAGGCACCATCCTGAAGAAATCAATCGACCGGAAGATTTAGACGAACCCACACGATTAGCGGAGTTTCACCCGAAAAATACGCACAAAAGTGCTTATCTTGATAGACTTTAAGGCCATTAACGATTTTTCGGTCATCCGCAGATTGCCATGAACGCATTCGGCCAGAAGCTTTCGAGGCGACAGTGAGCTTCAACGAGAAATTTGAAAACGAAGATCCTGCCTTGAGATGGTTGCTACAAGACAAAATGTCTTGAAGAAACGTTCTTTCCAGAGAACTGAGTGGCAAGTAAGCCCAACGCAATTCAATCCGGTCAACGTTACGCCGCCGATTTGGCCCGAAACGGCACGCAATCGGGCTCTGCAAAGTTCACCCACTCTCGAACCTGATAGTTGGTTCGCTCGCCAGTTGCGAAATAGATTCGGGCGCAGACTTCGCCAATCAAACCCAAGCTGAAAAATTGGACACTCAAGATGGCCGATAAGATTCCCAGCAACATCAATGGGTTCCCAGTCATGTCGACACCAGCAAACAGTTTCAACCCAATCACGCTCAGTAGCGAAACCACACCGAGTGCAGCGACACCCAATCCAAGTTTTCCAAACAGCTTCATTGGGCTAGCGAAGTACTTGAGCATGAACTTGACCGTAATCAAATCCAATACCACGCGCGAAGTTCTGCCGATCCCGTATTTCGTTTCCCCGAATTGACGGGCTCGATGACGCGTAACGACTTCGACACTGCGGGCTCCTAACTGATGAGCCAAAATCGGAATGAAACGGTGCATCTCACCATATAACTCCAATTGGGTCGCAATGTCGCGCCGCATTGCTTTCAAAGTGCAGCCAAGATCATGAATCGGAAACTCGGTGGCTTTGGAGATCAGCCAATTGGCGATCTTGGAGGGAATTTTACGGCTTACCAAATGATCTTGTCGATCCTTACGCCACCCATGAACCAGGTCATAGCCTTCGTCCAATTTGTCCAGCATCATTGGAATATCGCGCGGATCATTTTGCAGGTCTCCATCGATCGTAACCAGCAATTCACCTGCCGCGTTTTGAATTCCAGCATGCATTGCCGCAGTTTGTCCGAAGTTTCGCCGAAACAAAACGACCCTAACGGACGAGTCCCCGGCGGCAATTTCACGTAAACGCTCGACCGTGCCATCGCGACTGCCGTCATCGACGAACAGAAGTTCATAGGGACGATCTTGCTCAGCCATCGCAGATGTCAATTCGTCATACATCGGACGTATGTTGTCGATCTCGTTGTAGATCGGAACGATTACAGATACGATCGGTTCGGCTGGACTTGACATGAATTCACCCATTGATGCTCAGAGCCTTACCTATCAATGGCAAGGTGGCGGGATGTTAGAAGAACCCATCATTCAGTTCAACGTTGCTTTGCAAGCAAAGTCCGTCTAGCAAGTGTGCTAGCGAAAGATCACGATTTGAACCAACACCTTTCTCGAATCAACCATGCATTGAAGCCCAACTAGTTGTTCGTCAATGACGAGATGCAATTGTTCTGGGGTGCCATGCCCCCCGGTGGGGGGGGATGGGAACCCCAGCCCTCGCTTGCGTGGGCATGCTCACGCAAGCGAGAGCATGGCACCCATCATTTCAGGCCTGACGCGCCACTCGTCTTTCGAAATGAACTTGCACAAGCCCGCCAGTTCACGTATTCACTGACCTACTTTAGCCCAACAAATCGCGAATGAATCCGTGTTGGTCAACGACTGTTTTCTAATGTTCGTTGCAAAACCGATCGGTTCATCCAGCCCAAATTGGCAAGGCAAATTTGCCGATCAATATTCGAGAAAGTGACATGATGAAATCGACTGCTATTTCAATGCAAACAATGACGGTTCTATTCGGCTTGGCCGCGGCGATTTCGATTGCCTTCGCTGCCTCAATTGCAACTGCCCAGCAATCCGGAAATTCAACAAGCGTAATGGCACAGGGCAACCGATCTGGCGGACAAGCCAAGCTGGCGAGCTTCACTGAAAACATCAGCTCACCGAGGAATTCGAATCTAAGGAAGGTTGGTTTTCGCTTACTCGAATGGAAGACCATTCATGCCGAATCCGAAGCTGCTGCCAAAGAGAATGTTTCTTCGCTCAAGAAGATCGGTTGTGAAGTTCAAATGAGCAATCACGGAAATCACATCGACGTTCGCTACCGCTGCCCCCAGTGGAAGGCCATGGAACTACCAACGGATCAGCTTGCCGCACAATGGACAGAGTGGTTGAAAGGGAAATCACTGGAAACAGTTGTCGTGAATCCGCCCGCCAACACAAAAAAACCAACGGTGGATTTCAGAATGGCCGCCCCACAAACACTTCACCTACACGATCCGCAAAAAGCCAACGAGATCATCGGGACATTACGTTTGATTGGTGTTGAAGTCGCCGTCAACAATCACGGCAACCACCTCGACGCGACTTTTCAATGCCCCAATTGGACAACGATTGAGTTGCCAAGCGATTCCAACGCACACGTTTGGCAAAAATGGCTGGATGAAGCAGGTTTCGAGACCAAGCACACTCACTAACAAGAGAGTGCAATTCGGCTCTGGCTTTAAAGTCGGAATGAAAGCCGTTGGTTTTTATAAACGAGGTCGCTCTGCAAAGATTTTTGACTCGTTAGCCACCAGGCCAACCCCCTTGAAATCCAACGGAAGCCCAATCGACGGCGGGCATACCTTTGCTTGATGGAACATGCCCACGCAAGCGAGGGCATGGCACCCAATTTCAACCACGAACACTCAACATGGCAACTCAATCTTCTGCACAAAACCAGGCAATGGCGTCGAGCGCAAGCCGACCGCTACGCCTGCACATGCGAAGAGACTTGACGTTCCAACGCCAAAGCTACCAAGGCCGCGACTACTGGGTGGTCAAGGATCCGATATCACTCAAGTACTATCGATTCGAGGAAGAAGAATATGCTCTCCTGCAGATGCTTGATGGCGTCGCAAGCCCAGATCAAATTAAACGACGGTTTGACTACCAATTTGCGCCTCAGAAAATCACACTACAGGAACTTTATCAGTTCGTTGGCATGCTCTATCGCAGTTCGATGCTGGTTTCCGAATCCCCCAACCAAGGAATCGAACTTAAAAAGCGAGGCGCAGAAAACAAATCCAAAGAACTCCGTCAATCGCTGACCAACATCTTGGCAATCCGATACAAAGGTTTCGATCCTGACCGATTGCTAAGCTTTCTGATCGTCTGGTTCGGCTGGTTTTTCACTTGGCCCGCTTTCGTCGTCGTGCTCATCCTTGGCTTGAGTGCCTCCGGCCTACTGATCACGCAGTTCGAGACATTTCAGAACAAGCTACCATCCTTCCAAGACTTTTTCGCAGCCAAGAACTGGATCTGGCTGGCGCTTGTCATGGGCCTGACCAAAGTCCTACACGAGTTCGGACACGGATTAGCCTGTAAAAAATTCGGCGGCCAATGTCATGAAATGGGCGTCATGCTGCTGGTTTTAACTCCGTGCCTCTACGTTAACGTAAGTGATTCCTGGTTGCTGACGAGCAAGTGGAAACGGGCCTTCATCGCGGCGGCGGGCATGTACGTCGAACTCGTGCTGGCCTCAATTGCAGTCTTCGTCTGGTGGTTCAGCATGCCAGGGATGGTAAACCAACTGGCTCTGAATGTGATCTTCATATCTTCGGTCAGCACGTTGTTGTTCAATGCAAACCCGTTGTTGCGCTACGATGGATATTACATTCTGTCTGACCTACTGGAGATTCCCAACCTTCGATCAAAAGCAACAACCATCCTGCAGCGAACCTGCGGGCATTGGATGTTGGGCATCGAAGCCAGGCCTGACCCTTTCCTGCCGATCCGAAAACGATGGCTTTTCGCTTTGTACAGTGTCGCTGCTGCCTGTTACCGCTGGTTCATTACACTTTCAATTTTTTGGTTCATCTACTCGCTGCTTGAGCCGTATGGTCTCAAGATCATCGGGCAGATGATTGCTCTGAGCGCGCTTTATGGCTTGCTCGGAATGCCACTGATACAGCTCTACAAGTTCTTCTCCGTTCCAGGAAGGTTGAGTACCGTGAAACCCGTCCGCGCTGGCATCACTGCCGTCGTCTTTATGTGCTTGCTGGCTGGCATTTTGCTAATCCCAATTCCACATCACGTTTTCTGCAGCCTGTATGTTCAGCCGGCTGAATCGGAAAGTATCTACATTGACGTGCCGGGAACACTTGACGAAGTCATGGCTGAGCCCAATCAAATCCTCGTAGAAGGCCAAGAAATTTTGCGATTAAGCAGCCGCAGCTTAACAGCACAATTGGCGAGCATGGAAACGACGCTAGATCTCGCTGACACTCATCTAGCAAACGTCGAACGATCCGTTGACCGTAGCGAAACGCAAAGACTGCCGGCCGCCCAAGCCGCCGTGCAAACGGCTCTTGCCAACCTAGACAAACGCCTCAGCGACGTCGATCGATTGGTCGTACGTGCACCCGCGACTGGCTACTTCATCCCACCGCCTCCAGTTGCCAAAGACAAATCTGATTCGGGAGAACTGGGGAAGTGGCACGGAACTCCGCTCGAACAACGCAACTTACGTTGCTATCTCGATCAGCAGACATTGGTCGGAAAGATCATTCCTGATCTGACAAAAATGGAAGCCGTTCTGGCGATTGATCAAGAGGACATCGAATTCATCCGCCGTGAACAACCGGTTGAAATGTTGATCCACCAAATGCCAACCATGACGCACCATTCCCAAACAGAAGCCATCTCGCCCAGCAAAATGAAATCGGTCCCCAAAGCACTTTCCAGCCGTAACGGCGGCGACATTATTGCGACTCCGAATTCGGAAGGCCACGACGTCCCATCAAGTACAAAGTATCTTGTCAACGTCTCGCTGAATAACCCAGATCGGATCATCGTTCCCGGCAGCACCGGAATTGCCAAAATCCGCACTGGCTCGCAAACCGTCGGCCAAAGAGTTTGGCGATTATTCAGTCGAACTTTTCAGTTTGACCTCTAGGAACAAAGTGATTCAGCGCGGCCGCAATTGCGTCGTTCGTCTTGGCGGTTGTCGCCGAATTAAAAATTAAACATTTGGTACCTTGGGCATTTTCGATTTCAACCAGAGCGCTCCGCAATGGCTGACGCCAGGCTGCAACATCCACCCACCGGATCGAACGTTTCCAAAAAACGGTATATTGAATTCCTTCAGAATTGATAATGACGGTTGCCAAAAAAATACTTGCAATTGAATAACAAACGACCCAAAGCGAAGCCAACACACAAACGACGGACAACCAAAAATATGTTGGACTTTGCCAATTCGCCTGCACTGCCTGCGTTGCGTTGGCAATCATAAAACACGCGCACACGGCAACTACAACAAGGGCGGCTTTTTGCAAACCAGGAGCACGGAAAGTCACTGGGAGCCGAGGGCACTCGTCGTACTTTCTAGCGTCTTTGCCACGAGGAACCGCCCCACCTTGGGCCGTTGGTGATTGATAGGGGTTCAAATCAGACATGATGAACTACTCCTGATTTCACTCTGGATTCATTGCCCGCGATACGCCATCTCTCAACGAACCAACAACCCGTACACGTGTACTCAACGGCTGGAGGGAACCATCAAGTTTTTTAACCGTAGCCGAGAGACTCTTTACCAACCGGCGAATATCCGTCACCTCTTTTTCGAGTTCGGTAATGCGTTTGTCGGTGGTTTCATTGATCTTTGCTTGCTTCATGGCACGACTCCCGGTGGTTGTGTGAAGAAATTTTCGCTGTGCGCAATACTACCGGGCAACCGCCCCCTGAGTATCTGACGGTCGACCCCGATCTTTTGTTGATCGTCGCGAAATATTACTCCGTCGTCAGACTGCGGGCAAACGCAGAGACTTTGCGAGCCACGCTATCTGCAAAGGCTTGGTTTCATCCAACCAACCACTGCGTGGACATCTTACTTTTGAGCGTCAACTTCCAAGATCCAAAGTATGACTCCGTCAGTTGGATTTGGGTTGGTCGCCGTCACACCTGGCCTTGGTGACAAACCGTCTCGGTAGGACACCAAAACAAAAGGCTCATCCGTGGCGGCGTTAACGGTCGATGATTTACCCGCAACATTCACCGAACAACCACCCCGCTTGGCCAGCCAATCCGTTTTGGCCCCATTAACATCTGTCGCAAAATCGAAATTCTGATTTCCATCCGTCTCTGAGTATAGCACGAGCCTCCATTGGCCACTCTCATTACTAACTGTTGCAGTTAAAATTGATTCGCCAGGAGGAAGCTCACACATCATCAGATCTGGCGCGTTGCTTGGGATGCCGCTAGCCGGGACATCATCATAGGCGACCCTCAGCCGAAACTTACGATCGGGGGGTAAGTAAATCCGCCAGCGCCACGACTTTCTGCCAAACCCAGGAATATTGATCGCGTGAATTTTGGTTTCGTCTTCAACATCCAAATAACGCATCTCATCGCGATATTCTTTCAGTTGCGCCGTTTTTTCAGCCAGCTCAACTCTCGTCACCCCAAGCAAAACGGTGAGGGCCACAAGAGTCAAAACCAACAACAGTGTCTTCAAAGAAAATTTTGTCAAAGGAGAACTCATGAACCCAAGGGAAAAGGTAAAAACAAAATGGAAAAGCTAAAAACTAAATCACCACCGAAACTTATCGCGCACGAGAATCAATGTAGCTCGACCCAAATCTCACCCGTCGGATTCGGATGCGGAGCCAACCTCACATGAAGCCGCGTCACGTTCTCTCGATCGCTGGGGATCCTGAGATTCACACTCCTAACGATCAACGGTGTGTTCGGCTGAGCGTAGACCGTCATCCCAACAGATACCGGAAGAATGCCGGGTCGAATTGCGATGCTACCATCCTCGTGTTCGAAGTATGTTTGCTCATCATTCATGCTGAACGCTCCTGATCAACTTTAAAATTTGCACGAACTGCCCGTGACAAATAACGTTTTATCATCAAAAGCGAATCAATGAAAACAAATATTTAGCTTCGAATCGGCAGCACGTCACAAATTTGCAATACCGGAAAGAAAGTCCCAGTCCCTAGCTGCATGCTAGTCCGCCGGCATGTTGTCCACTTTTAGCTCATCCAAAAACTGCTGCATCGAATTGACTACTTTTAAAGAAGAAAAAGTGCAGCCATCAGGTTTCTGGTGCGACAAGTAGTGGATGTTTCCAATTTCTCGCTGCACATCGATCGCAACCGGGTCGCCATTAGGACAATCGACAAGTGGCGGATCGCAAGAAAGTAGGCCGTAACAAGTTTAGCGCAGTTACGGCAACTTCAGTTTGAGTGAAAGGATCGTGTTTTGCCGTATCATCGTTGCTGACGCTCCTTAATAGCGGCCTACAACCGCTCAGTTTGAGTAGCGACTCAACAGGCTGATCTTCTTTTCAAAACACGAGAAGCAAAAGCCAACGAAGCCGCCAACGCCCATTGAATCAAAACTACAGTTGCGCAGCCAACAATCGCATCGCGCATTGACACCGGTGTTCCGTTGAACTCGATGTCGTATATCGCTCGGCGCAACTTGAGAATGTGGAAATACTCCTGATCAGCCAATGTAAATGTGGCCCAGGCAATCGGCAGCGAAGACAGGAAAATGGCGAGACCAAGCAGCCACAACGACCAAATCAGTACGGTAGCTTTCCTCGGAATCGTACCGTGCGCCCTTGGGGACAAATATGGATTGTTAACCTCTTCTGAATCAGTGACCATTTTCAAATGCCCAATCACAATGAAAAACTGTAGTTCTCAACTGGCCTCCCTCGACAATCTGCCAAAAGCAAAACATCCCGAACGAATAAACAAACGCAACGTGACTTCGCGGCCGACAATTTTGTTTCAACGAAGACGACTTAGCGACCATTGCCCAATGCCAGCCAGCGTCCAGTTCGGTTAACGACTTGAGTGTGGCTGATCCGACACCCGAAATCCGACGATCCCGAAACCAGTCAGTCATGCGACTACCAATTGATTCTGGATCGACAAACGACTGGGCGATGATTGATTCGCAAGTTGCAATCGTTAACTGGGTATCGTCAGTAACATCTAAGCGATCCGGAAGTATGAATTCAGCAGATGCCTGCCCCTCGAATTGCGCTCCTATCGAATCTCCAAGTGCACCCGCGAGGAGACACCCTGATACTCGATCACTTAAAGTAGGCTCCATGTTCCCTCGAAGCGTAAGAGGCAAGTTTTGTTTATAACTAGGTCAGACCATATTCTATTGAACCAAAATCGTTAGCGGGGATAAGCGATGAGCAAGACTTGCAAATTTGAAAAGCTAACCCATGAGATTTACAAAGAGCTAAACGAACTCGTGCGCCAGCAGGAGGAACTAGATAGGTTTGGCAGCAAACTTGTCGAGAAACCAGAATATCAAGAAACGGTTCTTTGGCTCAAGGAAAAGATGGACACGTTCGCCGAAGAGAATGGCATCAAATTTAAACGGGCCTGAAAAACACAAATTTACGATGCTCTCATCGTTGAAAAACCTTCCCGGTCGCGATATGAATTCTGTCACGATAAGAATTTTCTTATCTTGCGCACCAATTGGAATGTAGCGTCAGTAGCGGAATTAACCTTTAACAGACTGGAAATTGGTGTATCCATTAAGATCTAGTCCCAATCGCTTCGAATTCGCCACGCAATTCGTTTTCACGACGTAGTCTTTCGACGAAGGAATCGGAAAAAAAAAACGAATCCGATCGGTGCGAAGAATGTCTAGAGCAAAAGCCAAAGCCGCCAGTCATTTTGTTAACGGCGCGTTCACTACCCTACTTGGCTTCGCCATTCTCCTTTTTTGGGCAGTCCCGGCAATGCTCGCAGGAAATGCGACGGAAGACTGGATCGCGACGCAGGGCACTATCGTAGAGTCCTCGATCGTAAGTGTATCCGTAAATTCTGGTCGCCGTGGGCAAGCATCAACTAAGTACCGTCCTGAGCTTTTGTACGAATACCTTGCCGACGGAAGCAAGTATTCTTCTTCAAAGATCGAAGTCGGATCGCCGCTTGTGTTTAAACGGCGCGAACAAGCCAGTCTTTCTGCCCAACCATATACACAAGGGTCAACCCCGACGGTTTTTTACAACCCAGTAAACCCAGCCGAAAGCGTGCTGAAACAGGGCGCCTCATGGTCAGCGTACCTCCCACTTTCGGTTGCTGGAATTTGTATGCCAATTGGTATCCTGATGATGACCATGTCCGCTCTCAAGCTTTCACGATCCTAGTGAATTTCTCGTGGTCAAAGACAGTCAAAGACACTGCATCTTTGGTAAAGTGAGTCGGTTTTAGTAAACTGGTTGCAGTTGCATCGCTGGTCGGAATCGGCGAGATGTGCGCCTTAAAGAGCCATCAAAAGCCGCCGCAAGTCGAACTGTATAAATTACAACGTGCACCTTCATCACTTCCGCGGAAACCTGGGGAAAACCAACACTGAATTGGTCGCCATAACTCGGGCGGCTGCGAACGATGGCTGGCCATTCTTAAATAATGTGCGTTAATCAGGAACCAGATCCTCGGACAAACATCGAAAGGTCTAAACTTCCATTTTCGTCTTTTAGGAGTCTTCGATGCCTCTCAAGTCAACTCGTCAAAAGCGGCAAACCATAAGCTACCTTTCGCTCGAAGAACGAAACCTGCTCGCGGGAGACGTAACTGTTTTCGAAGACTTGCATCTTTTTCTCCGTGGCGATCAATCTGATAACCAAGTGGAAGTCGTCGTTGATGGCGACCAGCTCAAAGTAATCGGCCTCAATGGGACGACGATCAATCAACAAGACAGCTACGTCGTGCGGGGAGCCACCGTCACCGAAGGGGGTGTTTCCTTTGCAGGCGGCTTTCGTGGCAATCTTGGCTCGGGACACGACGCTTTGGAGATCAAAGACGCTCTTTTTGAGTCGAAGTCAGTCATCTTTGGCGGCACCGGCGATGACACCATCGACCTAGTGGATAGCCAGTTTCTCGAACGGGTCTTAATTCAGACTTACAGCGGCAACGATGCCGTATCGACATCGGGAAGTGAGTTTGAAGGAGACTTCTATACCTTCACCTTGGAGGGGCGGGACTCTGTCAATTCCACCGATACAGTTTTCAAATCTGACTCCATTGTTGTCACCGGAGAACACTCTGATTCAGTCCACTCCCGGAACAGTCACTACCTGGGAGACGCAAACCTCATCCTCAGCCTCAATGGCAATGATGAGGTTCAGCTTATCGATCCCGTTGTCGGCACAGATGAACTTGGCGTCTATCTAGGAAATGATGATGACACGGTTGGTGTTGACCTAGAAGATGCTACTGTCGACAGCAACATTAAGATTTCCGGCCAGCAAGGTGTCGACCAACCCAGCATGATGTCGTTAAACGATGAGATTGCCGACAAGACAACGATGGTGGGCATCGAAAAGGGTGTAGCAATTTTTGAAAGTGGCGGCATAGAGAATGTGTTGAGCGGATTTATTTCTTACACCTGGTCTGCTACTCAACCAGAAACGCCAGACAGCGTCTTCTCATACACAGATCAGTTCGGGACTGCCGTCTCACTCGACACAACTCAATCCATCAATCAAATCGAGTGGTCTGGTTTTTACTCGCGAGATTACGTTGACGCAAACCTGCCAGAACTTGACGATAATTTCATCATCGAAATTTTTGAAGGTACAGGCGATCCCTCAACTGTCACCAATGCTGCACGGATAGAAGTTGGGTCGGCAAACCGAGTCGCTAAAGGAGAACTCGACCTATATGGAGAGACCGTCCCGCTTTATGAGTACTACGCCGACGTTGAGTACACGATGGAAGCCGGGAAACAGTATTGGGTTTCTATCTACACAGACCTGGAATTCGAACAAGCAGACGAGGGCAACACTTGGAATTGGGGCTACGGGAACGGCGAGACTTTGAATTCGACTTTGCTTCATGAAGCTCGTGCCTTTGGCCTATCAAGCTGGAGCAACCAAGGACAGGGCGTTGTCCCACTCAACGGAACTGAAATGGACTTGAGATTGAGAAGCTAGCGCGGCGCGTTGCGTTGCGTTGCGTTGACTGATTGCTAAGGTAGCGGACGAGGCGACGAGTCCATTAGACTGCGATGACCGATAGGCTTCACAGCCTCATCCACTACGAACAGCCCCTAAATCCACAACGTGTGTCCGTCGACGAAATTGACGCCCACGTAATTGACGCCCACGTAATTGACGCCCACGTAATTGACGCCCACGGCTTCGACACCAAAGAACTACTGCGTGATGGCGTACGCAGGCTTCCGGAATTTGCACATCAAGAAAAAGCAAACACTGACGACAAGAAAGTGAATTGCAAAACCGCCGATGCTACCGGCGATCGCAGACTCACCGAACCATGATGAATTGACCAGTTGAAGCTGAACGACTCTGAGGGCAAACGAGACGAGAGGCGCAATAACTAGGACTCCACCTGCGATGACAAGCCAATTGAGGGGCAGTTGATCGCTCCGGTGATTCAATGTTTGAAGCATGCGAAACGCCAAACCGGCCATAGCAACCCATCCAAGAAACATCACGACGACCATTGCCCAGCCAGTCACGGTTCCACTAAACCCTGCAACTGCCATACTCGTTCCGGCAAGTGTGACGACCGCGGAAATACTCGCCCCTGCCACTCTCATGGCAATGTAGCCAAACAACATCCAAACGATCGGCTGCCGCCACTGTACCATGTTGTTGACTTTGCCAAATTCTTGTTGCAGCTCTGACGGGTGCCCCAAACGATCCGCGCCAACCAGCAGTGCTTCGCGTTCACTAAGCCCACATTTGCGAAGATCGACAATCAACTCGCGCAAGTGGCCTTCCAACTCGACCATCGCTTCCGCGGAAACGGCACCTTGATTGCCGACTGAATTTTTCCAATTTCCAATTTCCGTTTCTAATTCAAACATGCCTTTGCTCCCCAAAACGTTGCCAATGTTTCGTGCACGGCAAACCATTGCTGCCGCTCTTTTGCGATCGCCCGCGTGCCCGACGCACTGAGCCGATAGTACTTTCTCTTCCTTCCGTTCTCGCCGATTTTCCATGAAGCGAGAATCAATTTCTCTTTCTCCATCCGGTGCAGAACCGGATAAAGCATTCCTTCCGACCAATTAAGTTGACCGCCAGATTGTTGACGTATCTCTTGGATAATCGCATAGCCATAGCTCTCACCACGTGATAGCACGGCCAATACCAAAGGTTTAGTCGAAGCGGCCACCAGCTCTTTTGACACCATCTAACACCTACTTTCGGATGTTACCTAGCAACACAAGGCATGTTACCTTGCGATGCTATGCATGTCAACCGAATCGCAGTTATGGTTGACCAAGAGGAAACGCAGTCAAACCCAGCGATTCACTCGGATCTTGATTGAGTTGCCTGGATTGCGTTGTATACTGACAGTCGAATTGAAATTAAAACGGACTCCCGCCAGAGTATTCCGATCGCGATTCCGGGTAACGAAGTGAAACTCAATTTGAAACATCTGGTTTTCTCGATCACTGTTTGCGTGATACTGACTCTGCTGGCCCAGTATGCACTTCGCGCTTATCAGCGTTATTCCGGAGTCTCGGACGCTGGAGTGTCTGCACGAGACGCCAATCAATTTTTACCGTCCGACCTGAAACTACCTGACGAGGTGTCCGATGTTGCGTACTACGTCGACTTTGGAATTTCGGAAGCTGAGTTTGCGATTTCAGAAAGCCAATTTCTCATTTGGTGCAAGTCTAACGGGTGGCGAGTTGACCCAATTGTTCAGCCGCTGGCATTCTTTCAATCGGCCGTTTTGCCTGATGACTCACGAATGATCCATAGTGGATTTCAATTTTTTCCTCCCGACGGAAAAGGCGTGTTTGACGCCGATCGCGATCGTGCTTGTTTTTGCATATCCACCTTTCCGTAGGTTGATCAATTCAGCGAGGGTTAGCGAGGCGTTATTGCTGAAAATACGCAAAGTGATCTAACATAGACTCGGAAATTGGGAAGCCTTCCGACACCAACCTTCCGACAACAATTGACAGCCCCCTGAATTGAAAAGACAAAACATCGATGGCAAGCCTGTTTCCTTCAATTTGGAACTTACTTCACGATGGTTGCATCGAGCGTATCGAAGGAAATGTTCGAGGCGATTTAAGCGTGTTTGTTTCAATCGAGTATTTACGATCGCGTTTTCAGGACACCGGCGACTGCATAGTTGTCAAGCTTATTGATTGTTCCCAATTTGCTTTTCGAAACTACGAAACGAAACAAGACAAACAACAACAACAACAACAACAAGCGGAGGCAAGCAAAGCAGAAACAGAGCCGGCAAGCCTGGACGCGATCGCGGAGGATTGCATGTCGGTCTTAAGCGCGAAAATGGACGGCGAGACCTGTAAGGTTTTTACGGACTCTGGCATTATCAGAATGCATTGCAGTTCAGTTTCACTCAGCCTCGATTCGGGGCGAGCGATCACGATGAATCAACTTCAGGCGACGGCGAAGTCATACTGGGACGCGTTCGGTTCGACCGACGATTCCCAGTCCAATTCTTGAGCAAAGAGTTCTGCGAAGCCGGCGCAACACAAAGACCTGACTTTCCCATTGTCGAACTTAAACATTGACGAAACCAAGCATCGGCACATCTGAGCGTCGGCACATCCGAGCGTCGGTAAAACAAAGAATTGGCGAATCCGAGTCGAAAAAAAAGCCATGCCAAAACGTGATGCTTTTGCATGGCTTTTTTCATTTCAAGCGGAGAGCACGAGATTCGAACTCGCAACCCCGTGAGGGGCAATTCCTTTCCAAGGAACCCGCTAACCATTCGCTTACTCTCCAAACGCCAGGTTGACCCCGGCTTCGGGTACCAGCTTAGAATGTCGCAACGTTTTCCGCAAGAACAAAGCTAGTTTCGCACTTTCAACGCCATGGCTGCCGTCAGCGAGTGAAAGTTCTTTGCCCGAAGATTGATTCAAACGAATCCAGGGGAGCAAAATCTGGACACAAAAAGCCTCCTGCAGGTTCATCACCATCGTTCAGCAGGCTTGCTTAGCAAAGCTTCCGAATCAAAGCCGCTCGCTCCGTGAGGCCTTTCTCTTCACAGAAATCGAGCGCCGTTTTGCCTTTGCTGCATTTCGCATCGCAATCGATCCCTTCTTTGATGAGCATGCGAATGATCTTTTGCACTGCGGCTTCGTATTTTTCGGGCGTCAATTGGGAAGACCGCGATTTCCAGTTGCAGCATAAATGCAAATAAGTCCATTGATCGGAAAAGGAGCGATTCGACATGTTAATGTCATATTCCAAAATCCACTTCGCCACTTTGTGGCGTCCAAATTGGCAAGCGTTCGTTAGCGCCGTGGCATTCCGGAAATCAAGGGCATCAACGTCAGCGCCAGATTCGATCAGCAATTTGGCGATCTGGTCGTGCGCACAAAGTGCAGCATGATGTAATGCGGTCTGCTGTCGTTCATCTGATTCGAACACGGCGTCTGCGTCGTCAGCAATGTATTGCTTAACACGATTGGTAAGACCATGCCGTGCGGCCAAAACAATGTCTACGGGATGCCCATGATCGATCAGTAGATTACAGATGCTCGAATCGGCTGCAAAATTCATAATCGAAATGCCATGCGAATGTTTGTTTCCTGCTTTCGCGAGTTCTGGCTGAGCGACCAGCATTTCCTTCAGTTCTTTTTTGCGGCCAAGACCACTTGCGACGAACGCATCCACTTCCGCCCCTTGGGAAACAAGGAAGTCGATAACTTTTCTTGCCCGCATGTGCAACGCGGCTCCCATGGCATTCTCCGGATCGCCGCCACCTCGATTTGCCGTCAACAGTGCCGGATGTTCCCCGAGCATCTTTTTCAGCTTTGGAATCTCAGCGTCGTAATGAGCCGCGTCAACAAACTCGTGAATCAACGACTTCGGTAATTTCGTTCTTTTCTTCGCCACAATTGATCTCGTTCGTTCTGTTACTTAAAGCCTAAGCCATGACTTGCTCGGTTGTTGTTGCCAAATGCGAAACGAATTCGCCAACCTGCTATTCCTCGCACCTCTGCAATTTTTTTATGCTCGAACCAATGCAATTCATTTATCATGCGTCAGCTTGATCAATCACCTTGGGCGTAGACTTGAATACTAGCCCAACGCGTAAGCAAGGTGAATTACGGTCAGCCACTCCAACCCCACTTTACCAAAATTAAAAAAACAAACTCGAACCTAAGATCTAGATTTTCAAATTTTGCCTATTGAAAAACGAACGCTACTTTGGGTTGAATTGAGCTTGATAAATCATGGGTGTGTAGAGCCACGTGGCTCATGAACAATTTGACCGGTATCGCCACAAAGGAGCGGTCGTCCTTAGCTGCGAACGGGAGCACGCAGAGTCGGCAGAGTCGGCGTTTCATCGCAACCAAATGACGTTCGCAAGCGATGCGGTCGTTTGCGGCCGCCACTTCGTGGCAAAAAAACAAACTCGAGCCTTAGCTATAATCACTCGTCGTAACCTTTAAAGCTGAGCCGATGATTTATCGGGGTCATTTGTTGGCTCGCTCGAATCAAGAACTGTCGACCGAAGGCTTAGCAGGCCGGCGATCAGCATGGTGATTGCGGAAACACAAGAGTACATCCACATGTCAAGCGTTCGATAGCCCGGATCAACTGCTGTTCCGCTTCCGTAATCCGCGATGTTGATTGCAAGAAAAATCAAAAGCGGAATTGCAAACGACACCGTTACAAAACCAATGAACCTGATTCTTCGTCGACACCCAAAACAAATACCCGCCAAGACGACACCAACAGCCGCGCCCAACAAGAGACGGCGAAGCCAGAGCTCCTGAGAGCTTTTCAGTATTCCTGCCAGCGGGGCAACGAAGCCAGTCTCTGGCTTACCAAAGCTCAGCCATGTCGACAAATGGGAAAGGAAGTCAGTAACGCTAAGCCAAACTCCGAATAGCAAACAGCAAATTAGTACCGCTTGAGGCCCGAGAAAATGAGGTACGAGAGAGTGGCGTACGAGGCGCGTAACGGGATACTCTTCGGTACGAGGAGAGCGAAATGGATTGACCATGGGTTGTCCAGTTTAGTCGTTGAAAAATCTGGCACGGCTTTCGAAGCGGCGCCAACGCAAGCGGTCTGTCATCTCTGCAAAACTGCACCACAAACAATTGCGTACACAAAGACCACGAACACGAGCAGGCTCGGGAGTCCCATCACGAGCACCACTAATTCACGGCCTTGTTTTGGCTCAGCCGATGTGAAATGAGCCGATGAAGACTTCCGAAACAAAACGTAAGTCAAAACGACAAACAACAGCGCACCGGGAATGGACATGAGAACGCCCGCAGGCTTACTGGACATCACGGTAAGGCTTAGCAAAATTCCTACCGTATTCCAGACGACATAAAGCCACCTCGCCCAATTCGCTCCAAGGTAAATGCCGCGGCCCACAACCAAGCCCATGAAACCAGTCAGCCCAAACGTTAGAAAGATTCCCGGAACCGATAGATTCTCCTGCATTGCCTTGAGAAGCTGCGGGCGAGCAGGCAGAACGAACGCCCCGTAGAAGAGCTGCAAAACGCCTAACACCATGAAGCATACACCAATCACTCGCAATAAACGCGATCGCTGGGCGTGCTCAAGTTCTTGAGGAGGTTTCATCTAAAGATCACCTCGACATGCGGATCAACAGACATAGTTACGCATCCTGATTCAAGATCTCAAACAGTCTAACAAACGGGAAGTTCAATTGTACCGACTCCGTTTGCGGAAGAAGGGGGCTCGGATGCTTCTTTTACCGGTTTGCTTTCGCGAACGCTAAGCGATTCGATCGAGAAACGTTTGGCAAGCGTCGCCAATACAATTGGTAATACGCAAAACTTTGGTAGATTGAGAGCTTGCTGTTCTTCGTCAGTAACTCAAGAAATCTCGCGACGTTTTGGATAAGAATTGTTAAGCTTAAATGCTTTACTGCCAGGCTTCTTGGGGCGGACGTTCGCAGAACCAATTCGATCGCAACACAGGAAAAAACGATGAGTTTCACTCGCATCATTGCGCTTGTAAATTCGATCAATTTGAGAGCATTTGCCTTTCTGGCCGTCATTTTGTGTTCGCTCGCCATCACCGCACCAGCATCTGCGCAGCAGGCTGAAAATCGAGTTAAGTTTCTGAATTATCCTGATTGCGTTGAACTAAAAAACGAAACCACTCGAGTCGTACTTGGTCATCACATCGGCGGACGCTTGCTGGCTTACGAGCTCAATGGCAAGAATGTCCTATACCTTTCTCCAGAAGAAGCGGAATGGAACCCCGCAAACCCTTCAGGCAAAACCCCAAACAGTGCGGGGCGATTCGATGTCGGGCCCGAATTCATTCAGTTACGTGGAAACGCGCTTTGGACGGGACGTTGGCAAGCTGAATCGCTTGGCCCACGCCGGGCAAAATTGACGAGCATGAAAGATCCAAAATCCGGATTTGTAATAACGCGTGAATTTACCTTGGCCAAGAATTCATCACGCTTGACGGTCAAACAAACCGTGCACAATCAATCCGAAAACACAAATCGGCATTGCTATTGGAGTCGTACGTTCGCGACTCATGGAGGAACCGCAATCGTTCCGATCACTCCCGAAACGAGCCGATTCCCGAACTTCTATTTCATGGCTCGAAGTCCTCGGGCGGTGGACTTCATGCCCAAGGATCCTAATGTTCGGCTGGTTGACAATTACCTCTTGGTCGAGGGGCCAACCGAACATCCAAAACTTGGAATGGATTCAACGGCCGGTTGGGTCGCGTATCAGACGCGACAAAACCAATTGTTCGTCAAACGCTACCCCGTTTATCAGAACCACAGCTACGGAGAAGCAACTGGGATCAATCTTTCGATTTGGTATCCGCCCAAAGAAAAATTGAACGCGTGTGAAATTGAGCCGATTGGCCCGATGGAAACCCTAAAGCCTGGCGAGCAGGCCTCGTTCACCGTCGATTGGTGGCTGTTCGAGAATCCTTATCCTCAGGAGGGTAGTGTTGATCCGATTTCAATCGCTAAGATTGTTGAAGACCGATGCCAAGCGACAAAATAAGGCTCATTTCCAACGGCTGGCTCAGCGAACTGACCATCAGTCTTTTGAAACGGAATCTTCGCTTCTTTTGCCAAGCAAATTTTCAAATTCCAATTTCCATTTGGTAGCCGCTGCGTCATTGCCGACTTCTTCGTGTACTGATTGCAAGAGCTGCAACGCATCGAGAATTTGGTTTTGTCGCTTCAGCTTTATATTATCGATGTCACCCAACATCCCAGTACACCCTTTTTCAAGGTACTCGATCCCCTCTTTCTTGTTGCCAACTTCAATCTGAATTCGACCTTGGAGCAAGTGCGTTTCCCACAACCCTAGCGGCACGTCGGGTGCTTCCTGCTGGATCTCTAAGCTCCGAAGGGTCAGTTGTTTGGCGCGGTCAATGTTTGAATTTTTGATATCTTGGTTGGCAAAGCACCGGAAGGCTTGCGCCGTGTAAATTGACTTCATGACTGGCGTATCGCTCGGTGCCGCCAGCGAATCGTTGACCAAGGTTTCGAATTTCTTCAGGTCACCAGCCTTGAGGTAAGTTTCGCCGAGTATTAGCGGCAAGTGAGAAAAGTCATCAGATAAAAAGGCATGTTCACGGTTCTCTTCCAAGAGAGGAAGAGCCGCTTCCCAGTCACCCAACTCAAAATGTGCGATGGCTAAAGATATGTTGGTTAGTCGAGTTTCTAAATAGTCTTCGCCGTATCGAGCGGCACTTGCTTTAGCTGCCAGGCTCCAGAACTTGACAGCCTCTTTGAATTTCCCCAAACGGTGATTGGCGTTAGCAATTTCTTGAAGAGCCGTCCGTCGCAAATGCTCTCTCAAAACCGAAGCATTTAGCTCCTTTGAATCCAGCAATTTTTCGTTGGCGGCGATGGACTCTTCAAATTTTTCCAACTCGAACAATACCGACGCTTCGAGCCCGATCGTCATCAGCTTAGCAGCGCCGAATTCTTCTTTCTCGTTAGTTTTTCGTCGATTGACAAGTTCCAACGCTTCCTCGTGACGATCGGCAGCAAGATAGTTGTTAATCAACATCCTCTCTACAAAAGCGGTTTGTTCATTAGTCGCCCCTAGTTCCTTTCTTCCTAGCTCTAGCCATTTCTCGCCCATTTGAATTGCTTCTTCATTGTCCTGAAGAGCTGCCGTTAACCAACCGACGGCACGAATCGTATTCGCATGCTTGTCGCCTCGGTATACTTGGGAGATTTTCAAATTCTGCCGAAGAATCGGTTCCGCTTTTTTCCACTCGTTCAGATAGGTCAATGCCGCTGCGATTTCAAGTTGAATGTCGGCGATGACAAATGTCTCTCCAACGTTTTCCGTTCGAAGCGATTCCCCCGCTTGAACCAACGCGTCGGTTATTGTTTTTCGTAACGACTCGCTGGAAAAGTCTTCAACCTGCAAAGATTTTCCAAGATCAAAAAGAATTTTGGCGATCGCATCTTTTTCGATTCGTCGTCTTTGATAGATATATTCTTTCCCAAGTTCGGAGCTGCTAACGCGCCGCATCGTACGATCCGCTTCCTTGGCTTGTTCGTAGCGGCGTACCGCTTCTCTTTCAGCAGTTCGTGCTCGCACCAGCCCCCAAGTCGCCGTGGCAAATCCGCCCAAGAGCGCCAGCAAGACGATCGCGCCAGCCAAAACACCAAATCGATTTTTGCGAACGAACTTCGTGGCTTTATAGCTGAGCGAAGGAGGTCGGGCTTCAATCGGTTCGTCGTTCAAAAACCGTCTAACATCAGCCGCGAGAGCAGAAGCCGAATCGTATCGACGATTGCGATCTTTATCCAATGCTTTGGCGACAATCCAATCAAGATCCCCCACCAACGCCCGGTTTAAAGCGACAGCGTCAGCTCGATTGCGCGGATCCGCGAACTTGTCTTTGGATTTCGATTCGACGTTGCTTTTAAGCCGATCGCTAGGCTTGGGGGGAGTCTCATCACGAATCATCTCGAGTAAATGAAGAGTTGACTTGTTCGTCAAGAGTTGATCGTCGAGAGGTGTTGTTCCGGTAAGCAACTCATACAGAATGACGCCCAATGAATAGATGTCCGTCCGCGTGTCGACATCAACTTGATTTAGACTGGCTTGTTCAGGGCTCATGTAACGCAACGTCCCCATTAACTGACCGTAGCTGGTTGCCATGGAATCGCTGCTCAAATTAAGGCTCGCTTCGGCTGCTTTGGCCAATCCGAAATCAATGATTTTTGGAGTGTGCAGGGCTTCAACGGACTCCACCAGTATATTGCCCGGTTTCAGGTCTCTGTGAATGATTCCTTTTTGA
>CAZPTT010000071.1:0-31869 GCA_964589435.1 uncultured Pirellulaceae bacterium
AACGTCGGCGCGGCCGCCAGCGAAGCCAGCCGTTTTGAAGCCCATGGTTTCCAACGAACGGTTACCGACCAAGACCATCAAGTCAGCCCAAGAAATCTTGTTGCCGTACTTCTGCTTGATTGGCCACAACAAACGTCGGGCTTTGTCGAGGTTGGCGTTGTCAGGCCAACTGTTGAGTGGTGCGAAACGCTGTGTTCCGTAGCTTGCACCGCCACGACCATCGGTAACGCGGTAAGTACCGGCGCTGTGCCAGGCCATGCGAATAAACAGTGGGCCGTAGTTACCGTAGTCGGCTGGCCACCAATCCTGAGACGTCGTCAATAGTGTATCGATGTCTTTAGTGATTGCGTCGAGGTCAAGCTTCTTGAATTCTTCGGCGTAGTCGAATCCTTTGCTCATCGGATTTCCCTTGAGCGAATTCTGGTGAAGAATTTTCAGGTTCAACTGATTGGGCCACCAATCGGCGTTGGAGTACATGCCGGCCGCCGCGTGTCGGCTGTTGAGTTCCGCGGGATTTCCCATGACTGGGCACTTGGTGATGTCGTTCATACCTTTGTTTTTACCTTTATCGGCAGTTGAATTTGAGCTGGATTCCTGAGCCAGCGACTTGTCGCCATGAATGGATAACATACCGCCAAGAATTAAGACAACAAGCCATACTGAGCTTGCTCTTATCAATCGTCGCATCGCCAATCTCCTTGTAATGTGCAGTGACTTCTTCCTGATGAACGTCAGGGCGTATTTATGTGCTTAACAATCAACAGTTTTGCACTTTTTGATGTATAATTCCAATGCATAAGTCGCATGTTAGTTATGTGTGAAACGCATGAATCCTGTGGTGTCTGAAGTTAGGGATTAGCGAATGTTTGCGGGCCGGGTAAACAAGGCAAAGGCAAGTAATAAAGAGGAGAGCGATGCGCACTGATTTTGACTTACATCAACTTTCCCATTTCCTCGCCGTTGCAAAATCCGGCAACTTTACGCGGGCAGCGGAAGCTGCTGGGATTTCTCAACCTGCACTTAGCCGCTCCATTCAAAAGCTGGAAAAGATTGTGGGGGAGCCGCTGTTTGAGCGGCAGCCAAGAGGAGTGAAGCTAACTGAGATTGGGGCGTTCTTTCTTGTCCGAGCCAATCAGATTCGTGATTTGGTTGACGACACGTTTGCCGAACTCAATGAAGCCAGCAATCGCGGGCAAGTTCGGTTGGCGGTCATTCCGACGATCGCGCCGTTTTTGTTACCGACCGTTCTGCGAAAATTCAGCCGACGGCACCCCGAAATAAAAATCCAAGTCCAGGAGGACACGACGCAAAATATTCTCCGGCTTTGCAAGGACGGAGAAATCGATTTGGCGATCGTTGCCTTGCCGATCACGGAGAAGTACTTGGAGGCCGAGCCATTGTTTAAAGACGAGTTGATTTTGGTGCTTCCTCAAGGCCACGCGCTTGAAAGCAAGAAAAGGATCCGTTTGTCAGACATTCAGGAATATCCGTTTATCACGCTCGACGAGCAGCATTGCTTGTCGGACAATATCGCTGAATTTTGTAAGCGGCAATCTTTCGCACCCATCACGATCGAGCGAACCAATCAGTTGGCGACGATTCAGGAATTAGTCTCGCTGCAGCATGGGATCTCCATCATTCCGGCCATGGCGCAACGTTTGGACAAAAGTAAGCGTCGGGTTTACCGAGAGTTTGCCGGTGAAAAGCCAACCCGAACGATCGCTCTATTGCAAAACCCGTATCGCTACAAGCACCGCTTCGTCGTGTTGTTTGAAAAATACATGCGTGAGTTCGCAGACGGTTTGGCGTAAGCAAAATTAACTCGCCTCTAAGTTCAAGTTTTGCATTTTTTTTAGCCACGAAGTGGCGACCGCATATAGCCGCGCGGCGTGAGCCCGCGGTTTAGTTTGACTTGATATTCAAAGCCACGAAGTGGCGACCGCAAACGAATGGCTACCTCGCGAACGCCACTTCGCAGCTTGATTGCGATGAAACATCGACTCGACTCTGCGGGCTCCCGCCGGAAGCTAAGTGCGACCGCTCCTTCGGAGCTACACCGGGCAAATTATTCATGGGCCAAGCGGATCTACAAACCCATGATTTATCAAAGCCAACTCAACCAAAAGAATCGCTCGGTTCTCATCGCTCGGTTTTACAATAGGCAAAATTTGCAAAACAAGAACTAAGGAAGGTGGATTTCACCTGTTGACGGTCTGCAACTAACCTGAAGCAGAGTTCAAGTAGTTCGCGCGGTTAGGTGAGCATGCCCACGCAAGCGAGGAGCATGGCACCCGTCCGAATGGCACCGGTCCGCATGGCACCCGTCCGTTTGGCACCGGTCCGTTTGGCACCGATCCGCATGGCACCCGTCCGTTTGGCACCTTTCCGTTTGAATGGGCTGAACTCAGAAAGCCGGACTACTTAGGGCCTTCCAGTTTCAGATTTCCTCCATCCTGGGAATTTTGATCGGAGGCTCCTTCACCACCATCGGCAGCAGCTTCTCCTTCTCCGCCACCCTTTGCTTTGTCGGCGTCAGTTTTTGACGCATCGTTTTCAGTTGTTTCTTTTTTAGTTTCTTCGTCTGCGGCTTCATCGTCACCGGTCGCGTCGACAAAGTAAGCCTTCTTGATGTAGTCGATATTAGGGAACGATGAGAAGACATACTCGTTACCGTGTTGGTGCATCAGGCCTTGGTTTGGTTTTTGTGCGTACTCGGCATTGATTGCGTCCACCATCTCCATGCCTTCGGTGACTTCGCCGAACGGGGAAAAGCCCTGACTGTCGAGGCTGCGGTTGTTGCCAAAATTGATAAACAGCTGAGTCGAGCGAGTGCCGGGGCCAGCCATTGCAAATGTCATCGTCGCTCGGCGGTTGGTTTGCTTAACCGGGTCATCACCAAACGACTTGTCCCAGTATTGTGTGCCCTTCGGATCGCCGTTCATTCCGAATTGGACGATGAAGCCGGGGACGACTCGGTAAAACGGAGCACCATCAAAAAATTTGCTTTCGATCAATTGGTAAAAACGTTCGGCTCCCATGGGAGCCCATTCTCGATGTACCAAAGTCGTAAAATCTCCAGCCGTCGTTTCAAACTTGACTGTAAACTCTCCGGTCTTTGGGGCATTCGCCACGCCCGTCTTGCCTTTTTCCCAATTGACTTCTGGTACATCAACTTTGGGTTTGTCGGTTTCGGTTTCGCCACTTGTTGAGGCTGTCGAAGCACTGTCGGAGGGCCCGCATCCGCAGACGAGCAATAACAAAATGAGTGCGAGTTTGTTCAGGTTTTTCATTTGCTGATGGTGGGTAAGTGATTTCGAATGGGCAAACGCGACGCTACCGAGATTGTGGCCTTGATGCGATTTGTACTCAAGGCCGACCGGCGCGTTAGCGAGAGGATTCACCGCGATCGGAGAACCTCAGTTTCCGTTTGTGGCACTGGAAAAGACCGTATGTTCAAGCTTAAGTCTCATGGATTCGGTCGTGTTTTGGCTGTTCTGTTGGCCAGATCTGCACGAACAAATTCACCCTCGATCCTCCAGTATTGTAAATGGAGCAAATGGTGGGCCAAGTTTCATTTGAGAGTTGCCAGATATGGCAAACCATGGCACAATGGAAGGTTGAAAAACATGGCCGGATTTGAAAAATCACCGGCGACAGCGCGCAATCCAAATCATCTTTGAAATGCCCTCCGAAATAATTGGCGGTGCATTTTTCGTCGTTTAATAGAGGATCATTAATGACTCATCAGATTCCCGAGATCGAACTCAAGGACATGTTGTTGTCCAACAGCTCGTTTGGCCCGAATGAAATTGCTGTAATTTCGAATCGGATCTGCAACGACTTTTCGCAATATCCGAACTTGCGAGACGTGACCGATCAGATGGAAAGTCAGATGGAGCGGACTCCTGCAGAAGCAGTTCGCTTGGGTGTCTGCCAATACCTGCTTGGCCGCTACACCGAATCAATTGCCACACTCGGAAATTCTGACGGTGGTGCGTTGGCTTATTTTTATCAAGGCAAGGCCCACTTTTCTTTGGGTGCTTATGACAAGTCGATCGCGAGCTATGAGTCGGCTCAAAAAGCTGGCTACAATGCCGACGTTTGCTTGATCGCCGTTGCTGAAGCCAAGCGACATTCAAAGGATTTGCCAGGAGCGATGGCGATTTTGGATAACATGTTCGGCCCAGTCGAACAGACTGCTGAATATCTTTACCAACGTGGTGCCACCATCGCTGCCATGGGTGACAACCCGGACGAAGTCTGCCGGCTGTATGAGCGAGCCGTCGAGCTTGAGGATACCCATCCAGGGGCGTTGTTCGGATTGGCGATCGAAAATGATCGCCGAGGTAACGACGAAAAAGCCATTGAGCTTTATCAGCGTGCCGCTGCAGTTTTTCCAGCGCACGTGGGAGCATTGTTGAACCTGGGTCTGATTTATGAAGACCACGACCAATACGAGCGTGCTGCTCGCTGCTACGACCGAATTCTAGAGTCTCACCCGACTCACGATCGTGCGACGTTGTATCGAACCGATGCGGTTGCATCGATGGACGAGCATTATGATCACGACCGCGAAAAGAGCCGTCAGCAAATTGCCGGGGTGATGAGCATTCCGATCGCGCAGTTCGAATTGTCGGTTCGCAGCCGAAATTGCCTTCAAAAAATGGGCATTCTGACGTTGGGAGATCTGTCCCGTGTCACGGAAATGGAATTGCTGAACAGTAAGAACTTTGGCGAAACATCGTTGGTCGAAATTCGCGAAATGATGGCCAACAAAGGCATGATGATTGGCCAGTTTGCACACCAAAAAGACGAAGCCGAAGAGCCAGTCGACGTCAGCCACTTGTCACCTGATGAACAGGCTTTGCTTGAGCGTCCGATGTCTGATTTGAATTTGTCTGTTCGAGCCCGTAAATGCATGACTCGGTTGGGACTGACAACAATCGGCGAGCTGGTTCGCAAGTCGCAAGACGATTTGCTTGAGTGTAAGAACTTTGGCGTGACCAGCCTGACTGAAGTTCGGGAAAAGCTTGAACAAGCCGGTTTGAAGCTGCGTGGCGAATAGTCCCGGTCAAACTCGGTAAAAGAATTGTTAAAACAAAAAAGGCCGGAGCAATTTGCTTCGGCCTTATTTGTTTCTTGCTTCAACTCTGTTCAGTTCTCAATTGGGCCTTTGAGAATTTGCTGTAGATCCAAGTGGAGGCGGATCGAATCCATATAGGCTCTGCGGGCTTCGGGCGATTGGCTGAGGTCAGCTGAGAGTTTCTCAAGTTCTTCTGGTGAAATTTGATTGTCGATTAGTGCCCAGGTTCGACTGGCAGTTAAGTTGGTTCTTTCAACGGAAGTCGGTAACGCGGCCCCTGATGGTGGTAGTGAAGTTGGCTGCTGGTCGGTTGTCATTGATGTGCCTTGAATCTCGTCTGTGCCAATCGGAGTTTGCGGTGTCGATCTTGTTGCTTTTTTCGAATCTGAAGCGAACCTGATGTGTTGAGTCGGCCGCAATCATAAACACGTCGCGGTCATTGGTTTATCGACAATCCAATCACAAATTTTGTGCCATTACTGGGTTTTAGGCATGTTTTTTCGCGATGGATCGGACTCGCCCATTGGAGCCAATTGACGAGTCTTTGGTGCCCTTCGTAAAGTTTGCGGTTTGACTGTGATTCGGTTGGATGCGCTTTTAGTCAGCAAGGATGCTGTCAAGTTATGCTGTTAACGCTACATTTCGGGATGGAATTGTTTGACCCTCAAAAAACGAAATCGCGATGCAGCTAAACGTTTCCCGTTGAATGGATTGGAAAGGGCTTCCGTCGAGAGGAATGGATTGCTGGTTTCAACTCCGCCTTATCGTTTTCGATCGTAGAATTAATTTGTTAAGAACCTGTTAGCGCCAGATGAATAAACCGGGATTTCAATTTGAACTTTTGCATGTCGACAAACATTGTGGGGCTCGAAGGGGGCGATTGACAACGCCGCGAGGAGTGATCGAATTGCCAACGTTCATGCCGGTCGGAACATGTGCAACCGTCAAAGGGCTTTCGGTTCGCCAAGTCGCCTCAACGGGTGCCGAAATCCTGTTGGGCAATACTTACCATCTTGATCTCCGTCCCGGTTCCGATGTTGTCAGTGAAATGGGCGGGTTGCAAAAGTTCATGGGCTGGGACAAGCCAATCCTCACCGACAGCGGAGGGTTTCAGCTTTTTAGTCTGGCGAAGCTAACCAAGATTAACGAGCAAGGCGCGATCTTTCGCTCTCACATCGATGGTTCGACGATCGAGTTACCGCCAGAACGCAGTGTTGAGATTCAACAGAATCTTGGATCTGACATCGCCATGGTTTTGGATCACGTCATTGAATTGCCTTCGGATCGTGACCGAGTCAAAGACGCGATGGATCGAACGATTCGATGGGCGGCCAGATGCAAAGACGCGCATGCGCTCCAAAGTCAAATTCAATTTGCGATCGTCCAGGGCGGTTTGGATCCTGAGCTACGGATCGATTGCGCGAAGGAATTGATCGAGCTAGATTTTCCAGGTTACGCCATTGGCGGATTGAGCGTTGGTGAAACGCCAGCCGAAATGTACTCGATGCTTGATGTGACGTGCCCTGCCCTACCTGATCAGCGACCGCGATATTTGATGGGAGTTGGGACGCCGATTGATTTGTTGGAAGGCGTCCGTCGGGGCGTCGACATGTTCGACTGTGTGATGCCAACCCGCAACGGGCGCAATGCGATGGCGTTTACCGATGACGGGCACTTGAAAATGCGAAACTTGGTTCATGAACGCGATTCTCGCCCAATTCAAAGCGATGTTGAGACGGAGTTTTCCCACTTGAGTCGTTCATACGTTCGGCATCTTTTTAAAGCGGGCGAGATGCTGGGCCCGATCATTCTTTCGTTGCACAACCTAGCCTATTATCAGCGGTTAATGCGACAGGCCCGTGAAGCGATTGAAGCCGACTGCTATCTCGATTTCTATGAAATGCGTAAATCAGGCTGGCAAGGTAAGTCGATAAGTTGAGTTAGTTGGGCTTTGGTAATCCAATCTCTCAGCCTGATTTCTCCGTTCGATCTATTAGAGAAAGTTCTAGCCTGCGTCGGCAAGGCTTCTGTTTTGCACGGTTGCGCATGGCGGAGGCACACCTCGCTCGAGTTCAGATTCGGTAACGGAGCTGTCGAGGTTCCATTTGTTGACGCGGATGATTCGGAAAATGTCTTCAATTTCAACGTTTTCCGGCTTCAATGAGCGATGCAGATGAATCTCAGGATGACGGGAAGAATAACTTCCGGATTTCGTTTGACTCGTTTAGCCGGAATACCGTCCAGTGAACGTCTAAACCGATCCCCCAAGTCTCGTAGGGAGGCATCCACTCAGCTTCCTCGAAAAAACCTCGCCTCCGGCGTCGGGCTAAACAAAAAGCTTTGCCGGAGCTACTTTTCCTGCGTTCCTTAGCTCGTCCGATCGACGCGTTTTTGTGCTTTCGACAGTCCGTAACGTGGTGGCTCTGAAAATCCGGTACGAAGTTCAGCTTGACGGTTGAGCCTTGCTAAATCTCGTCCGCGAATAACTTTCCGGCATCCCAAGCACTGGCCTTGTTCGGATTTTACTAAAGATTTAAGATATTCGATTGGTTTTTACGGCGGATGATAGCAAGGAAGTTTTCTGAGTTTGCATTGGCCTGGACCAGATTTTTGAAGAGTTAAACGATCGACAATCTTGATCGGTTTAACTAGCGAATAGTTGAAAAAACCTTTGGTTGGCTGGTATCGCGGAGAGTTCGTTTTCGAAAATTCCAATTTGGAATTCGAATCGATGTTCGTCGCCGGCGCGTGCTTGTGGAGGCGGTTCATTCCGCATTCGAGAAAGATTTATGATTCAGCTTTATAACGTTTGTTGGTTGCTTCTGGCTCAGACCCAGATCAAAGGTGCTTCGCCTGCCGCTGCGGCGACAGAGAGTGCCGGCGGTGCCACGGCGAAACCGCAAGGCTTTCTGGAAAGCATGGGTTTCATGTTTCCGGCTTTGATTGCGGTCATGTTGCTGTACTTCATCATGATGACCAAACCACAGCCGAAGGGGCAGGCAAAATCATCCGAGTTACTTGCATCGTTAAAGAAGAATGACCGCGTCCTCACGGCGGGCGGCATTCTCGGGACGGTGGTCAATGTTCGAACCGACGCAGAATACGTCACGGTTCGAATCGATGACTCCAGTAACGCCAGGATGCAGGTATTGGCCAGCTCAATTGTTCGCGTAGTTACCGACGAAGACAGCAGTAACTAAATAAAACGATTTGTGAATCCGCTGGGATCACAATTTACGATACGCGAAACATCTTATTTCTTAACCTATGACTAGGAATTGCTCGAATGTTTGAGTTCATTTCCACCGGTGCAGCTTCACTTATTGCACAGGCCAACGGTGCAGACGTGCCGGAGCTGCCGTTTTACCAAACGGGCTGGTTCACTTTCATGCTGCTCATTGCTGCGATTGTGGGTGGCTGGTTTCTCGCAAAGGCCATCTGCAACGGTATTCGATTGTCAGAGTACAGCGGTCGAATGACGGTTGTGCTCGTCGCCTTGCTGATCGCCAGCTTGATGATCTGGAGTAAGTGGCCGCCAAAATTTGGCGTCGATTTGCGCGGTGGCATCAACATGGTCGGCTCCTTGAACATGGACGCTTGGGCAAATGATGATGACCCCAACGCGATCGCTCCGCAGGCCAAGGATATCATTCCGGCTTTGATTCAGCGGGTGAATCCGGCGGGTACCAAAGAGATCATGATTCGTGCATTGGGCGTGGACAAGATCGAGGTCACCATTCCTTCGGTTGAGCTTCAGGAAGCTGACGATATTTGGAACCGATTGGTCAAAGCAGGCAAGCTTGAATTCCGTATTGTTGCTGATGTCAAAAAAGACAAACCGCTTATTGATAAAGCGCGAGAACTCGCTGCCTCAGGCAGTCGCGATCGGAAAGTTACCGAGACAGATTCCGATGGTAACAAAGTCACCCTTGGAGTCTGGACAACACTGGCACGCGAAGTCGTGAACAACAGTATTGATGATCCAGATGCGATCGCACCGATCAAGTTTCTTCCTTCTCGTGGTCACCTGGTTCGTGACAAATCCTCGGGAAGAATTCTTGAATACATGGACTTCACCTCGGCTTGGATTTCTCAGCCGGATAAGCACGGTGAAGATTTCGCGATTTGGTGCAAAGACAACGGCGTCCGGACTCCACAAATTTTGGTGGTTCAGCCGGATGAAGACTCGCAAGTCGAAGGCAAGCACTTGAGTTCGGTTCGTCCGGACACCGACGAAAGAGGCCGGGCTTGTGTCAGTTTTCAAACGACGGATGAAGGCAGCGATCAACTCGGAACGTTGACACTTTTGAATTCGCCAGATACGCAAGGCAATTCCCGCTTGATGGGGTTGTTGTTGGATAGCCAGCTTCACTCTGCTCCAGCGATTGAAGAAGCGATCTACAAACGCGGACGAATCACCGGCAACTTCACGCAAGAAGAAGTTGACGAATTGGTGATCAACCTGCGAAGTGGAAAACTGGACGTGGCCTTGAACAAGGCTCCCATCAGTAAGGACTTTATCAACTCAACGCTTGGCCAAGAATTGAAAGAAAAAGGGATTTGGGCGATCGCCGCATCACTTCTTCTTGTGCTTGTGTTCATGGTTTTCTATTACCGTTTCGCTGGCGTTGTGGCCACGATCGGTTTGCTACTAAACCTCGTTCTGATTTTGGCGCTCGTCATGGCGATCAATCAGCCGTTGACGCTAACCGGTCTAGCCGGCCTCGTTTTGACGGTTGGTATGTCGGTGGACGCCAATGTGCTGATTTTCGAACGGATCCGAGAAGAGCTGGATCGTGGGGCTGCCCTCCGAATGGCGATACGAAATGGTTTTGACAAAGCGACCACAACTATTGTGGATGCGAACGTAACAACCTTGATCACAGCGATCGTGCTTTACGTTATCGGAACTGAGCAGATCAAAGGATTCTCCGTGACATTGATTCTCGGAATTTTGATGAGTATGTTCACTGCGATTTATGTTTCGCGATTGTTCTTTGATATTGCCGAGCGAAAGCGTTGGTTGACTCAATTGAAGATGACTCGTTTGCTTGATCGAAAGAACTGGAACTTCCTCAACAAGGTTAGCGTGACTGGAGTGATCTCGGCGGCGTTGATTGTCGTCGGTATCGGCAGCATGTTTGTCTTGGGGCCAAAGATCTTGAATCACGACTTACGTGGCGGATCGACCGTTCGTATGGTTTTTAATGACGCCCAGGATGTTGAGAAGATTCGACAAGAGTTGAAAGATCAAAACATTGTCGTCAATGACGAGAAAATCGAGTTCACCGTTTCTGGTTTCCGAAACGATGAAAATCCCGATCGCGTTTTCAAGGTCGACAGTAATCTGCCGGCTTGGGAAGACGGTGACGGCACAGAAAAGTTTGAACAACTCGACGAGTTGCTTTCGCGAATTTTTGATGGTCGTTTGAAGCTCTATCACACAGAAGTTGATGGCGCTTCCGCTGAAGGTGCGAGTCACCAACCTCAGTCGCCAATTCAAGAAATGAAATGGCAGGCAGGGCCGTCAGTTGCAAGCTTGGCGAAGCTGACTCTTTCCAGTTCTGTGATGTTGTTACAGGACGCCGGATCGGATGAGCCGACTCAGGATGAAAACCCTGCTGTTGGTGCGCAAGACGGGGCTCAAACAGATGTTCAAGCAAATGGGGCCGATGCCGATTCTCCAACGGATACTCAAGTGGATGGGGACGACCCAGTCGAACCGGCTGGCGGCGATTTCTCAGCCGGTGTTCAGGTAGGAGGAGGGGCCAACATCGCTTTCGTCGATGTTGCTCGCAGTCTTACCGTTGACCCTGCCATCTCGGGTAAGACCTTGCGGTCGTTGCTGATCGAAGCATCCGAAGAGATTGACTTGGGATTGGACGAAGACCAGATCATCGTCGATTCGGATGATGTTGCAGCGGATGAGTCCGCTTTGACGACGCTTTCAAAGAAGTGGCGAGTCACGATGAATGTCACCCGAGAGGGCGACGCTGACAAAGTCATTTCTGCTTGGAAGGCAAAATTCGATACGACACCTTACTTCCCGACTTCTAGTAAAGTCGGTGGTCAAATCGCCAAGAACACTCAATATCAAGCCTTGGCGGCGATTATCGCCAGTTTGCTGGGGATCATTGCTTACGTTTGGATTCGATTCCAAAACGTTGCCTTTGGTTTGGCAGCGGTGGCGGCGTTGATTCACGATGTGCTGATCGTGCTTGGTGCGATTGCTCTCAGCCATTGGCTGGCCGGAGCGTTGGGTATCTTGGGAATTGTCGAATTCAAGATCAGTCTTGAGATCGTGGCCGCGTTGCTGACGGTGATCGGGTACTCCTTGAACGACACGATTGTGGTGTTCGATCGTATTCGCGAAGTCCGCGGAAAACGAACCGAAATCACAGCCGATATGATCAACACAAGTATTTCCCAAACGTTGAGTCGAACGATTTTGACATCGCTAACAACGTTCATCGTAGTGTTCATTCTTTACTGCTTTGGCGGAGAAGCGATCCACGGTTTTGCGTTCGCTTTGGTGGTCGGAGTCGTGGTGGGTACCTACAGTTCGATCTTCATTGCTTCACCGGCCCTGCTTTGGTTGATGAACACAGTCGGTCTGAATCCTGGAATTGTCGATCCTGCAGCTGATTAGACTTCGCATACGCGAGATAATTTGATGCCACTCTGATTTGAAATCTGAGACAGAAAAACAAGCTCCGGTTGCCTCTTGCAACCGGAGCTTTTTCTATAGGCAGCAGCGGGCTGTGTTTCAGAGACGTCGAACTTGATTGCCGATCCCAGCGGGGCTACTTCGTTTGGTCAATGAGATGATTGATGGATGCTCTGAGAATTGGGATTTGGTAGTTGGGGGCGGAAACCTTTAGGTTGAATCCGTCGTACCGAACGTCAAGCGAAGACAAGAGGTTTCGGATTGTCGACTTCGTTGTGTCGTCGATAGCATCGTTGCCTTTAAGCTGGTCAACGACTGTGGTCACAAACATGTTTCGTTGGTCTTGTTGTGCGAAACCGTTTGCCAGCAACTGTCCTAAAGAGGCGGGGAATCGGCCAACTTCGACGTCCATCATATTGCCTTGGTCGACGGAAACAGAAACAGACCAATACAGGGGAGGTTGAGGCATTTGTGGTGTTGGAGAAAGTTGCGACATGTCCATCGACAGTCCCAACGTCCGACCCTTCTTTAAACTTCCATAGGCAGATTTGACCTGCTTGTTGACAAGGAAGTTGCCATCGGTTTTGGTTGTCAACGCCCGCGGCGTACCCATCCAGATTTGTGTATCCGACTCGATTCGAATGAGTGATCCATCTTCTTGTTTGTAGAACTTCCAGTCGTTGAACTCGAAATACGGTTCGTAAGGAGCTTGGTCTTTCATGATCTGCATGATTTCCGAATTCTCTTTGAGTTGAACTTTGGCGTACCAATATTCTGGAGTCTCTGACGAACCGGATGGGTCAAGAATTCCAACCCAAGTCATTTTGGTAACTTCATCCGCAAACAACTGAAATCGTTTCACTGCCGTGTCTCTCAGATCCTCCGGAATTGAGTTGGCGACCAGGTCGGACGCAACGATCTTTTGCAAGCGAATGTTGGCTTTGCGAAGTTTGTCCAAATTGATGTCGATGATTACGTTAGCGTACTGTTGGCGATAGTTTTTCCAACTTCGTGGCGGAACTAACTTCATCCCAGGAATTTTCTTGACTTCGGATGAGCCAAATTCCTCTGCGGTTTTTCCGGAAAAATCACGCTTCTCAACACGAGCCAAAGTCTCGGTCAGCTCTGCCGCATCGATTTCCTCATTCGCCAGTCGGGTGTAAATGTTTAGCTTGGCTTGAGTCTTAGCCGTTGGAGATTGATCGGATTTTAGTTTCTTCCATTCGTCATACTGAGCACCAGTGATCTTTTCATCACGAAGTAGACTGTGAACCTTGGTGAAGTCGTTTGACATCATGTCGTTTTTGACAACTTTAATTTGGGTCGGTTTACGCAAATAAAAACTTGGCATGCTTGCGTCGAGGCGAAGTTCTGGCTTCTGTCCCATTTCTTGATTGGTTTTGCGGCTGGCGATTAGAAATAGGTCCACCACTTTAAGGCCTTCCGGGCGAGTTGATTTCAACGTTTCAGCAAGGTGTTTTGTAAACGGTGAATTGTCACCTACTCCGTCAGATGCGGTCGTGCCGTTTGAGGTAGAAAATGAAACGATCGAGCCGTCTGGGGCGGAATCGATAATCCCCAATCCAGATTTCTTGCTCCTGGTGAACCCACGAAATGGATTGTCTCGGCAGCAATCAACAATCACCATCTTTAAACTTGCGCCTGATCCATCCAACGCATCAAGTAAGTAATCAACATTTACGCAGCGCTGTTTTACGTGGTGCTCTCGTTCGATCTTGGCTTTGACCGGGACGATGTAATTCGCGCCCTTCACCTGCATGCCATGTCCCGCAAAGAAGATCAAGCAAATGTCGCCGGAGCCCAGGCCTTCGGTGACCTTGTCGATGTCTTCTTCGATTTGAAACTTGTCACGGTCCTTGGTTTTCGTCACGGTGAAGCCGACCGTTTCCAGGGCGTTCGAAATTAAGTCGGCATCATTCGCCGGATTGCGCAATGCCGATTCCTCATAGTCGGAATTGCCAACGACGAGTGCGACACGCTTGGGGCTGGAGCCCGCTGTTTCTTGAGCGGAGCAGCACGGCCTGCAGAGGCCTAGCAGAACACAGATGATGGTTAGGAATTTCAAAGTGCCAAGGGTTACTTGTGTGTGAAGGTTTGTCGGTTGCATGGGTCTATCCGAATTCGTAGGAAAAATCGCTTGATCAATATGTTTTGGCCGAATTTTGCTGGCAACCATTCTTACTCGTAAATTGACAAATCAACACGTATCGCCATCAAATTCGTAACCGTTTTCCGTTTAACGAATTACGTTCAGTGCCCTAATCCCTCTCTGCTGGCATCAAGGTTTAGCCAATCGTAAAAATGCAAAACTATCCGGAAACACTACGACCCAATGTGATCGAATTTTCGTAACTGTTGAGCACGAACGTGTAATAGTTACGTGGATTTGATCCACTGCCACGGATTGGCGTAAAGCTTTGTGAATTTACAAAGCTGGAATTTGGCACTGAGCCAAAATAGTCAACGCTCAATCTGGAGAATCTGATGGGTTCATTTCAACAAATTTCGATCGGTACCGTTTGCCTTGTCGCAGCGTTTATGTTCGGCAATTATGTGAACAATCATCCACATCCGGATCAGGTCACTAATGCCCTGACTGAACTCGAATCAGATGTCAATCCAGTGGCAAAAACTAGTTTGATTGAGCCAGGCAAGATCATCCAACGTTCGGCTCCCATGGCGACCATGAAGAGTAAGCCGGCTGCCCGCTATCCACAAATGAGCCTTTTCAAAGGCACCATTAAAAACGGTTTCGATGGTTCGGCGACCGAGGCAAGTAGCAACCCGTTGCCGCCGCCAAGCCAACTTGGTGCATCGTCTCCTTTCGAAAATAACCTTGAGCAGCGTTTGGTTGGTCAGGCTAACAAGAATCAGCCAATAGAAGATTCGACGAATTCCGATTCGAGAATGGGCTCGCAAACGAAGCCGAGGGCCGACGCGTTTCCAAAGATGCCAAACCTGCTTGAGTCATCGGAGCGGCGAGAAATCGTTGTGCCAGATTTCTCGCAACTCGCATCAGGCTTTCGAAACACACCGCTCGCTCTGCCAGGACACGATCGCTCCCGGCCAGCTTCAAAAATGAATACGGGTCAAGGCTTTGGAGCTTCGCTTTCTACGCTTTCACCGCACACTCCGCCAGGTTCGCTTTCGCAGCAAGCCGATCGTCCGCACTCGCAACAACGTAGTGGTTGGCCCAATAAGCCTGAACTGGTAGGCAATTCCGATCCAATGCGAGGTTCCAATCAATTGGAGATCAGTCAGTCACCTGAAGTCAAAACAATTCCAAGTGAATTTTCGCAGGATCAATTTGAGCCGTCATTAAAAGACTATTCGTCGACTAAGAGTGCGAATGCTCAAACGTCTGTTGTTCAGCTAGAGCGTCAGCCATTGGCTAACGACCGGCCGAACGTAAGATTGCCGACCGGGCAAGACGAAAAATTTCGCGGCGTGCCATCGGGCAATGTTCGTTCGCTGCAAGGCGAATACTACTACGCGGATTCAAATTCGAATTCAGGTGCAACTGCGGGTTCGTCGGTGGCGACTTCACCGACCGTTCCGGTTAACTTGCCATACGACGCCTCTTGGAATACCAGCAAGCCGCCGATTGCGAGCTTGAGGTCGATTGAGCGGCAGTCGACGCCATCGCGTGAAACGATGTTGAACCGGGAACAAGACCAAGCGGAATTCGCTAGTCCTCCGGTTCCGCCAACGGACAATGAGACTTATCGAGCAGCAAAGCCGCTGATTCCTTTTGGCTTGACGCAAGCCGAGCGAAAGAATCTCGTTCGATTGCAACGCCCGTCGCGAGCCAACCAAATTGACGTTGGCACGACACGCTTCAAATCCTACACAAGCCAGCCAGGCGATACGTTGCAGAATTTGTCGACCCGTTACTACGGTCGGCCAGACTTTTATCTAGATATCTATTTGGCGAACAAAGCACGTCTGAGAAATCCAGGATATCTGCCGGCCGGAGTCGAATTGCAGATTCCCATCTATTGAATACTAAAATTGAATCGCCACCATTGAATCGCCGCCATTGAATTGGCGGCGATCATTTGCTTGGGTTCGCAATTGGCCAACGCAGTTGTTTCGGAGTTGGCTTAAGTTTTTCAAATCATCGAAACGATTCGGGTCAGTCCTTCTTTGTTTTCGAATCTGCCGATTTCTTACTTTTCGACTTCCGTGGTGGGATTTCTAGGTTCCACGCTTTAAGCCAATTCTGCCCCCCGCGTTTCATTTTGAAATCGCTCATCAACCGGCGTTCCATATCAGGTAAGTGTCCTGCTCCGTAAAAGATCGCCAGGTTCTTCTTGCCGCTTTTGATTTCTCGGTCGAGAATCGACATGCATTTCGCGTTTCGATGATCGATGATGGTTGAGCCATCTCGGCCTTCGAACATGACCATGCCGGCTTCCATCTGTTGCATTTGGTCAGCGAACATGCGACGCATTTTGATCTCTTTGTTTCTTGAAAACAACATTACCAGCATGCTCGCGTTGCTTCCGCCTTTGCCCGCGCCTTGCATCGCCATGCTTTGGCCAATCGCACGCAATGCGTATTTGGAAACACTCTCATCGTTCTTCGCCATGCTTTCCCCGAACTCAGTCGGCGTCATATCTGCATGGGTAAAATTTTTCTTTGTGTAATCGATGTGATCGAGTTGGAAGTCTAATCCTAGTGCCGATTGCATGCTCTTTTGCAGCGCTGCAACGGGGTTCATGCTGACACCGTCGCTTTTGCGTCCACCTTTGGGGATGACGGTTCCTTCAGGCGCGACCAGTTCATAAAGTAGACTTTCGTACTGCTCAAATCGCTTGTTGAGCTTGTTGTAGTAGTTCTTTTCGCCGATGTGTACGACGCCAATCAAGTCAACGGTAATCCGCTCGCCTTCTTCGTTGATCAATTCGTAGCGAGTGATGGATGTTTCCATGGCAACAGGACGGCCTTTCGCGTCCTTGCGAACTCGCATGAAGTCTTCTGCGGGGCTGGGCCGCTTCTTCTTTTTCTTCTCGTCTTTTTTGTCGTCCTGTTGAGCCGCTTCGCCCTGGGATTTTCTCGCTTCGTCGCCGGGGCGATTAGCTTTCTTAATCACCGAATTCTTGGCTTCAGGTTCAGCAACGGCTTGCGCATTGGCCAGTGAAGGAACAAGAATTGGCATCGCTAATAGCAACGAAACGAGACAGCAAGTCGAGAGTCGGCGTTTGGCAGGTTGAAAATTTGCAATTGGAAATTGGTTCATCGTGCACTCAATCGTTAATGGATTCAAAGAATATCCCTTGCACAAGAGACGCGTGGTTCATGCAGAGATGGTCGTGCCCAGCAAGCTGCAGTATACGATTTGCGATTGATATCAGCAAACTCAGTCAATTAAGAAGGTCAGAGCAGGTGTCGCAAGGACGACTGGAGACCAGTCAAGTGTAAGAAAGTTAATCGAACTGATACGGAATCGCTGGAATTTGAAAGACCGGCCGAATGCGTTTCATTGGCCAGTTTAAAACTTGGCCGGTGTTCAAGCCAATGGAGCCTCGAATCTTTCCGTTGACGTATTTGTAGGTTACTTGATCACAACAGGTTTAAAAATCGTGACGGGGCTACCGGATGTGACAAACACGGATGCTGGGCGTTTTGCGAGCGGCCGGACAAATGATTTGCCGAACAAGCGTTGAACATCACAGGTGAAGTTAGCCTGAGCAGCGTCCCAAACGTCCCAGCGTGGTCGTTCGACTCGATAAGCCAGAGTTCGGCCATTGTGTCGGCCGTAATAATTAAAGTGGTCGAGGATAAAACCGACTTTCGTTCCTTCGCTAGTTTTTTTGATTCGACTACGGGCTCGAACCCGAAGTTTATTCCAACGCTCGTCGACTTTCCATTGATACTCAACTTCTGGGGTTTCGCCTTTGGCAAAACCAGATGCTGTTTGTTTCATCTTCAATTTGGAAAAGGTCGATTGAAATTGCGACTCCAAAAACCAGGCGGCTGTCGAACCGGCCACGTAGTCCTTGATCAAACAAGTGCCTTTTTCAACTCCGTCAGCGTGTGTGTGTTTAACGTAAAACCGAAGGCTCAATTCCGCACTGGAAGGAACAATCGAAAACGGCAACCCCCAAACTTTCGCTCCCTTGAGCATCATTGCGACAAGACTGACGTACGCTTCGCCGTTGAAATTGTCCAGCTCCAAGCCGGGTGGAACGAGAGGCTGAAGAATTTTCTCGTCAACATGAAAATTGACCGCGACAAGGTCTGCGAATTGAGCCTTCATGAAAGGCTTCACTTTTGCCGGTTCTTTTGCCGGTTCTTTTGCTGAATCTTTTGCCGATTCTTTTACTGGCCGTCTAGTGGTTACCATCTGCGAACGTCCAAAGGGGAAGTGGTTTGGGCATCGTCGGAGAATGTGAGGTGCGGCGTCTCGCGTTATCTATAAGTTAGTGTCCCTGGGTGTCATAGTCATTCGCGTTTTGTGCCTCCGCTGTTGACTATTTTAAGGAAGGTAAGCCGCCAATTGCCAGAAAAAAATCAGCCTTTTCCAAATCAGCCTTCTCCAAGTGACATTTAGCCTCCGTGCAATTCGTTCCATTGCAGCCACGTTTCGATCGCTTTCACACGCGAAATATCGTCGGCAAACGCAAAGCGTTTTTTCTGAAGCGACGAATCCAAGAAGTATTCGTAGTCGTTTGCTAACTCATCGCTTTCGTAACCAGAGATCTTGACGCAAGCTGCCAAAACGAGATCGCGAAACTGGATGTCCAGCATTTGCGGATTGGTGCCCGAGGTTGGGAATCTTCCGAACGATGTCGAATCGGAGAGAAATGGTTTGAGGCGATCTAGAGTCTGTCTCTTGATTTGTGCGATCGTTTCTGTGGGAGGGCTAGATTTTGTGACGCCGGTGTGGATACCTGTCGAGTGAAAGTCTTCATCGCCAGCCCTCGAATTGGGCTCAGATGATTTGTTAGCACGCGAGAAGACGTTGCCAAGAGTCGAGACAGCTTTTGCTCGCGTCTGAATCGGAAGTGTCCGATTTTCGATCAAGCCAAACAAAAACGGCGTTTGACCGAGCAGCCGAAAGTTTTGAGTGAGTTCAATGCGTGCGAGGGTCGACGAAGTTTTTCCGCTAAGTAGATCAGCGGTTCTTGGTTGGTTCAGCCAGAACTCTATCAATGCTTCGATTTCAGTTTGCTGCTCAACGCGCCGAATATACGTCGCCGTATCAGCCCGATTCAAGAGGCCACATATTTCAGCGGGAGTTGCCCAGCCCCAATCGAACTCCGATTCTGTCGAACGATCAAGGTTAAATGTACGATCAAAGTCAAGCGATTGAAAAAACATCATCGCACTGATTGAGTCCACCCTTTGAGCCGCGCTAGTTGCATGTAATGTCAAAGCCGCATTCACCCGATTCGTTCTGTTTCCAATCGGAGTTCCGGATTCGAGAGACTGAAACCATTCCGGATGAGATTGGCGCATGCGAAGGAACATCTGTCGTGATCTGCGATTGGCACCACAGATCGAAGCGAACTGTCGCCACCCCGAGAAGCCAAGTTCCGTTAGGTCGTGATCTGGTCTTGCCAGGAATTCGAGGCGTCGAACCTTCAAATTTTCTCGTTCCAACAGCACGACCAGTCGTCTGGCGCGGAAGCGGATTTCGCTTTCTATTTGCACCCGGTCGGAAACCAACGCCTTCTTCAAGGGCTCGATAGCTTGTCCGCCTAGCCGGATCAATTTTTTTTCAGCCAGAACTCGAGTCGTGTAGTCGTCGTTACCCAACTGTAAGATCAAAGCGTCGATGTCGTCTTTCGGAGTTAACGCTGATGGCTCACCCTCGACGACTGGATTCGGTTCGTCTCTGAGCGCGTTCGAGTTGTCTTGAGCCAACAGTTGCGGTGAAAACAACAGGCATGTCATTCCACAAGTTGTCAGCCAGCAAAGGAAATTCGTCCCGTTTCGCATCGTCTACCCGAGTCAATTTCGTTCGTTCCGTCGATAACCCTTTCATAGTAACAGTATCGTCATGTCGAAGCAGTAGGTGACAGGAGAACGGCAGTTGCTGACTTGCTGATTTGCTTCGTGATTCGCACGGATTGAAAGAAGACGCTTAATCGGTTCCACTGAGTTTGGGTGGCTTTTCATAGCGTAAACCACTCAGGATCGCCTCGATTTATTCATGCGAGAACAACGACGACAGTTAAGTAAGAAGATTGATTCCAATGCACACACTGCTATTTGATATTGATGGTACTTTGATTCGATCTGGCGGAGCTGGATTCGCTGCGATGAAAATTGCTTTAGCTGAAATCATGGGGCTGGAGTCTTTGCCTCATGTTGACGTTCATGGACGTACTGACCGTGGGATTTTGGGTGACCTTTTCGAGCTCGTTTCTCTTGACTACGAATCCAATATTGAGAAATTCAACCGTCTCTATTGGGAGCACCTTCCGGCTTCGATGCAACGCTCCGCCGGAATTGTTTTGCCCGGAGTTGTCGAGCTTTTGACGACTTTGAAAGGGAATTCAGATATCGCGTTAGGGTTGTTAACCGGCAATGCTGAACGTGCTGCGCAAATAAAGCTGCAACACTTCGAACTCGATGGCTTCTTCGGATTTGGTGGATACGGAGACAAGCACGCGTCTCGAAACGATGTGGCGGGCTTGGCCAAGGCAGCGGCCAGTGAGCATTTGGGAGAAAAGTTCGACCCTCGAAAAGTTTGGGTAATCGGCGATACGGTCAACGATGTGGTATGCGGACGCTCGATCGATTCCAAGGTGATCGCAGTTGAAACTGGAGGTGCCGATCGTGACGCACTTTTGTCGGCACAACCCGATGCGTTACTCAAGGATCTTGGCGAAGTCAGTCAGTTTACAGAATTGCTCTTTTCGACGACTTGATATTCGAGATCGGCTGAGAAAAAAGCTGGGCTCGGAGCGTGGAGAGAAAGAAAAGCTGAAAAAGGAAATTCGCGGAAAGCGTGTTTAAGACGAGGAGAGCTTCGACGGATTCCAGATGGACGACCGGTCAGCGATCGACCGGCTGCATTCTCGTTTGATTCGCGGCATCCAATTAACCGATGCCAAAATCCAGCTCGCTAACAGAATGCGTAGGAGACAGATCGTCTCGCTATGGGTTGCTTCGGCTGATGTGCCAGGAGCTACTTCGATCGTTTAGGTTTCTCGAAGCGTGCCAGCAAATTCGTCATACCCAGAACCTTCGGCACAACCGTTAAAGTCGATATTTCCCAGTTAACGGTTGAATAACGCCCCACCACCAAATAGACTGAAACTTCGCCTTTCTCAGCTATATCAGTCAGCAATATCAGCGCGTGCAAAGGCCAGGAAATAATGCCTGATTTTCTTGATGTAGCGGACAGGATGCTCCGTTGCTTGTTGGTTAGTTTTTGATCAAGCTCGGAAAAGATCAAGCTCGGAAAAGATCAAGCTCGGAAAAGATCAAGTCCGGAAAAGGTCAACTGCCAGTGAGCAAGAAAACGGTGTGTCCAAAGCCAGCTCTCAGTCAAACCTATGTCTCGAACCTTTTGCCCCCAAACGCTTTAGTCCTCTGAAGCTTTAGTCCTCTGAAGCTTTAGTCTTCTGAAGTGTTGAAGTGGATTCATTTGCCGAGTCCAAACCAAAATGAATCTTTCAGCTACGTAATCCCCAAGCAACTTTCCTATGGAATCCGGTCGATGACCAGCCAATCTCATAACAGCGATTCTCGCAACAACGCGACACAATTAACGCTCGCCCAAATATTCGGCGCACTGATGCGACATCGTTATCAGGCTTTTTTGGCCTGGTTCGTCGTGATGTTGATGGTGACAGCGGCGTTCATTTTGCTCCCCAAGAAATACGGCTCGCAAGGGCAGTTGTACATTCAAATGGGCCGCAACAATTCCTCGATCTCTCCGACATCAGGATCGGCCTCGATTTCGATTCAGGATACACGGGAAACAGAAATTCGATCAGTTGTTGAATTCATTGGCAGTCGTGCTGTTTTGGAAGCCGTTGTTGACGATATTGGTGCAGCGGAAATTTTGGCGAGTCCATGGGACGGTTGGCTTCCTGAAATTTCACTTCCAAAGTTTGGTTCTTCAAGCTCTGGAGATATGACACCCGAGGAATACGCGGCGCGGCGTGAAAAAGAGAAAGCAACCAAGGCGCTCGAGTCTTCGTTGGATGTTCACACGGAAAAGAAGACTTCGGTTATCTCGATCTACATTAAAGCTAACTCGGCA
Source organism: uncultured Pirellulaceae bacterium (assembly GCA_964589435.1). GTDB lineage: Bacteria > Planctomycetota > Planctomycetia > Pirellulales > Pirellulaceae > Mariniblastus. The sequence goes on from CAZPTT010000071.1 coordinate 21,997, forward strand.
AAATTGGCTCAACGCATCGTCGACCGTATTATTGAGCACACCCGTTCGGTCCATCTGAAAGTTCATGCGTCGGCACGATCAGCCAGTTTCTTCGATAGTCAATATGCTCAGCAAGAGTCGAAACTCGTAGATGCCGTTGAAAAATTGGCGAAATTTCGCAACTCAAGAAATGTACTGTCCGTTGGTGCCGAACGTTCAACTTTGCAGAACATCTTAAGCACGCTTGAGAATGATGTGCTGATGGCCGAGGTCAATGTGAATCAGGGAGCCGAGTCGTTGCGAAAGTTGCAGTCCTTGATTGCAAAAACCGAAGCTCAAATCGCCGTGCCGAAAACTGGAGTCGAGCGTCTTTCGTATGAAGATTCTCGTACCAAAGTCTTCGAACTCGAAACCGAGCGTGATCGTCTGGTTGCGAAGTACAGTGCCCAACACCCTCGGGTTTTGGAAATTGACCAGCAGTTGAAACTCAATAAAGCGTCGCTTAATTCGATGGTTGGTGATCGTACTGAATCTGCCATGATGTCGAACCCAGTTTATGAAGATATCAAAGTCGATTTGATTCGTGCGGAAACCAGCTACTCCGGTTCGGTTGCCCGGCTCAAGTCGTTGCGAGAGAAGTATGACCTTTCGCTAGAAAAACTCGAAGACGTCAATACCGCAGAAGTCACCGCTGATCAATTGCAGCGCAACGTCGAAGTCGCACGAAAATATCTTGGCGATTCAACCCAAAAGCTCGGTGAAGCATTGGCGATGTCATTGCTTGATGACAAAGAAATTTCTGATATTGCGGTCGCCCAAGACGCGACGCTGGGCTTGAAACACATTAGCCCTAAGGGAAGTATTTTTCTCCCGCTGGGATTCATTGTCGGTTGTTTTGCTGCGTTGGCGACGGCCCTCTTTTACGAACGAAATCACTTGAGCCCTTCTCTCAACGAAGGCGAAGTCGAACAAGTCCTTGGGCTTCCAGTTCTTGTCACGCTTCCACGGGTTTACTCCAGCCGAAATATGGTGAACTGATGATTGAAAACTCCGCACGTAATCAACGTAATCGTCAAATGGCTCGTCGAAGAGGAGTCTCGCCCAGTCAAAGTCTGCGCCCGCATTTTCTGGCGCTGGCTCGTCAGGTTTCTCAATGGAGCCAGCTTCAAGAGGAGCATCGAGTCGGTAAAGGCTTCGCCATCGGTGTTACTTCGTTGAACAAAGGCGCTGGAAAAAGCACCGTTAGCTTTAATCTGGCCGCAGCCTTGACGACCGCCGCGCGAAGCAAAGTCATGTTGATAGAATCTGATTTCGGTAGCCCTTACGTTTCTCGGCGAATGGGGCTGACTAAAAGCAGTGGCTTCAGTGAAGTTCTTCGATGTGATGCCGAATTGAAGGATTCGATCCACCAAACACCTGTCGACAATTTGGCAATCATTGGCTGTGGCCGAGGTTCTGAGCAAGAGTCAATTGAATTGCCTTTTGATATGGTGCCCAGCATTATCGATGAAAAAACGAACGATTTTGGCTATCTCATTTTTGACCTTCCGATCGCTTCAAACTTGACGGCCTGTCATTCACTCACTCCTCATCTCGATGGAATTATTTTAACCGTTGAATCAAATCAGCTTGATCAACGTGCGATTCAACGATTTAACCAAAAAGTCCGACAGCAAGGTGGCGACATTATCGGTGTCGTGATTAACAAGGCTTAGTCAAACTTGCTCCCCACCAAGACGAACATCTAGAGAAAGCTGCCAACAACGAGATGATTATCCGCTCCAACCAGCAATCGAATTCCGTTCGAGTCGAAGATTCATCGCTTCTGACTTCGAGCCAAGCGGAGAAAGTGCTGACAATCGAAGCCTTCCGGTTTGAAATCGAGAAGGAAATTTCGCGCTCCAATCGACGCCAGGTTGGGCCTGAATTTGCCATCATACGTTTTCCTGATGTAAGTCCGGCGCTATCTCAAGTCGATCTCGCTGCGGTGGTTGCTCGACTGCGCGAGCGAATCAGAATTTCAGATTCAATCGGCTGGCTGGACTCCAATCCTACTGAACTCGCTGTTCTTCTTCCTGAAACTAGCGAGGACGGCGCGTTGACACTTGCAAACGAGTTGTGCGTGCTGCTCTCGGACGAGAACCCGATCGACTCTGAGGTCTCAATGTTTCCAGCCGATGACTCCTTGCGAGTTCCAGACGTCGACGATGACGACGAAGGTAACATGGGATCGCCGATGGACGCACCAAAAAACGGAGAGTCCGTCAGTCAAGAAGTTCATGATGGCTCGCAAGGTAATTCGTCTTTCGCATCGCGCCGGGTATCTGATTCGTCGATGTTCTTTCGGTCGTCGCCAACGCCCTGGTGGAAGCGGACAGTTGATGTCGTTGGCGCGGGTGGAGGATTGATCGCACTTTCGCCTGTTTTTTTGGTCGCGGCGATTGCGATCAAAGCGTCTTCAAAGGGCCCTGTTTTTTTTCGGCAAATGCGTGAAGGCAAGGACGGCAAGGTGTTTGGGATCCTCAAGTTCCGCACGATGGTCGTCGATGCAGAGGCTCAGCAGGATTCACTCCGAGGTCAAAACGAACAAGATGGACCGGCTTTCAAAATCGAGAATGATCCTCGCATCACCGCCACTGGAAAATACCTACGGAAGTCTTGTGTTGATGAACTTCCTCAGTTGGTCAATGTTTTGCTGGGGCAAATGTCGCTCGTCGGTCCGCGTCCCCTTCCAGTTGGCGAATCACACGGTTGTGCTGCCTGGCAGCGGGCACGCCTGACGGTGTTGCCCGGTCTGACTTGCATTTGGCAAGCCCATGGCGGCCGAGATGTGAAGTTCGAAGAGTGGATGCGAATGGATCTTGAGTACATCAAGAAACGTGGATTCTGGTTCGATACAAAACTGATTGTTGAGACAGCTCTGTTGGCATTGCTTCATCGTGGCTCCGTTTAGAACGATTCACTCCTTCTCGTGCTGCTTGCACCCAATTTCGAAATTACTCGAACTTTGATCAATGAAGCTATCCGAACAAGAAATCTCGAGCGACGTTGCGACTGCGCAAGCCGTCGGTTCGGTGATGGATAGTTTACCGCTGGAAGCTGAGCCTGCGGTGCCAGAAGAGGGCGAACGTAAAAGTGTCATCGCAACATTCCTGACGACGCTGACCATCTTTGGGGTTTTTCTGGTTCAGGGAATTATCATTGCTCACATTCTTGGCCCCGAGGGCCGCGGGATGTTTGGAACGGCTTTGTATTTTCCTCGCGACGTTTTGCTGTATGCAGGATTGCTTGGCGGAATCGAAATCGTCAATAGTTACGCCGTCAAAGGCTCTTTGGATACGCGTTCTCTGAAATTTTCCGCGGCGAAGCTGGGTTTGATCAGTGGGATCATCACCGCGTTGTTTGCAGCGATTCTTTCAGTCATTGTTCTGAGCATTGTTGGTAAGACGTCGCTGATTTACTTTTGCCTTTTCTGCTGCCTCTTTGTTCCGTTTGAGCACATGCAGTTGACGATTTCAGCCGTCGACCGGGGCAATCGGAATTTCAAGTTTTACAATATCAATCGTCTGATTTTTGCGTTGTCGTTTCCACTGCTGGTCATCATTACATTCGGTTCGAAGATCAATTTGATTTCCGGACTTTCCGATTTGGCAATGATGTGTTTCCTGTTCGTGCTGTCGAGAACGGTCGGATTGCTTCCCACACTTAGGGGCATGGATGTTTGGGATACATTGAAGCAGCGCTATGCAAATTCGAAATCAGAATCTACCTCACAACTTGAGCCCACTGGTTTATCAAGTTCGCAACTGGTTGGAGCGGTGGCTTCCGAAGAAGTCTCGGTTCCGGGGCCCTGGACGCTGTTAATAAATGGCAGGTTCTACGCGCTTTCAATGCTTGCCTCGGAGTTGTTTGAGCGACTCGACATATTTTTGATCGTTGCGTTGGCGACGATCACAGAATCGGGGCACTATTTTGTTGCGGTACCCGCCGCCGCCATGCTGACGGTGGCCCCCAACGCGTTGGCGGTTTTTACATTCAACGCAGGGGCTGATAAAGAACGTAAGATCACACTTCGAGAAGCGTTGGGCGTCATGGCCGGAACAGCAGTGTTCCAAGCCGTTGCCGCGATCGTTTTCTCATTAATCGTTCCGTACTTGATTGTCATGCTGTATCCGCCCGCTTTTTCAGCCGCCGTTCCGTTTGCACTTTGGTTATTGCCGGCTGCGGCCATCAAAGGATACTTGCAGGCGGCCGATGGATTCTTGAAGGGGCGAGACAAGCCAATGATTGGAGTCTGGGCGCGTGTCTTAAGTATCTTTTTGATGCTGGGCTATATCGCAATGGTCTATGGAGGCGTTATTCGCGGGCCAGAGCAAAAGTTGCTGAGCATTCCGATCGCTGCTTGTCTTGGTCAAGCTGTCAGTATGGTTATCATTTCGGTGGCCGTCGTTCTCAATGTAAAAAATCGTCATCACGACGATGCGAGAAGAATCACTGAGGAGGCCAGTCCATGTCCTTAGTGAAAACATCTGATCAGCCGCCTGAGTCGCCGTCGCTTATCGACCGCTCAAATCCATTTCAACAACTGTCGTTTATTGGCAGCCTGCCCTTGATCGATCTGGTCGGGATTGCCGTTTTGTTCATGGCTGGTTTCCTAAATCTCGTCGATGTTCAGGTCGACAAGGATTCGGTGGAGCTTGACAAGCAAGTCCTTGCCAAACTGATGGTGCTGGCCGGTTGTGGGCTTTATGGAGCGTTGGGGTTTGCTACGGACATTCGCGTTCGAAAAACGCTTTTTTCGTTTCCAATGCTCTGGATTGTCATGATCATTGGTTGCTACATCATTGCTGCACCGGGGTCAGTTACTCAAACAGAATCGCTCGCTTCGGCGATCTCAATGGTCTGCATTGCGTTAATGACGGTCACCGCGATTATCCAACTGGGATCGTTGACTGTCCTCGCAACATTGTTTTATTCGCTCAGCCTATTCGTTGTTCTGTCTTGGGTTGCTTTCCTTCTCTTTCCAGAAATTGGAGTGTTTGAAGAGCCTATCGTTGGCGGGCAATTCACAACACGCATGAGCGGACTTGCTCACCCAAATACGCTGGGCCAGTTTTCTGGTTTGACGATCGTGTTGGGATTCTTGCTTTGCTGGAAACTCGGTCGATGGTCTTTGTTTAAGATCGGGATCATCATTCTCGCTGGCATGTCGCTAGTCGGTTCACTATCCCGAACATCCATATTGGCGACGGGGGTTGCTCTTTTCGTGGCCAATCGAACCGAACTTCTCAAAAAGAAGTACTTGTTGCCGTACGTGATGGTTGGGCTGATGGGAGCAGTCACGCTACTGGCACTTAGTACTCAGTCGAACATCAGCGATAAGATTGAAGACAAACTTTCGTTCCTGTCCAAATCTGGTGACACATCAGAATTGACCTCCGCAACCGGACGAGCCGATATTTGGGCGTTTGCGATTCGCAAAGTTGCCGACCGACCGCTAACTGGATTCGGCGCTGCGACCTCTAAATATTACATGCAGGATTACTCGAGTTACACGCACAATTTGATTATCAATGTCCTGTTCTCGACGGGCGTTTTCGGCGGCTTGCTCGCGTTGCTAATGTGTATTGGGCGAATTATTTCATTGTTTACCAATCACCATGTTGTTGCCGATGCGATTGTCGCTTTCATTCTGGTCAACGGTTTGTTTGAAAATGTGATTTTCTCGTTCCTGGCCGGAATGCCAACGATCATTTGGATCACCGGATTGTGTCTGCCGCAATGGATGCCGGAAGGCGATGATTTTGCGACTGATCAGCAAGAGCCCGTTGGTCTTGCTAACGCTGACTGTTCAGGCAAAACCACGTCGGGTGACATGGGAATTGTTGGTTTCGTTGGCCCTTCGGAGTCGAGCCAATGACTGTCAACGACAACCGATCGGTATGCGAATCTCCGGGAATCTCCTCGGCTGATATGAAACGATCGGCAGCAGATCCGAATTCGAAGATTGCTGAAGGCGAAAGGCCTGCTGAATTTCTCGACGTTCACGTCGTCATTCTTAACAATTACATTCGCCCGCATCACGTTGCCTCGTATCGGGAACTTGCGAAGCGGGTTCGAAAGCTGACGATTCTGCTTTCCGTTTCGATGGAGCCCGATCGAGCTTGGGAAGCCCAGTGGACGGATCTCGATGTCAGGATCCAAAAGAACTGGATGTATACCGCTAAATGGAAACACTCGGTCGGTTTCCAAGAGTCGAACTTTATTCACTTTCCAATCGATACGACATCGCAATTAAAGAAACTCTCGCCTGATATCGTATTCTCTTACGAAATGGGCGTTCGAACTTTACTGGCCTGTTGGTTTCGTAAGCGATTCAACAATCACAGTCTTGTGATGGTTGGCAATATGAGCGAGCACATCGAAAGTGAACGCGGGTTTCTGCGACGCCGACTGCGAAGTATTATTCGGCGCGGTGTCGATGCGTTTACTTACAACGGGCCAAGTTGTTTTCGCTATCTTAAGAGCTTGGCGATCGATGATGATCAATTGTTTCATCTGCCCTATTGCATTGATTCAGATACCGTTTACCAAGGTGATCGTGTAAGCAATGCGGATGCTTCGACAATCAAATTAATTTATTGCGGAGCGATGAGCCCACGCAAGGGGATTCTCCAATTCACGACGTCGCTGGCAAAATGGTGCAGCGACAATCCAGGCAATAACGTTGAGTTTTTGCTGGCCGGTTCCGGAGAGCTTTCGGGGCAATTGTCGGATTTAGCTGCCAGCAATTTGAGCATCAATATGCTTGGAAATCTCGGCCCATCACAATTAGCCCAGCAGTATGGCGTCGCCGACATCTGCGTTTTTCCGTCGTTGGCGGACGAATGGGGGCTCGTTCCCATCGAAGCCATGGCTTCGGGTTTGCCCGTGCTTGGTAGTAAGTTTGCCCAGTCAGTCGAGGCTTGTGTTGAAGATGGGGTGACCGGTTGGTCATTTGACCCAACGTCGGAATCAAGTCTTGCCGCGTCCATCGAAAACGCACTCAGTTGTGAGCCGGCGAAACGATTTGACATGGGGCAAACCGCCAAGCAGGCTGTTGCTTCTATCTCGTCCGAGACGACCGCAGACAGTTTTTGCCAAGTCATCAAAAAACTGGTCTCCAAGAGATAAAGGATCTTAACGCGGCGGCAACGCATGCCGTTTTGCTCAGATTTCTTAGTTGCTAGACAGCCTCAGTTAGTTTTGAATTCACATCTAGATTTTCAGCATAGACACCATGAGTAAATCACTTCCACTTTCCAGTCTTTCGATGGATCTCGATAACAAGTGGTCTTATCTGAAAACCCATGGGGATCCGAACTGGGAATCCTATCCAAGTTACTTGGACACCGTTGTCCCGCGAATCCTTGAGTTCCTCGATGCCTTTGATACCAAGCTAACCGTGTTCATTATTGGCCAGGACGCTGCGCTGGAAAAAAACCACGCTGCGATCAAGAAAATATCGGATGCCGGCCACGAAATCGCCAATCATTCGTTTCTTCATGAGCCGTGGCTCCATCTTTACACGCCGCAACAGTTGGAGGATGAGTTTCAGAAGACCGAAGACGCGATCGAAGCGGTGACTGGCAAACGCACGGTTGGTTTTCGCGGTCCCGGGTTTAGTCTTTCGGATCAAGTTTTGAAAACGATGATCCGTCGAGGTTATGAGTACGATTGCTCAACGTTTCCGACGTATCTTGGGCCAATCGCGCGAGCCTATTCGTTTATTCGTTCGAATTTGTCCAGTCAACAAAAAGAAGAACGCAAGGATCTGTTTGGAAGTTGGAAAGATGGTTTTCAGTCCAACAAGCCCTTTAAGTGGACGTCTGGAGAAAAAAGCATCGTCGAAGTTCCTGTTACGACGATGCCGATTTTCAAAGTTCCGATTCATGCAACTTACCTGCATTTCTTGGGTGGTTATTCACCGATGCTGGCCAAAATGTATTTTTGGAAAGCCCTCAAGCTTTGTCGTTTGACGGGAGTCGAGCCTTCGTTCCTGTTGCACCCGCTGGATTTTCTGGGTGAAGACGACGATCAAGATTTGAGCTTTTTTCCTGCCATGAATCAGCCAGCCGCTAAGAAGATCGCTCTGCTGCATTCTTGCATGGGCCTGCTGAAGAAGAACTTCGAAGTCATGCCGATGCGAGAATACGTTTCGCGAAAGAACGTCCCGTCAAGGCAACGCTGTGTAACAAGCTGCGTGGCGGGTGTGACCGGCGAGTTGGCCGGCGGCTCTTAAAGTTTGTCTTTCACTTGCTTCCAAACATCGAGTGCACCGTTTGCGAAGGCAGGAAAGAAGTTTCTGTCTTCTGGCCGGGCTTCCAGAATTGAACGCCAAATTTTTCGGCCGTGCCAGCGATGACCTGGCCCGCGACGGTGTCGACGGCCTCCTCGCCCATGCCCTCCTCGCCCTGGCCCTCCTCGTCTCACCCCCCGGTTGCTCGGCCCATGGCGATTTTCAAAGTCTTCGCCCGCTCCTTCGTCATGAGGTTTGACGCATTCGGTTAGACCTCGCATGCCGTCGGGTGTTTTCAAGTGGTCATCCCAGCTGTAACCCACGTCGGCTTTGAATTTTTCCAAGCGGCTTAACTGTTGGGGAGAAGCCTCGTTCATCGCCCACTTCTGCCCTGCTTCGAATCCGGCTTCTGCGGAATTGGAATCGGAGTTGTCATTGGCCGGTTTCATGTTTTTCATCCGTTCGATAGCCGCTTCGACCGTCGAGATTTCCTCGATCGGCCCTAGCTCTTCGAGCTTTTGTTCAAACGCTTCACAGGCCACAGACGACCAATTCGCCAAAGCACGGGCTCGTTTCATTCGTTTTTTTAGTTCCATAGGCACGGTGATTGTCGTCCGTGCAAAATCTCTGTCTTCTTTCATGTTTCCTCTAATACCACAAAATACGATGCATAAAAGTTATGCATTACATTCAATTGATATGTATCAGTGAGTGGTTGGTCAAGCATAAATTCATGGTTTGATTCTTTCTTGCACGATTTCACGGCCGTTCATTGTCTTTTATTGCCGCAATTCGAATCGGCAAATAGGCTCCACTTACGGGCTGGGCGAATGGTCAAGCTGTCAGTTTGTCATTCAAAATCTGGTTAAGGCCGGGCGATGCCGGCTGACTTGGTAACCGCGCCGAGAAGTACCGAAATCCAGTGGCCAATGGAAATTTGATTCGGTGAAAAAATGCGTTTAGATACCGGCGTTTTTTCGAATTCGAGACATCGAAATATAATCCCGACAGTTGGCACAGTGATTGCGTTTAGGGGCTCACGGTATCGGTGCGCCTGCCAATTTTGCGTCATCACGTTCGGCCTCGATTCCAACCAAAAAACAATTCAAATCGAGTCGGAGTTTGTCTCCGACAATTTCACTTAAATCAATCGGAGGATTCCTGTGGCAAAACAAATGGTATTTGACGAAGCCGCGCGAAAGCCCCTTCTCGAAGGCGTTTCAAAGCTCGCGCGTGCAGTTCGTAGTACACTTGGCCCACGCGGTCGTAACGCCATTCTGGATAAAGGCTGGGGCAGTCCAAAAATCACCAAAGACGGTGTGACTGTCGCCGAAGACATCGAACTTGACGACCCATTCGAAAACTTGGGCGTTCAGCTCGTTAAAGAAGCCGCCAGCAAGACAAACGATGTTGCTGGTGACGGAACGACGACCGCCACCGTGTTGGCGGAAGCCATCTTCCGCGAAGGCCTGAAGATGATCGCATCTGGTTACGACCCGATGGCACTTTCTCGCGGCATCGCCAAAGCGACTGATGCAATCTGCAAACAGATCGACAAACTGCCTCACCCAATCTACTCAAAAAGCAAAAAAGAAATACACCAAGTAGCCTCGATC
>CAZPTT010000072.1:0-13732 GCA_964589435.1 uncultured Pirellulaceae bacterium
AATTATTCATGGGCCACGCGGATCTAAACACCCCATGATTTATCAACCCCAACCCAACCAAAAGTATCGCTCGTTTTCAACGGGCAAAATTTGCAAAAACGAGAACTTAGAACTGGTTCACAGAAAAATCAAAGATCAACATGTGATGATCCGAACCGGAGTTTGCTTTGACACGAAAGTCACTGGTCGCGATCAATTCATTTTTCAGAATGTGATCGACCTTCAATCCTCCCATCCAAGTCGGTAGCGGAGCCAACGTCGGAGTGATCCCGAATCCCAACGTCGCATCACTAAGCTCACCCGCAGCCAATATTCTGGAAAAGCTGGGAGACCACGGTGTCAAATTGAAATCGCCGATTACTAGATTGCCTCGAGGCGTTTCTGAGAGCTCATTGTTGCTGGAAATACGTTTGGCGATAGCGATCAATTGCTTTTCTCGCGATTGGGTGAGCGCTGCACCAAATGGTGGTACAGGATGTGTGGCGATGATCCGCAATGGCAGCGATTTGGAAAGGTTTGGATTCGCCGCAAAGGTGACATCAATCGACGGATTCGAAATCACACCGGAATCGAAAACTTCGACGGCTTGCCATTCACGCTTGGAAAGAAACGCCACGCCGGTATAGCCTTGGTGGCTGACGATTTTCTGGTGGGGATAACTTGATTTCAACTTTTCGAATTGCGTCTTCCAGCCTGAATGTACTTCCATCAAGAAAATGAAATCTGGATCTTCCGAGATAATTTGATCGATTGTCGCCTGATAATCTGTATTGGTTCGGAGCAGATTAAATGACATCAGCCTTTCTACTTCGTTTCTGGCACGTGGCTGCGGAACGTTGACAAAATAGGGCAGGATGCCAGCCAGGTTGTAAACGATTCCGAAACAGAGCAGGGCGGTTATTTTCCAACACTTGCCCAATGCGTAAACGATGGCAGCGGGAATCGAGAGAAGAACGTATTGAACTTTGAAGTTACAAACCATATCGGCCAACCAATTCCAGTCAGCGAACAAGGCCAGCGCAGTCCCCACAACGGCCAGCCAACCTGCTGCCTTGAGAAGCCGAATCAGGCGTGGGAGAACGTTTCGCTGATTGTCCGTCGCGCCCGTTCCGGCTTTACGATTATTTTTAGGATCATGACTTGAGCCAAAATCGCGAGGCGTTTCAACGTACTGGTTGGGATCAGACATGAACTCAATCCTGCCTCAAACAAGAAATGAAACTCTGACTTCCGCTGACACGTAGAATGACAAAGCTGGAGAATTCTTCGAAACATTCATTTGATCAAATACTCGTCCACTTGTTTCTATTTGCCAGCCGTGCCCATCATCGCTAGTCTTAAAATACAAGACCGAATTCTACCCCATCCACTTTTCTCCTACTTCGATGTCTTTCCAACACGATTCACAATCTGAGTATGCATGGGTCACCAAATTCGATCCGTTGCCGGACGTTTGCTGTAGCTGCGGCATGTTTACCGACAATCGGGTGACCGTCAAACATGTTGATTTTGTTGAGCGCCCTGCCGGTGAAAGCGAAAGCGGTCTCTCTATTTTGTTGAACTTGGGTGGACTCTTTTTATTGGGGCCCCTTGGCTGGATGATTGCAGCATTCTTGAGAGGCGAGAAAGAGGAAAACGGAACCAAAACCGTCAAAGAAAAAACGAAAATCAAAATATCGCAATGCGTGCTGTGCTTCGGTAGCGGGCCTCCCGAAGCCGTCGATTCGCAGCAACAGCCGGCCAGCTTGATGTTTCTCGTCCATCCTCGGTTCATGCGCGAATTTGACACGCTGAAAATCAAAATGCGCGACGAAGCTCGCGACGGTTCGGCGTAGTTTACTGATCAAATCAAGCCTCCACTTGATGCTCGCCCAAGCATCGCTCGATAGTGGCTTTCTCCCCAACTAGATTGCTAGGTTGACAAGATTTTGATTTTTTCAAATTATCCAAGTTGCGTTTGCCCCAGCGCTATCGATTCATCTATCATCTTGGCTCAGACTTTCAAAGCAGATCGAAAAACAAACCGATCGCAATTCCCAAGCCATTTTGAACCGAGCCGACGTTCCCAACAGGATCAACATGTCAATTCAATCGCCCGCCGCAGCAAACGATACTAACAGCCAAACAACCTACTTTCGTTGCTTCAATGGCTGTGAAGGCAAGCATTCGATTTACGATGTCATTTACCGTTGCCCGAAATGCAATTCGCTGCTGGAGGTCTACCATGACCGAGAGATGTTGCAAAACACAATTGCCTATAAGTGGCAGCAGTTGTTTGATTCGCGCGCTGCGACAACCAACTGGCCGTTCGGCAGCGGCGTTTGGGCAATGCGCGAATGGGTGATCCCTAGTCTCCAAGACCAAAACATCGTCAGCATGTGTGAAGGGAATACAAACCTGTTCTGGGCCGAAAGGCTGGGCAAGCAACTAAACGTCCCTGATCTCTGGATCAAACTTTGCGGCAACAGCCACACGGGTAGTTTCAAAGACCTGGGAATGACAGTCTTGGTCAGCGTCGTCAAGCAGATGATGACGATGAAGGACAATCCGGTTAAAGCAGTTGCGTGCGCGAGCACGGGCGACACCAGCGCCGCACTGGCGGCGTATGCTGCTTACGCTGGAATTCCCGCGATCATTTTTTTGCCGGCAGGCAAAGTCAGTACGGCGCAACTGATTCAGCCAGTCGCCAACGGTGCCCACGTCATGGCGTTGGATACCGATTTTGATGGCTGCATGAAGATCGTCCAAGAGGTAACCGAAGACAACAGTGTCTACCTCGCCAATTCAATGAACAGTTTACGTATCGAAGGCCAAAAAACAGTTGGCATCGAAATTTGCCGACAGTTCGATTGGGAAGTCCCTGATTGGATCATTATCCCCGTCGGGAATCTCGGAAACATCAGCGCGCTGCACAAGGGGTTTCAGTTAATGAAAGACCTGGGCGTGATCAACAAAATGCCTCGACTGGTCGCCGCACAAGCCGCCAAAGCCGATCCGTTTTACCAATCGTTTAAAAATGGGTTCACCGACAAAGTCGCCGTGACGGCTGGCGAAACGTTAGCCAATGCAATCCGCATCGGCGACCCGGTAAGCTACGAAAAAGCCGTTCGCGCGGTCAAAGAGACCAATGGTATCGTCGAGCAAGCCACCGAAGACGAATTGGCGGCGGCCTGCGCAAAAGCCGATTTGACTGGCATGTTTACTTGCCCGCACACTGGTGTCGCGCTTGCAGTTCTCGAAAAACTGGTCAACCGCGGCGAGATCAAACCATCCGACCGAACGGTTGTCATCAGCACGGCTCATGGATTGAAGTTCACGGACTTCAAAGTCGGCTACCACGAATCAAAACTGGCAGGCGTCAACAGCGAACACGCAAATCCACCGAAGTATCTTCCTGCTGATACCGACGTCGTGAAGAAAGAAATTGAGAAAATGCTTGGCTAGGTTTTCGAGAAAACCACTGCGTCAACCGGACGGCTTCGATGGCAGGGCCGCATGCTTTGGCTTCGACTGAGCGTTAAAAACAGGCCGGATCTATTTGGCCAAACCATACTTAGTCAACAAGCTGACCGGGCGGCTCGCGCCGCACCGCTACTTTTCTTGAAAGACCCACGGCGGCAAGCGCCGTTCCGCTCAGACTTCAGGACCGCCCCAACGGCTCGCGCTTAAAAACGCTGCGGCGTGCCACTGCGATTCAGCTCTTCAAGGCTGTCACTTCAATTTCGATTTTCATTTCTGGCTTGATTAAGCCACAAACAACCATCGTGGCGGCGGGCCGAATTTCGCCAAACGTCTTCCCCAACACAGGAAAAACGATATCGGCAAAGCTTTGATCAGTGATGTAATAATGTGCTCTGACCACGTCGGCCAACTTAAATCCAGCATCAATCAACGCTTTTTCAATTGTGGCCAAGCAATTCCTGGTTTGCTCCTCGACATCCGTTGGCATCTCCATCGACGCGTAGTCATAGCCCGTCGTCCCGGAAACGAAACACCAGTCGCCTTGAACGACGGCTCGAGAATAGCCTGCTGTCTTCTCAAAATCGGATCCAGTCGAAATCAATTGCCGCACCATGAAGACTCCTAAACAGTTGGGAGTAGATTAACAGCAAGATAATATTGGCCGTGCGAATACCCATGCATGGCTTCTGCCTGAAGATTCGAAGCACGAACCGCTACTAGTTGTTGTAGAATCCGTGGCGAAGTTTATCCAGTGGTTCAACCGAACGGAACAAGATGGCGTTTATCGAACAAGTTTCTCCAGAGAATGCAACTGGATCGGTGGGGCGCCTGTACCAATCGGCAATCCAACGGGCGGGCGGAATTGCCAATATCATTCGAGTCATGAGCCAAGACGGAACCAGCGCGGCAGGTTCGATGGGCTTTTATGTGGCCGTCATGAAATCAGAAAACAGCCTGTCAGCCGCTCAACGAGAAATGTTGGCAACCGTCGTCAGCAACGTCAACGATTGTTTTTACTGAACGCTTTCGCACGCAAGAGATTTCGGTCTGGAATCTGGCAACGAATCGGCAGCTCAACAAATTGTGTTTGACTATCGCGAATGTGGATTCGGCTTGGTTGACCAAGCAATGTGTGCTTATGCCGTCAAACTAACACTGACGCCAGGCGAAGTGGGTCAGTCGGACGTTGATGAACTACGAGAAGTGGGTCTGAGCGACGAACAAATCACAGTTGCCGTCCAAGTCATTTCATACTTCAACTACATCAATCGCGTCGCCGACGGTTTGGGAGTTGACCAAGAGGCCTGGATGAAAATCTCGCACGACGAATGGATGAGCAAAAAACCTAACTGGCGAATCTAGTTTCAAATGTTTGGCTCAAATAAAGTTTCATCGACCGACATTTTCTCACCGACATTTTCTCGCCGACATTTTCTCGCCGACATTTTCTCGCCGACATTTTCTCGCCGACGAAGCGCACATGAGAAAAATTCTTACGCAGTGAGCCCTTGCTTTGCCTACTGGTTCGTGAATGCTGAGTTGACTATTTTTTTTGGGTGCCATGCCCTCGCTTGCGTGGGCATGCTTGCGCGACCGAGAGCGTGGCACCAATCAATTCAGTCCTGATGTGCGAAGAGCTTGGCAAACCAACACAACGTTACGTTGAACGTGAATTTTCCAACGCCATCCTGTCGATGCTATCAGGCAAAAAACTGGTAGCGCGTTGTTTTCAAGATTCTGCAATGATGTCGCTGAGCAAACATTGATACACAACCGTGTGTTGTTTGACTTGCCGTGCAACGACTGCACGATCTTCTGACAAGGACTGTCTCCAATTCTTACCGGAGACTTTAGATGACCAATCACCTTTCCAACCGTTCGGCTATCAACTTGGCCGATTTCCGTTTCGATCAACTGATCGATGTGACTGCAAAATCATTTGTAGAATTCAGTATTGAGTTGGACAACGGCTTGCGTGAATTAGAGCGTCAGCACGCCCATGAGCCGACTTTGAATACTGATCCCGATCCATTTCAACCGCCAGTTTCACGTCTTGACTCCGATCAGGTTGACAGTCGGCTGATTGGAAAAAACCCAAGCGAATCCCATTTGGCGATGGAATTGGATTTCGATATCGACGTTAGCTGGATTTAGGAATGACAACAGCAGAGTGGGCACTGCCCACTCGTGCGATTTGCCTTATCCGACGCTTATTATTTCCGACGCTGATCATTTGGCCGACATTTGAGCCCGGCCAGCTCGTTTGCGATCGGATTCTTTGAGGAGCATTTTTCTCAAGCGGATCTGCGTTGGTGTGATCTCAACCAATTCATCATCTTCAACGTATTCCAGCGCCGCCTCCAAGCTGAACAGCCGAGGCGGTTTAAGCTGGATATTTTCGTCGCTTCCAGACGCACGCATGTTGGTAAGCTGTTTTTCTTTCGTCGGATTGACCGGCAAATCATTGGGCCGCGCGTTTTCACCAACGATCATGCCTTCGTAAACCTGATCGCCAGGAGCGACAAACATTTCAGCTCGTTGCTGCAATCCAAACAGGCCAAACCCAACGGCTTTACCGGCTGCCATCGAAATCATCACGCCATTTTGACGTCGAGGAATATCTCCTTCGACAGGGCGGAATTCAAGGAAGCGATGATTGATGATCGCCGTACCTTGAGTCGCATTCAGCAATCGAGTTCTCAAGCCAATCAACCCTCGTGACGGGATAACGAATTTGGCAAGCGTAAACTCTCCTCGTGAAGACATTTCCAGCAGATCGCCTCGCCGGTTGCCGGTCAATTCCATAACAGGACCGAACTTGTCAGTTGGAACTTCGACGACCAGTGTTTCAAACGGTTCGCTTTTTACGCCTTCAATGTCTTTGATGACGACTTGCGGTTTACCAACGGACAACTCAAATCCTTCTCGCCGCATCGTTTCGATCAGAACGGCCAGGTGCAAAATACCGCGTCCCGCGACGGCGAAAGAATCGCCGCTTTCCATGGGTCGCACTCGAAGCGCGACGTTTCGATCCAATTCTTTGATCAGTCGCTCACGAAGCTGTCGACTGGTCACGTATTTTCCTTCTTTGCCAACCAGCGGGGAGCTATTGATGGTAAAAATCATTTCCAACGTCGGCTCATCGACCGAGATTCTCGGCAGTGGCTCGGTAACGTCTAGATCGCAGATCGTGTCGCCAATCTCGATATTCTCCAGCCCGATGATTGCGGCGACCTCGCCAGCCTCGGCGCGTTCGACTTCGACGCGTCCCAATTTATCGAACACATTCAAGTTAGAAATTTTGGCAGTTTTTGGTTTGCCATCGGCCTTGATGACGTTGATCGTTTGGCCCTTCTTGATGAACCCACTGTCGATGCGACCCACAGCAATTCGCCCAACGAACTCCGACCAGTCCATCGTCGTGACGCCCATACGAAACTTGCCAGGTGAGATGGTTGGCGGTTCAACGTGCTCGACGACCATATCCAAAAGCGGTTCCATGTTGCCGCTCAAGTTATCCAAATCGTGCGTTGCGTAACCGTCTTTGGCGGAAGCGTAAATGAAATGGAAGTTATCGAGATAATCTTCGCCTCCCATTTCCAGGATCAGCTCCATCGCTTCGTCGACGACTTCCGCAACGCGAGCATCTGGACGATCAACTTTGTTGACAACGACCATCGGCTTCAAGCCCGCCTCGAGAGCTTTGCCTAGCACGAAACGAGTCTGTGGCATCGGCCCTTCGGCTGCATCGACAAGCAGCAACGCTCCGTCGGCCATCTTCAAGACGCGTTCAACTTCACCACCAAAATCGGCGTGGCCGGGCGTATCAATGATGTTAATCTTGACGCCTTTGTAAGGCAGCGCGATGTTCTTGGCGAGAATCGTGATACCACGCTCTTTTTCGATGTCACCTGAATCAAGAATTCGTTCGCCCGTCAGTTGCGACTCGCGAAACTGTCCACTTTGCCGGAGCAGGCAATCGACCAAAGTCGTCTTACCATGATCAACGTGGGCAATAATTACGATGTTGCGAATGTCTTTTCGTTGCGTCATTTCAAGCCAGTTTTTAAAGCGATCTTAAACATCTTGTTTCGAGTCTCATTTCTTCAGCCAATGTCTGAGAAATCAAGCTCGGGAGAATCCACGTCGGGTAACCAGAAGCGGCGATGGCTGGCCATTTAGAGCTGGCCACTTGCAACTGATTATTTACAGTTGCTAATAGTTGGCGGCTGTTGGAAAGCGTGTCGCGATTGCAATCGTTTCAGAAACGGCGGATCGTTCTAAAACTGGTTCGATTGACCAGTTGTTCCGATCACTTGGGCTGAACCATTTTTGCTAAGCTACTTTTGGCTGAACCACCTTAGTTCGAACCCTGTCCGTGAGTGAGAATCATAGCGACGGACTTGCCGAAACGGAAGGTTAAACCCACAAATCGCCGCAAAGGTTGTCCTCTTTTGGTCTTGGTTCTAGACTTTAGGTCGCTTTCATTTTGCCAGCAATCGTTGGTGTTTTGAGCGGAAACTGTTCGGAAGTTGTTTTGAAAGGGTTTAGGGTGTCGCGAGTCGTATTGGCCATGTCGGGCGGCGTCGATTCAAGCGTTGCAGCGCATCTCTTGATCGAGCAAGGCCACGAGGTGATCGGCGTATTCATGCGCCACGGTGAAAAAGCCGTATCTGCATGTGCGATCGACGGAAAGGTGGACAGTTCTCCGCTGCTGCCCGTTCTCAATAATCGAGCCGATCACAAGCAAGGTTGCTGCAGTGCCTCGGATGCCGAAGACGGTCGAAGGGTCGCTGAGCGATTGGGAATTCCCTTTTATGCGCTCAACCTTGAAGAGGAGTTTCGCGGCATCATTGATTACTTCGTCGATGAATACACCGTTGGTCGCACTCCCAATCCTTGTGTGATGTGCAACAACAAAATCAAGTTCGGCAAGCTGTTCGATTACGCCGACAGTGTGGGTGCCGAATTCTTGGCGACCGGCCACTATGCACAGTTGGAGCATCGGGACAACCAAATTCACCTGACTCGCGGCGTCGACGACGGGAAAGATCAGTCATATGTGCTGTTTGGCATCAAGCGAAAATACTTGCAGCGGATGCTGTTGCCCGTCGGCCAATACCAGAAACCATTTATCCGTGAAATCGCTGGCCAACTGGGACTGAACGTTGCCGAGAAAAAAGACAGCCAAGAAATTTGCTTTGTAACATCAGGCAAACACGATGAGTTTGTCCGACAGCGCCGCGGTGATGTCGTCAGCGACGAAGGTGGCGAACTGGCCGGCGAGATTGTGACGACCGACGGAAAAGTTGTCGGTCAACACCCGGGCATTGAGAGATTTACAATCGGCCAACGTCGCGGATTAGCTGTCGCGATGGGCGAACCCTATTTTGTTGTGCGAATTGAACCGAACACGCGTCGCGTGGTAATTGGTTCGATCGATGAACTGGGATGCGCCTCTTTGACGGCAAGCAATACCAATTGGCTGGTCGACCCGCCCGCGGAAGAATTCCAATGTAGCGCACAAATTCGCTACAACAGTTCTGCCAAACCTGCGAAGGCGTTAGTGTTGCCCGAAGGCAAAATCCAAATTGATTTCGACGAACCTCAAAACGGCGTCGCGCCTGGGCAAGCCGTCGTGTGCTACGATGGCGATCGTGTGCTTGGCGGTGGCTGGATCGATTAATTCACTGGCTATCGCAGGCGGATAACAATATCTGTCTCGTTGTCGGAACGCTCAACGGCAATGTCCAATGAGCCTGACACTGAGTGAGCTCGGATCTTGTACGTTTCTTGAGTGGACCAAAGTTCAAATCGGACTGTGCCATTTTCAACGTCGCTTTTCCGAATCATCAATTGGTCAATCGCCACAGCGTTGGCGGGTTCGTCGTTGTCATAAACGCCAATTACGATTGGATACTCTACGTCGGTCGAATGTTTCCAAACGATCGAGATTTCTATCAATTCATTTCCAGCAAGTGGTTGCCGGTTAAGTTTAGCCGCATCCCAATCACTAGCGCTCGGATGCACAACATAGGCATCATACGCATTTCGGTGCAAACCATACTCGAGTAACCAATCCGGCAAGGGGCTGATCATTTTCGATTCTGTTTCGACCTGAGCGGATTCGATCATTTTTTGATAGTTGGCAATGTTGTTGGGTGATACCGACGGCGGACTGGATTGCAGGATGCAGTAGGGCTCGACTCCTGTCATGTTCCAAAGCCGCGCGGCCATCGCTTCATCGACTCCGGATCTGGCAAATTTCTCAGCGTGACCAGGGCCAGAATGGATCAGCAACTTGCAATCGGAACTTGACGCAAAAATTCTCGCCAGCGCGGTGGCTTGGCCTTCTTCCCGTTGACCAGGGTCCGGTCGAGCCACGTCATATTCGTGAATTTTGAAACCTAGCGCATGTACGCAACGCAGCAGGTTCCCAAACGACGGGTCACCAGTGTAAAAACCGGTTGACCAAACTGGAAAGCCACGCCGCATCAGAGAAGTCGACCATTCACCGATACCTTCGGCAGCGTAGTGATCGAATCCTGCGTCTCGAAAAATTCCCAACGTTTGCTGAATCCATTCTCGCTGAAGTGGAGTGTGATGGTCTTCCATGATGATTACGATGCGTTCGCGTTTCGCGATTTCCAAAATCTGCTTCCTCCACTCATTCGCCTGGAAACCTTCGCTGTTAACTCCCTCGATCGGCAAGTTGACATCTTGCTCCACGTATTGATGAGCCTCAGATTCTCGACCGACGGCCGTTAAATAAAAACTGAGCGATTGAGCGTCGAACTCCTGGAGGCCATTTCTATTTGCTTCCAGTCGCACGATCTCATTGAGAATCTTCGTCGGCGAATTGGGAATCAAGAACGGTGTTTGGGTAAGCGCGTAGCTCGTTAATCCGGCCGCGATGGTTATCGCGAAACTGATTGGCAAACGAGCCCAACGCAAACGACTGATCGGCGAAGAAACGACAACCACGAAGCAGCAAACCACCAGGGTTACAATCGCTAACAAACCAATGCCGTACCATTCAAGGTTGGCAGGGAGCGAACCCAACAAGTCAAGATAATTGCCGATTCGCCGTAGGCCGATGATCGCCAAAGCGGCCGCGGTTGTGGCCAGCAGTGTCGCGAGAAGAAACTTCAGTCGTTGACGAGGACGAACAACAACAATAACGACTGTTGACGCGACGACAAAAGCCAACATCGTTTGAGCCCAAACAGCGAAAGGGTGTGTGTGAGTAAGAATTGCGTTGGCAATCCACGCCAATAGAATTTGCGAACTCATCAAGAGAAGAGTCCAGCAGAGAATCCCAGTTCTTTGAAGCTGGTCGTCTGATTGGAGATGCTCAGTAATAGTGAATCAAACCATTAATCAATGCGGCTGAACTCGCCCCAGTCGCGGGTGCCGGCGGCCTCCCACGCGGCTTTCGAAACATCTTCGCTGACGAACCGAACGTGGCCATCGGCAAACGCCATGTTCACGCCTCCGGGATGATTGCTACCAAAGCTGAGTTCTTTGTCATTGATTGGAGAATCCTCAATCTTGATCGAGTTAATCGGACAGGCAGTCGAGCCAAGGCATTCGGAAATTTCGCCTGACGAAATGTTGCCGTAACGGCCAACTTCAGACGAACCGACACACCAGTGATCGACCTTTTGCTTGTTGCCCGAATAGTCGATTCCGAACAAGTCCTGATCCGGTAGCGACTCTCCCAGCAAAACCGTATTGGACGAGCCATCGAAGATATCTGAAATTTCTGTCTGGCTTCCGAGAAAGAAGATACCATCGGATTCATCAAACCCTTCATCGTCATCCATTCCACACCAGGGATGCGCACCCGATTCGCGATTGTTCAAACCACTTGCACACGCCAAATAGCATGAAGGCGATCGATCGGTCTGCGCCAATGGGTCGAACTGCAAAGTCGGCACGTTGGAGGAGGGGCATTGAAACATCTCGAAGACTTGACCCATCGCCGCCGTGTTTCCTGTCTGTCCGTCGCGACCATGCCAAGGGTTGGTCTTGTCGATACCCTTGTAGACGTTGCCTTGCTCAAGATACGGCAAAATGTATCCGGTCCAAAGCAAGCCGTCGGGAAAGCTAAAACCTGGCGGAAATTTTCCGTGGGCACTTTCATAACCAAGCATCGCCAAAGACTGTTGCTTGACATGGTTAGCACATTTGATTCGGCGCGCAGCTTCACGGACTTGCTGAACCGCCGGCAAAAGCATCCCGATCAAAATACCAATGATTGCAACCACCACCAACAGCTCGACAAGCGTGAACGCCGAGCGCGCCGTTTGACCTGTCGCAAAGGTTCGGTGAAATGAGGGAGAATCGGGCATATTGGCTTTCGTTGAATTGGACATCCGTTTTTACCATCGGAGTTCAATCCCCGCAAACTTCTTTTCCTGTGTGATTTCACCGACGATTCTATTTACTGTTGTCACGTCGAAAAAACCGTTATGATGAATACTGTCAAGAATCAACATTGTGAACGTTCGTACTGACATCAAAAATCTGTTTGAATCATCGAGGCAACTGTGACACCAAGTCAACTTTTTGATCCTGCTCATCAATTTGAAACCATCAACTTCTTGAGCACTTTTTTGATCGCCGAAGGCGAGAACGACAAATTGATCAACACGGCGATTTGGATCGGCATCGCGTTCGTTGGGCTAATTGCGTTCGGTCTATTCATGGCATTTCTGACCTATGGCAAACTTTGGATTCAGGCTTACACGTCGAGTGCACACGTCGGCATGACGAACCTCATTGGAATGGGTTTCCGAAAAGTTCGCCCGCAAGTCATTGTCACCGCCAAGATTATGGCGAAGCAGGCTGGCCTCAGCATTTCGAAAAAGGATGGCGGCATTACGACCGACATGCTGGAAGCTCACTTCTTGGCCGGCGGCGACGTGATGAAAGTCATCAACGCGATCATCGCTGCTCAACGTGCTGACATCGATCTGGATTTTGATCGCGCTGCTGCGATCGACCTGGCTGGACGTGATGTCATGGATGCTGTGCGAACTTCTGTCTATCCCAAAGTCATTGAGTGCCCGGATCCTCAGCGAAGTGGCAAAAACGTTCTCAGCGCGATGTCCAAAGACGGCGTTGAGCTTCGAATTCGTGCTCGCGTGACGGTTCGAACGAACCTCGAGCAATTGATTGGTGGAGCGACGGAAGAAACGATCATCGCCCGAGTCGGCGAGAGTATTATTTCTTCTATCGGCTCGTCGGATAAACACCAAGACGTTTTGGAGAATCCAGATCGAATCTCGAAGGCGGTTCTTGAGCGTGGACTCGATGCTCACACGGCGTTTGAAATTGTCTCCATCGACATCGCGGATATTGATGTTGGTGAGAACATCGGTGCACGATTGCAAGCCGACCAAGCCGAAGCCGATACTCGCGTGGCTCAGGCGGCTGCCGAAAAACGTCGCGCCGAAGCGATTGCCCACGAGCAGGAAATGAAAGCGGAAGTCGCCAAGCAAAGTGCCCAACTCGTTTTGGCTGAAGCCGATGTTCCACAAGCGATGGCCGAAGCATTTCGTTCCGGCAACATGCGTGGCAACTAATTCGCTCTTCAAACCTGAAATGACTGGTGCCATGCTCTCGCTCGCGTGAGCATGCCCACGCTGGTGAAGACGACAAAGTCAAACTTGACACTTCAAACTCTGTTAGTTGAAGCCTCGATGGCGATTAACAATCGCGTTCTTCAAAACAACGCCCAACCGACCGCTCGAGCTCTCAGAAATCGAAAACTAGAGGAATACTATGGCTGCCAATTATTGGCTGATGAAGTCCGAACCAGAAAAATACTCGATCGAGGATCTTGCTGCAGAGAAAACGAAAACAACTTGCTGGGACGGAGTGCGAAACTATCAGGCTCGCAACTTCATGCGAGATGACATGAAGATTGGTGACGGGGTGCTGTTTTACCACTCTAACGCCAAGCCTCCGGGTGTTGCAGGAACCGCCAAGATCGTCAAAGAGTCTTATCCAGATTTCAGTGCGTTCGACACCAAGAGCCGATACTTCGATCCGAAGTCCAAGCAGGAAACGCCGCGTTGGTTCATGGTCGACATTAAACTGCAGAAGAAATTCAAGCGGCTGATTCCGCTTGAAGAACTCAAGGGGATTGCGGCACTTGAAGGCATGCCGCTGCTTCAAAAAGGATCGCGGCTGTCCGTTCAGCCCGTCTCCAAAAAGCACTTCGATTTGATTGTAAAACTCTCAACAAAATAGGATCTGCCGA
>CAZPTT010000072.1:13832-19407 GCA_964589435.1 uncultured Pirellulaceae bacterium
GCCAAAAGTTATCGCTACAATGTTGGCATGACTATCATCAAACGAAACATCGCCCGGCTTTGTCGACAGAAAATGTTCCACGCATCTCTTGCTTCGGCACGAAACCGCTCCATCGGATTGACTTGTTTACTCGTTGGCTTGTGCACGTTGCCTCCACAGAGTTGCACCTCCCAAGTTGTCGAAGCACCAGCCAAATCCACCGCTCGTTCCGACAAGCAATCGCCCTTTTCCATCGGCGATTCGATTCAGGCAACCGGCAGGGTCAGTGTTTTTAAAACGCCATCCGGTTTGAGGAAGCAGAACTCCAAAGAAAAAAACCAACTGGTCGATCCTGACTCTAAAGTAAACCCAACTAAAAAAACGAACCCGATCAAGGGAGATCAGGTCAAAGGCCGCTTGGGGAAAATCATTGGAGGCCCCAAAACAGTTACGCTCAAAAACTCTTCCGTAACCAGCCAGTGGTGGGACATTGATTGGGAATCCGGAGCCGATGGATGGACAATCCAAAGTAAGCTTCAACCCGTAAAAGTTGACTTGAAACACGGCGATCTTCAAGTCGCTGCGATGCTTCGCGATCGACCGATGATGGCTTCCTACACCAACGCTGACGGAGAAGTAGTGAAGGTTTCGAGCGACGATGAAATTTGGAAATGGGCAGCGCGACGATTCGGCACAACTGTTAACACGCAAAAGACATTCTGGGATGGAGCAGACTTGGCGGACAAATCCGATACTTATGCTGCCGAGCATACGATTCCGCGTCCTGATCAGCGAGGCGAAATCCGCTTGCGGTCGAGCGTCAAGCGAGGCCGACGCACCGTTGAGTTGCCGTTCAGCGAAATGTGGTCATCCGCTTTTTTTGAGTTGATCAACGTGACCAGCTCGGGCGGCTTCATGGAATTATATGAGCAGTCGCTGACAGGTGAATTGAGTCGGCATCAATTTGTCGAGAACAATCAACGTCTCGAGTATGAAGCCTGTATCGCCCTTCAAGAAGTTTTCCACAAACAGTTCGCTCCGTGGGCCAAGAAACATGGGTACGCTCCGTCCCGGCAAGTTTTGCGGCAAGGTTTCATGCTCGATGTGCCAGACACCTATGAAGCGTGGATTAAGCGATACCCCGGCGGAGGCTACGACTATTTCTTTAACTATTTTGATGAGTCAATCGCGCCTTATTTGAAATCAATCGGTCGCTACGAACCAGCAAAACACGATCCGCCGAAAACCGACAAATAGCCGGCAGCAACGTCATAATTGGTGAAACCCCACCTCGCCTCTACTGCGAAAGTGATTTCAATCGTTTTCTTAGACGGATTCTTACTGCCACACTTTCATTGAAACCTAACCTTTGAATGTTTTAATCTCCATTATCCGAATCCTCCTACCGATACTCCGATGAGCCGAAGATCCTTCGAACATCTGCTTCCCGTGGAGCTCGATTTTCAATTTGAAAATGCGAGAATCATGGTAATCGATGACGAGCCGATTTTGACTCACTTCGTTTCGGTCTGCTTAGCGAAACGGGGATTCGAGCATGTTTGCAGCGTCAATGATCCGCTGCAAGCGTTGGCTCAGATAGAAGATTTTCAGCCAGATCTCATTCTGCTGGACATCGCGATGCCCTGCCTGAATGGCTTGGAATTGCTCGAGCAAATCCGAAGCTCACCGAAATTCAAAGACATCTCTGTTGTCATGCTCAGCGCGTCAACCAAGAAATACAAGTACCAAGCGCTCAATCTTGGTGCGGTCGACTTCATCGATAAACCCGTCGATCAAGAGCGTCTGGTGAACAGCATTCGCAACGCATTGCGAATCATTTAGCCTTTGTTAATCCACAGCAAAAGCCAGAAACCACTTGCCAGGATCCTTGTTTGCACGAGCTCAAAAACGGAATGGTGATACCGCTACGGATCCGCCAAAACAAATATCGATATCACAATCAGGTGACCTCAAGCGATCTTCATACTGGCTGCAGTAAATGTAGTTTCCGTCCTCGTCACGTTTGAAATCGGTCGGTAGCGGATTGGCGTCGATCGGGCACTGCACCAATTGTGGTTGCGGCTGAAGCTGACGACCCTCGACCAAGTGAAATTGATCCGGAAAGTTGACATTGAACGCGGGTGCATCCTCGAAGATCGACTCACTGCTTAGCAATTCTTTCAAAAAGTGCTGTGCCATCTTCTTCGTCTCTGTCCAATCGAACGCTTGTTTAAATTTGCGGCGATGCTGAGAAAACGCGACCGAGCGGCAGCCGTGAAGCACCGCCTCACGCGTCGCAGCCACGGTTCCTGAAACGTAAATATCAGATCCTAAATTGGCACCATTGTTGATCCCGGAAAATACCCAATCGAATTTTACATTCAATTGCGAGACCGCGATTCGAACACAGTCGGCCGGCGTGCCCGTCAAAGAGAAGCTCCGCTCCCCGCGTTCGGTAAGCCTCATGGGCTGCTCAAACGTGATTTGATGACTGATCCCTGACATCGGATGCTCTGGAGCAACCGTCCAAATCTCGCCGGCTTGGTGAACGACCTCTTTAAGAACTTCTAAACCTGGAGCATCCCAGCCATCATCGTTCGTCAGCAAAATTTTCATGAAGACCAAAGTATTTGAACAAGGGCGAACGTTTCGGTTCAGTGTTCCGGCGCAAGGTTCGCATTTCCAGTTGGCACGGTGAAACTTCCTGACTTTACCACGGTAGAAAGCGACCAGTCCACCGGGGTGAGTGTCAACGATTCAACTGCTATCGAAGCAGAAATGCAGCTATAATTTACGCAGACAATTCTGCTGACGTTTTCTGAGGTTTCAAACATTTTCCGAGCTTGCTGACTTCTTCAAGCTTGCTGACTTCTTCAAGATTGCTGACTTCTTCAAGATTGCTGACTTTCCAAACATAGCGAAGACCCAACTATGAGCTTTCGAATCATCATTCGACGATTGGCCAGCTTTGGTCAGACTTCACTTTTGATGGTCATGTTGATTTGCCTTCCTTCGTCAAGCATCCACTCTCAGGAGAACACAACTCCGTCGTTCACAGACCAAGATATCGAGTTCTTTGAAAACGAGGTTCGGCCGCTGCTGGTTGAGCATTGCTTCCAGTGTCATGGTGAAGACGAAAAAGCGATTCGAGGGGGTTTGACGCTGAAGTCACGGAACGCGATTCTTCGTGGTGGTGATTCCGGTGCCGCGATCGTTGCAGGCAAGCCAGAAGAAAGCCTGCTGATATCGAGCATCCGATACGAAGATTTCGAGATGCCTCCCAAGGGCCAGCTCAACCCTGAGCAAGTTGCCACCTTGACCAAGTGGGTCGAAATGGGAGCGCCGGATCCCCGGACTGGAACTGCGGCAAAGCCAAAGACAATCGACATTGAAGCCGGCAAGAAATTTTGGGCTTTCGCTCCACGCGCAAAACCACCGCTTCCGAAAATTCACGATCCCCAATGGCCGCAAAACTACATCGATCATTTTGTGTTGGCAAAACTGGAAGATGCTGGAATTCAACCCGCTTCCGATGCCAACCGTGAAACGCTGATTCGGCGAGCCTACATTGCATTGATTGGGCTACCGCCAACGATTCCTCAAATTGACCGTTTCCTTTCGGACGAACGCCCCATCGAAAGTGCCTTCGCTTCCGTCGTCGACACCTTACTCGAGTCAGAACATTTTGGCGAACGCTGGGGTCGCCACTGGTTGGATGTTGTTCGATTTGCCGAGTCAAGCGGTGGCGGTCGCAGCTTGATGTTTCCTGACGCATGGCGTTTTCGTGATTACGTCATCGACTCGTTCAATGATGACAAACCATTCGACCAATTCATCGTCGAGCAGATTGCCGGCGACCTTCTACTACATGAATCGCACGACCAAAAAATCGAACAGATTATTGCGACGGGTATGCTTGCGCTCGGCCCAACCAACTACGAACAGCAAGATAAAGAATTGCTAAGAATGGAAGTTGTCGACGAACAAGTCGATACCATCGGTCGCGCTTTCCTCGGTTTGACACTGGGCTGTGCACGTTGCCATGATCACAAATTTGATCCAATTCCAATGACGGACTACTACGCTTTGGCTGGCATTTTTGGGAGCACGCAAACACTTGTCGACGGAAATGTTTCAAGCTACGTGACACGGGAATTGGCGACCGAGAAAGAGTCAGCCGCTAACAAGAAATATCGTGACCGAATCAAGAAGCTGACCAGTCGTCAAAACGAACTCGTCATGCAACTGAAAAAAATTCAACCTGATTCGGATCTGTTAGTCAAACCTTCGTCCAACCGTAGATAATCCAGCAGTCTAGGATGAGAAGGTTTTTGACCCACAAAACCAAAATTGTCGGTAGTGAAAACGAGGCCTTGGCCAAACAAAGACGGACGTGATCATAACCCACGTGGATTTACGGTTTGGCTGGCCGGCGGCGGCGTGAAGGCTGGCCACTCTCATGGAGCGACGGACGAAATTGGACATCACGCGGTCGAGAACAAAGTCCACATGCACGACCTTCACGCAACCATTTTGCACATCCTAGGTCTCGATCATGAGCGGCTGACGTACCAATACGCCGGCCGCAATTTCCGTTTAACTGACGTCGCAGGGAATGTCGTGAAAGATATTCTTGCTTAGAAAAAATTCCGCCGCCGTCCATCCGCATTCTCGCTGAGTGACGACTTGCGCTTCAAAACTTGCACGTGCTTCCATTCTGAGAAAACACCAACTTCATCGTGGATCTAATTTCAACGAAAGAAACGTACAACTCGGAACGAAAACCACCGACCGAATCTATTGAGCTGGCTGGTTTCCGGAACATCAACTTGCGTTTCGATTGAACTGTCGAAGAAATTGAAAAAACGAAACCGATTGAATCCACCACGTTGGAATCCTCTTCGTCGATTTCGTCGCTCTAAATCTGGATCGGTCGAATCGTTGTCGCCTTGACCTTCTGTTGGCTGATCAAGCGGGCCTTCAGTTTCGTCCACCGTTTTTTCTTCCGTCTTTTCCGGTGCGTCGTTGGAGTCGACGGGAGCTGCTGGGGTGGTTGGGTCGACTGGCGGCAACGAAGCAGGCGCGTAGACCGTAGCGAGTAACCGGTTGTGTCGCCGAACTTCGGGCGTCGACGCAAAACTCAGGCTAATCCCTCTTTTCGAGTGGATTTAGCTTGTCTTTTTTGACGATCCGTCAATAATTGCAACATGACGACTTTAACCCCAAAACAACGCGAAATTCAGGAGCGAGAGACCAAGATCCTGGAGGTCGCTCGACCGATCGTCGTGCGCGAAGGCTATCACGGGCTAAACATGGATCGGATTGCTGAGAAAATCAGCTATTCCAAAGGGACGATCTACAATCACTTCTCTTGCAAAGAAGAGATCATTATTGCGTTGGCCGTTCAGAACGTAGCCAAACGCATAGAGCTGTTCCGTCAGGCGGCCCAGTTCAAAGGGCGTCCGCGCTATCGGATGATGGCGATCTTAGAGGCGGCCGAGATTTTCGCGACCAAATTCTCTGACTACTTCCAATTCGAGCAGATCTTGGTGCTCGATTCCGTACGAGAAAAAACGTCTGAAAAGAGACGCATGGT
>CAZPTT010000072.1:19417-31614 GCA_964589435.1 uncultured Pirellulaceae bacterium
TTCCAGAACTGTGAAATGCAGTGTATGTCAGTGGTCAGTGGAATCGTTCGCGACGCGATTGCTTCCGGCGACCTGGAACTGCCCAAGCACATCACTCCCGAAAAACTAGTTTATGGATTGTGGTCGTTGACGACGGGGGCTTACTCAATCGCGTTGACATCGGATTCGCTTCCGCAAATCGGTGTCGAAGAACCATTTGCGGCTGTCCGAGATCAGGTTGCAATCATGCTCGATGGCTACCGCTGGAAACCCTTGTCGACCAAAGTCGACAGATTGGAAATCTTGATGCGAATCCGCGAAGAGGTATTCTCGAATGAGTGAATTAACAACCGCTACCACTCAGGCACGTTTGACGCTTCGTCATGTTTTGCTCGGGATCATCGCCATCATTTGCTTGGCCGGAGTGTATTACGCCGGCAGCCTCTCTTCCGCTTCAACGACTTTGGCATCAGACTCATCCGGTCAAACTAACTTAGAAACCGCCAGTCGCACTGATGACATTCGCATCATGCCCGTCAACGTGACAACAGCGAAATACGTCGAATCGGTGAAACAAACCCGAACTTTCACAGGCACGATCCGCGCCAAGAGCCGCAGCCAACTCGGATTCGAACTTTCTGGCAAAATCAAAGAAGTCTTCGTCGATGAAGGTGACACGATCTCGCTCGGCTCTCCAATTGCAGAGCTGGATACCGAAACGCTGGCGGCTCAGAAAAATGCGATTTTGGCAAGGCTTGAACAAGCTCGGAACGTGCTGGCGGAGTTAGAATCTGGCCCTCGCCTACAAACGATCAATGCCGCCCGCGCCAGCCGTGACGCCGCACGCTCTCAATCTGAAATGGCGAAAACCAATTTGTTGCGTCGTGAATCGCTCCGAAACTCGGGTGCAATATCAAGCGAAGAATTCGACCGGGCTTCCTTTGGCTTGCGAACCGCCGAGGCGAATCTAAAAGCCGCAGACGAGCAGTTGTCGGAACTGGAAGCCGGAACTCGCCAAGAAAAAATTGATGCTCAAGTGTCGCTTGTGAAACAGCTTGACGCATCGCTAGATGAAATTGACGTCGCAATCAGAAAAAGCACTTTGCTGGCCCCGTTTAATGGCACCATCACTCAGCGTCATCTCGACCCAGGCAGCATCGCTCAAGCCTCCGCGCCGGTCGTCCGATTGGTCGACGAACAAAACCTAGAGGCCTGGATTGGATTACCTGTCACAGCAGTTGCCAAACTGGAGGTCGGTGATCGCACGAAAATTGAAATTGATGGACAACCATACCAGGCCAGCCTGATCGCAAAGATTCGTGAACTCGATTCGATGACCCGTACGCAAACCGTTGTGTTCAAACTGGACACAACCGAGACGCACGCTGTTGTGTCGGGCCAGCTTTGTGAAATTCAAATCGAAAACGATTCGCAGGCTTCCGGCTTTTGGGTTCCCACCACCTCACTTGCCAAAGGAGTCCGCGGCTTGTGGTCGGTGATGGTATTGAAGCCGATGATGAAACGTGGTGAATCGAGGGTAGAAAAAAGCGATGTCGAGATTATTCACACCGAATCCGATCGGGTGCTTGTTCGCGGAACACTTAACGAAGGCGACCGAATCGTCAGCGATGGTGTTCATCGCATTTCAGTTGGACAAATAGTGGAAGCTTCCGATAACCAGAATTCCACGAATTGAAATCATCAAGCGTAATCGCTAACCCAGTCCATCTTTGAACCTGATGATTCGTGGCTAGATAGATCGAAAGTTACAACAGATACAAGTTACAACGTAAGTCATTCGAACGAGCCCATGTCGAACTTCTTCTTCCGAAATACCAGACTGATGGCGTTGGCGATCTGCTTGATCCTCGTCAGTGGCCTCTCTTCGTATTTCATTCTGCCGAGGATGGAAGATCCACAACTGGTCGAGCGTGGAGCATTTGTTCACACCGTTTTTCCGGGCGCAGATCCATCACGTGTTGAGTCATTGGTGTCGGAAAAGTTAGAAGACGTTCTCAGCGAAATCGATGAGATCAAAGAGATTCGTTCGACCTCCCGAGAAAGCATCTCGACGCTCGCCATTGAACTGCGCGATGAAGTGATGGACGGGGATCGAGTTTGGACAAAAATTCGCGACCGGCTGGAAGACATTCAAAGCGAACTTCCAACCGGGGCGATGAAGCCGAACTTTGAAGAGATGGATTTCAAGGCATTTGCGTTACTGGTTGCACTCCAATGGGATTCAACAACAAACGTTAATTACGCCGTTCTTCATCGCTGGGCAAAACAACTTGAGGATAAACTCCAAGGCTTGGCCGGCACTGAAAAAGCTAAACTCTTCGGCCAGCCATCCGAGGAAATTCTTGTCCAACTTGATGCGGGCCAATTGACGGCTCTCAATTTAACGGTAGCCGATGTCGCGCGGCAGGTCGCTGCGAGTGATGCAAAAATATCCGCTGGCCAACTGCGAAATCAGTCGGAAGAACTCTTAATTGAAGTCGACGGCGAGCTTGATTCGATTCAACGAATTCAGTCGATCCCAATTCGATTTTCTGACGATTCCGGTTTCGTCCGACTGGGAAACCTAGCCACGGTTGAAAAAACGATTGCCAACCCACCAGACAGTCTTGCGATCATTGATGGCCAGTCGTCAGTCGTTGTTGGAGCCTTCGTTCGACCCACGAAACGGATTGATGTCTGGTCCACTGACGTGGCGGATGCGCTGGATGATTTTGAAGCGCAGCTGCCCAACGGAATCACGCTCGATCGGATGTTTGAGCAGAACGACTACGTTTCAGTGCGTCTTAGTACGCTAGTGAAGAACTTGCTGCTGGGCGGTGTGGCCGTGTTCTTGGTTATCTTTTTGTTGATGGGCATTCGAAGTGCGGTTGTCGTTTCGTTGGCGCTACCGCTGGCCGCGATGATGGTTTTTTTCGGAATGCGAATGATGAATATTCAAGTTCATCAAATGTCGATTACTGGATTGATCATTGCCTTGGGATTGCTAATTGACAATGCGATCGTCATCGTTGAAGAAACGACGATCAAACTACGCGAAGGATTATCGCGAGCCGAGGCTGTATCTCAAAGCGTCCGACATCTGTTTTGGCCGCTGTTTGGATCAACGCTGACAACGGCGCTCGCATTTGCTCCAATCGCACTGATGCCAGGGCCGGCCGGTGAGTTTGTCGGTGCCATTGCCGTCAACGTGATCATCGCGATTTTTAGTTCTTTCTTTTTGGCGATGACGATCATCCCAGCCATTGCAGTTCGCATGAGTTCGATTGGCGGAAGCACAAGTAACGATTCGAACTCGCCTTCATCGTCGCGTTGGTGGCAAAAAGGGTTTTACAGCGCGTCGTTGGCCAAGCTTTATCGAAGAGCGTTGGATGTAATTTTTGCGCGGCCCATCTTGGGCGTGGCGATGGGAGTTGCTTTACCGTTTCTAGGTTTCATCGGTGCTTCACAACTGCAAGAACAGTTCTTTCCGCCCGCCGATCGTGACCAGCTTCACATCGAACTGGAATTGTCGCCACAAAGCTCACTGGCCGGAACACTAGCGACGACCAAAGCGATTCGTGAGGAATTGCTAAACGATCCCGATATCCAACGCGTCGACTGGTTTGTCGGCGAGAGCGCTCCGGCGTTCTATTACAACTTGATCCCTCGCCGTTCCGGTGTTTCGCAATACGCCCAAGCATTGGTGCAATTGCAAAGCGCCGAAGGGGTTTCCGAAGTCATCCACCGTCTTCAATCGAAACTCGATCGAGAGTTTTCACACAGTCGCGTGCTCGTTCGGCAGCTTGAACAAGGGCCGCCTTTTGACGCGCCGGTTGAAGTGAGATTGTTTGGGCCAGACCTAGACCGCTTGCAGGAAATCGGTGAAGACTTGCGCCGCGTGCTGGTTGATACGCCCGGTGTCTTACATACCCGCTGCGAGATGGATGAAGTCCTCCCGGGCCTTTCGCTTGACATCAAAGAAGAAACGGCCCGCGCTGCCGGGATGAGCCTGACCGATGTGGCACTTCAATTGAACGCAGCGACCGAAGGCGTGATTGGGGGCAGCGTAATCGAAGCCACCGAAGAACTGCCCATCCGAATTCGATTGGGCGATGGCGACCGATCAAGCCTGGAAACCATCTCTTCGCTAGATCTCGTCAATTCAGCGATTGCAAACAACTCAAATCCGACCAACGATCCGAACGCAACGGAAGATCGATACCGAGGTGTTCCACTCTCAGCGATCGCCGACTTTAAACTGACTCCCAAATTTGGCTCGATCACACATTTGGCCGGAACACGGTTGAACGAAATCCAAGTCTACATTCCCGCGGGCATGTTGCCTTCGACGGTGCTTGGCTCGTTCCAGGAACGGTTGGCGAAGTCTGGATTTGAAGTACCTCCCGGTTACACACTCACTTATGGTGGTGAAGCAGCCAAGCGCGACGAGGCCGTCTCCAACTTGATGGCCAGTGTTGGAATCCTGCTCGTGATAATGGTCGCAACGTTGGTACTTTCTTTTGGCTCGTTCCGAGTCGCATCCATTGTCGGAATCGTTGGCATGCTGTCCGTTGGCCTAGGCATGGGAGCGCTGTGGGTGTTCGGTTACCCGTTCGGATTTACGGCAATCATTGGCACGATGGGTTTGATGGGCGTTGCGATCAACGACACGATTGTGGTGTTGGCATCCATCCAAAGTGACCCGGCAGCAGCCAGCGGCGATCGTGTCGCGATGCGGAACGTCGTCAGCCAGTCGACGCGGCACATCATCTCGACGTCGCTGACAACGATGGCAGGCTTCACTCCGCTGATTGTAGATGGCGGAGGTTTCTGGCCGCCGTTGGCAGTCGCGATTGCTGGCGGTGTTGGCGGCGCAACAATCTTGGCGTTGTTTCTTGCTCCGTCGGCCTATCTATTGCTGATGTGCCGTGGCCAGCGAAATGAAACGGCACCAGTGCCGGCTTCTGAATTACAAGTGGCAACTGCGTAGCCGAAGCCAAGCGTCAGCTAAGCCACAATCTCACCGGCCTGAGTGTCAGACAAGATTGTGGCCAGTATGGCCGTCACTTGGTTAATTTATCTTCACCACGAAAGCATGCTTGCAAGGCAAATCCTTCGGCAACTCAAACGACAGCCCTTGGTCGGATTGAGTAAATCCCAGGTTCGCGTCGCTGCCGAGCAACTTAAACGAATCGATCGCTGCCGGGAAATTTGAGTTGCCCTTCTTTAGCGACCGGACGTTGACAATGCCATTTTCAGGCCGAGCCAGTACGAACACGAATAGCGATTCGCCCTTGGTTGTAAAGCGGATATCTTCCGCGCCGAACGCCTTGTTCTTCTTTTCAGACAAGTGACCTGTGGCGGTTCCGGTCGGGCCTTCTCCGTAGATTTTGAACGGCCGTGATCCATAAATCGCTTCGCCGTTGACCTTTAACCAAGCTCCCATTTCGCGAAGCATTGTTTGCTCTTGTTCAGGAATAGTCCCGTCCGCTTTCGGCCCAACATTTAAAAGCAAGCAACCGTTCTTCGATACGATATCAATCAAGTCATCGATCAACCGATTGACGGGCTTGTAATTTTGCTTGGCCGTATAGCCCCATGAATTCGAAGCGACGGATGTGTCGGTTTGCCAAAACAGATCGCGGATGTTGTCCAGCTTACTTCGCTCAAGATCGAGAACGGCGGCCTTTTCAGGAAACGCAGTCCATTTGTAGTTCAAGATCGGCACGCGTTTTTCAGCCTTCGCGGCGTTGTTGTAATAGTAGGCAGCGAATTTTTGGAGGTGTTCGGCAAACGGATTCTCCTCAGCCGGCCGTTCGTCGTCGTTGGCGATTCCAAAGTCGAACCAGAAAACATCTGGATCATACTTATCGACTAGCTCGCAAGTTCTGGCCAGCCATTCATCCTTGAACTGCTTGTCTTGGGGCGGCCAATTCTTTTTATAGTTACTAGCATCCTCTTTAAACAGTTCCGGGATGGGGCGGCCATACAATCCGGCAAACTTAGGATCGGCGTTGTCAAATTTTTCATTTCTCACGAAGTACAACCAATTGAAAGCTCGATGACTGGAGACGCCAAAGTGCATGCCTTTGGCGCGAACTTCCTTTGCCAGTTCGGCAACGATATCGCGTTTCGGCCCCATCTTGGCCGCCGACCATTGGGTAAATGAGCTGTCGTACATCGGAAAACCATCGTGATGCTCGGCAACTGGGATGACATATTTCGCGCCGGCTTCAACAAACAGATCGGCCCACTCGGCGGGATCAAATCTTTCGCCAGTCAGTTTGGGAATCAAATCTTTGTAGCCAAACTTGTCGTGGGCACCGTAAGTCTTCAAGTGGTGCTCAAAACAATTGCCACGCCAGTCGGCTTTGTTGATGTACATGTTTCGCGGGTACCACTCGTTGCCGAACTCTGGAACCGCATAAACGCCCCAGTGAATAAAAATCCCAAGCTTCGCGTCTTTGTACCATTCAGGAATTTGATACTCTTCAAGCGATTTCCAATTCGGTAGGAACGGCCCTGCGCCGGCGACCTTCTCGATTCCAACCAATGAATCCTTGACGTGCTGCGTGAAATCCTGCGGCTCGAAGTCCGACCAGTCTTGCTGGGCGGCGACGGTGGTACGAGCGTTTAAAGCGATCGTGGCAAAGGCTGTAAAGGCCAACGCGACCATCGCAAGTTTGCATTTGTAATTCAGCATGATTCGTCTCGAAGTATTGAAACACCTATCGTCTGTCATCAGTAAATTTAGTTCAGGTTCTAGCAGGGACAACCCCGTGAAGGTTCAAATCCTCCCGTCGGCAAAAAGAAATGACGATGGTGCAGCTGGAATCTGGCTCTTGTTTTCTGCGGGCACCGCGTCTAGGTTTTTTGTGCCTCTTTATCGTGAAGCTGAGCAAACCAAAAGAGAGCACGCTGCTTCTGAAAATCGCCAACAGTTTTATAGTTCAACAAGGGTCGTTGGGTCGGCGGCGATTCTTCATATGCCATCGTCGTCGAAAATAGTAAGTGGCGGTGAATTCAGTTGTCGATCAATCAGAGGAATTTTGCATCACGCAGAGACGCAATGACGCAGAGCCTTTGAGCTTGAATCTCTGCGCCTCTGCGTGAGCTTATTGTCTTTACCCGTAAGGTCTGGCTACAGATTACCAGCTACCCTTTGCCTCGATGGCGCAATTGATCGAGCGCGACAGCCGCAATGATAATTGCTCCGATGACCATTTCCTGAACCCATTTTGGCCAGCCCATTTGTTGTCCGCCCATGTACAAAATGGTGATCATCAAAGCGCCGATAATGCTTCCCAAGATCGTGCCTTCACCACCCATCAAGCTGGCTCCACCAATCACTACCGCAGCGATAACGAACAACTCGTAAGCAATGCCAGTTGTTGGCTGACCAATGCCGCTGATAAAAGAAAACTGCATCAGCCCCGCGAGTCCGGCGAAAAAACCTGCCAACATATAAACGACAATCTTAGTTCGCCCGACCGGGACGCCACACAATCGCGCCGTCTCTTCGTTGGACCCGATCGCGTAAATGTGCCGGCCCAATCGTGTATAGCGAAGAAGTACCGCCGCACCAATCGCCGAAAACAACAACAACCAGACTCCTGGCGGCAGGATCATCCATTTGCGATCTGGATTCATGATCGTCGGATCCATGATCGTGCTGATCCACGTACTTGTGGGAGGGTAAATGTCTTTCTCACTGGCAATCCCTTTCGCCAGGCCACGAAACATTCCCATCGTTCCGAGCGTCACAATGAACGGAGTGATCCTTAACCCAACGACCATTAATCCATTCGCCGCTCCGGCAATCGCCGCCAGCAGCACACCTCCAATCACCGCGAAAATCGGCAGAGCAACTGGATAGTCATCAATCAAAAACCCTTCGCCAGATGGCAAATTCAAAATCCAGGCGACACCGACAACCGTCAACGCAATGATTGATCCAATCGACAGATCAATGCCTGCTGTAATGATCACTAACGTCATGCCAAGTGCAGCCGTGGCGTAGACGGCGCTTTGCCGAGCAATGTTTTCCATGTTACGGGCGCTGTAGAAACGACCGTCTTCAACCATGTAAGCAAAGAAGGCGAACACAACGATCAACGCAGCGAATCGCCCCAGCAGGTTGAACCAAGCCGACTGCCAAATGGAAGTTTTCGTTTTTGAATCTTTTAGCAGCTCTGACATAAGTGAAAACAGGTTGGGTGAAAACTGATAAGTGTTTCGTAAATTTTCTTAACCGACGAGCCGCAACTTTTTGAAGCTATACATTCATCGTTTTCTCGTAGAAATCGTAATTCGACGCGTAAGTTTGAATTTGCGGTGTTTTGAAGTTGCCGTGTTCTTGAAGTTGCGGTGTTTTTGTTCAGGGGCGAAGCCCCGGTCGTTTACCTAGCCCAGCCTGAAGGGCTGGGTGCCGGCATTCAAAATATTTCGCAGGGCCAAAGGCCTGGCAGTTATTTACGAGAGAAGTCGAATCAAAATTAACAATCAGACCTTTGGATCTAAGAACAAATCTATCATTTTCTCAGCCCTTCAGGCTGGCTATAAAAATTGCTGGACCTTTGGCCCGATAATAGTAAAATGATGCGACTTCAAAATTTACGTTGGGCTTTCAAAATATACTCTCTCAAAACGGGTGAGCTTGGCCGCCGAACCCATCGGCTTCACTCATCGTTGTGGCTACTCCTGTCCGGTCGCCACCATCATCAACTTCTGTTCATCCCACTCCGACACAGGGCGTGATTCACTCAACCGTCCACGATCCATCACGGCGATCTCATCGCAAATGCCCAACAATTCCGGCAGGTAACTGCTGACCAGCAAAACCGCTTTGGGCTCTCGTCCTGTCGCCGCATCCCCAGAAGCCAGCTCATCAATC
Organism: uncultured Pirellulaceae bacterium; assembly: GCA_964589435.1. Classification (GTDB taxonomy): domain Bacteria; phylum Planctomycetota; class Planctomycetia; order Pirellulales; family Pirellulaceae; genus Mariniblastus. The sequence goes on from CAZPTT010000072.1 coordinate 28,290, forward strand.
AACTTATAAACTTGGGCTTTGGAACCAACATCAATTCCTCGCGTTGGCTCATCCAACAACCAGATATCAACATCCGCGTGCATCAACCTGGCAATCGCGACCTTCTGCTGATTGCCGCCAGACAGGCTACCGACGGCTTGTCCGGGGCCAGTACATTTCACTTCGACTTTATCGACCCATTGCTGAGAAGTTCGACGTTGATTGCGTGGCGAAACAAATCTCCACCAACCTAATCCATCGAGTTTTGGCAGCGTAATGTTGTCAGCAATGGAAAGGTTCAGCGCCAGGCCTTCATGCTTCCGATCTTCACTGACCATCCCCATTCCGTGGCTCCAGCGTCCAGCGGGCTTGGCAATTCCACTAAACATGCCGACCCGGACTTGGCCATTCTTGATCTTGTCCAAGCCAAAAATGGCTCGCAGCATTTCGGTTCGCCCAGCTCCAACCAAGCCCGATACCCCAAAGACTTGGCCGCGCCGAACCTCCAGCGAGGCCGCTTGTGGCTTCGACACACCGGAGAGCTTATTCAATTCCAAAACGATTTCACCATCAGATGATCGCTCGGAACGAGGGTAGAGGTCATCCACCTCACGTCCAACCATCATCGCCACGATCTGATCGGCCTCAACGTTCTCAGTCCGTGCGTCGCCAACCGATTGACCGTCGCGAAGAACAGTAATCCGGTCGCTAATCGATTTGACTTCTTCCAAGAAGTGAGAAATGTAAATGACGGAGATTCCAGTCTTCTTCAGTCGACGAATCAAAGCAAACAACTGTTCGATATCGCCTTTCGTCAGACTGCTCGTCGGCTCATCGAGGACAAGCACACGGCAATCAAGTGCAATGGCCCGTGCGATCTCGATCATCTGCTGTCGTGCCAGCGAGAGATTTCCAACTTTCGTCTTAGGATCAATTTCACCCAACCCAATCTCTTGCAACGCTTCACTGGCGCGCTGCTTGACTTCGCCCCAGCGTATGAAAGGGCCTGTTGTCGGCTCCACTCCCAGCAGAATGTTTTCCATCACCGACAGGTGAGGTGCGAGCGAAAGCTCTTGATAGATCATCGCAACGCGAGCCGTTCGGGCGTCATAAGGGTTTCGCGGACGGTAGGGCTGACCGTCCACCCACATCTCACCGGAGTTGGGTTGGTGGGCACCGGAAAGCACTTTCATCAGCGTACTTTTGCCCGCGCCGTTCTCGCCAACCAACGCCAACACCTCGCCAGGCATCACTTCCAAATCCACGTTTCGAAGCGCATGCGTGGCTCCGAAACTCTTTTTAATATTCCGCATCCTCAAGCGAGGTTCGGATTGAAGATTGTCTGAAGTCGTTGTCATGAAACGGATAGAAATAGATCAAGAGTGACGTAAAACTGGAGAGCAGGCCACTGGCTTACTCGATTCAAAATACCAAAAACATAAGCCTAAGCTCTAGCTTTGCATTTCTTAGCCACGAAGTGGCGACCGCAAACGAACGGCCTCATTGCGGCCGCCACGTCGTGGCTTGGTTGCAATGAAACACCAATTCTACGGGCTTCCGCCCGCAGCTAATTGCGACCGCTCCTCCGGAGCTGTACCAGTCGAATTTCCCATTGGTTACGCTGCTCCACATGCCCCATAATTTGTCAAATCCAACTCAACGAAGCATCGTTCTTTTTTCAACCAGCAAAATGTGCAAAACGCACGCCTAAACTAAGGACGGCAACCGGACGCTAACGCGCGGCGGCTGAGTAAAGCGACAAGCTCTGGCGACGGTAGCTACGATAGAAAATCTCCGAAGCCCTTCTTCATTGAACGGTATTGGGGTTAAACGATCTGTACTTACAGCCTTCAAGCAACTCTCATTCCTTGGGGCTACTTACTCTTTCAAGCCAACCAACGCTCGAATGGCCGGCTCATTCTTCAGTCGTTCTTGAGTCACCAATTCGACACCCGTATCGACCATCTTCTCGACGGTTTCTCCTTTGACGATTTTCACAATCGTTTCGACAGCAAGGTAACCCATCTTTTTGGGGTCTTGAGAAACAAGCGCTGCGATCTTGCCAGCCTGGAGTCCTTCGATCAGTTTGGGAGACGTATCAAAACCGATGAACGTCGCATTCACTTCGACATTGCTTTTGCGGACGTCGTCCAACGCCGCCGCCATCCCCAACGCCGATGTCAGATTGCAAGCAAAGATTCCATCAAGTTCGAGCTTGCCGTCTTTGACATATCCCTCCAACGTGTTGGACGCTGTTTTCTTACAACCAGCAACCGTTCCATCTTCTGGATAAGGATCGGCGACAATCTCGTAGCCCGCTGCTTTGACGGCATCCATAAACCCGGCTGCTCGATTTTCAGTGCTTGCCGTTCCCTGAACGTAGCGTAAGACAAGAACTTTCTTCTGGCCTTCACCCAATTTCTCGACCAAGTGCTTACCGCCCAGCGCGCCGCCGGCATTGTTGTCCGTCGCTACGAAAGCGGAATGCTTATCACCGTCAAGCGCCGAATCAAACACGACGGCTGGGATTCCCGCATCAACCGCACCGGCAACCGATTTCGCGGTGGCTTTGTTATTCAATGGGGCGATGGCAAGACCCTTGACACCCAAGTTGATCATGTTCTCGATGATTTTGTTTTGTTCAGCAATTTCGGTCTCCGTCAGAGTCCCTTCCCACTTGATATCGACATCAAGATCTTTGGCTGCGTCGCGGGCTCCCTGCTCAACCGTTTCCCAAAATTCTCCGCCGGTGCTTTTCGGGATGACAGCAACGACCATCTTCTTATCACCGCCGGACGAGGCGGCTGTTCCGCTTCCGTCAACATCGGTTGAGGGGCTGCAGCCAGAAACCGCGAACGCTGAAGCGACTAAGGCGAAGGACAAAATCGACAGTCGAGACGCAGTGACAAAACGCGTAAACAGGCAACGCTTCATGGGAGTTCTTTCCTCAATCAGAGGTCGTGAAAATCAATAGATAAACCTTTTTGATTCGGACGGAATCAAGGCTTCGATTCTACACGGAAATTGCAACCGCGACCGCAACCCAAAGAAATCAAAATTGGTAGTTCCAAGAATTTTGGCCAAACAGCATTCGGTCAAGTTGATTTAGGTTCGCAGTTCCAGCCACCATTGCCGACTAACGCTCCCGTGAAACCGGTTCGACACGAAATTCACGCCTTGCTCTTTGAACTTCACTTCCGCTAAGAAATCAAACCGTACCGAAATGCTAAATTCGGCTTTGCTGTGGAACCTTGGGCAATTCCATATCGACATTGCAAACGGCCTTGCTAGGCGCTTTCGCTTGATCATTGCCGCGCGTCGCATACACCATGCGAAGATGGCTGAG
>CAZPTT010000073.1:0-12632 GCA_964589435.1 uncultured Pirellulaceae bacterium
GCAAAGCATTTTTGAATTCAAGCAGAGCCGCATCGGAAAACTGGCCGGCCTTGATCTAAGCAGCTTCATGATTCAATGCTCCCATTGCGATTTGCCTTAGATTGTTCTGAGTTATCGCTTGGTTGGCGGCTTCACGAACTTGCGAAATAGCTGGGAGCAATATGGCGACGAGTACCCCGAAAATGAGCATCAAAACAAGGAACTCAGTCAGCGTCATTCCATATTTTCTAGCGTTGCCAGAGTTTAATTTTTCGCCCACCGACTTTACTCCATTTGGAGGTGTGTCTTTAAGAAATTCAGCCGCTTGCGAGAGGCCCATGGTGTTTCGGCGGAGCCGTGACCCGCACCAACAACCAAAACAAACTCGAAATCTTTTCTCGCCTGTATCAATTTGTTAACGACTTGCGTCGTTGAGGCGGGATCAACGTTTTCGTCTTTTTCGCCGACCAATAACATCAAGTTTCCTTTCAACAGGTGAGCGTTCTCCATGTTTGAATTTTCGATGTAGCTTTCGTCGACCGGGTAGCCCATCCACTGTTCGTTCCACCAGCGTTTGTCCATTCGATTGTCGTGGCAGCCGCAATCTGCAACGGCCACCGAATAGAAATCGTTGTGCCACAGCAAAGCCGCCATCGCATTCTGTCCGCCGGCTGATCCGCCATAAATGCCGACGCGCGAAGTATCCATCTGCGGGAACTTCGTCGCAGCCGCTTTGATCCAGGCAATTCGATCAGGGAAACCCGCGTCCTTTAAATTCTTGTAACACACATCGTGGAAAGCCTTTGACCGCCAAGCCGTTCCCATGCCGTCGATTTGAACGACGATCGAGCCCGCGTCAGCGATCCGATACTGATGCCCATATCGTTTTCGATACTTTTTCGGCACATGGTGGTCGTGCGGTCCGGCGTAGATGTTTTCGACGATCGGATACTTCTTCTCAGGATCAAAATCCTTTGGGAAATGAATGATGCCCCAAATATCGGTCTTGCCGTCTCGCCCTGGCGCAACAAATCGTTCTGTCAATCGACGAGGCTGAAAATCATCATCTGCTTCGTCGCGCTTAAGCTCACAAATGAGTTCGCCCGATTCACTGTCCCGCAATTCCACAACCGGAGCCATGTCGACTCGTGAATAGCGATCAATCAGATACTGTCGATCTTGTTCGAATTGAATTTCATGTGTGCCGTCGCCATCGGTCAACACTTTGAAATTGCTTCCGTCAAAATTGACTCGGCAAAAATGTTCGTGGTAAGGATCTTGGTCAGGAACAACACCGACGGCATAAAACCAAATTTGCTGCTGTTCGTTGTCGACTTCGGTGACTCGTTTAACGTTCCAGTCGCCGCTGGTGATTTGATTGATTAGCTTTCCACTTTTAAGGTCATACCGATACAAGTGATTCCAGCCGCTGTTTTCGCTACACCAGAGTAACTGATCCGTTGGCAAGAACTGATGAAAGCTTTTGCCACGATCGGAGTAATGAATAAACGTATCGCTCGTATTTTCCGCAACCGTCCGCGTGGATCCATCAGCGACTGAAACTTCGACTAATCGGAATACCTGATGTCCGCGTTCATTGTAAAGCAGCCAAAATCGATCGCCGGATTCTGACCAACGCAAAAACCGTAGTGAATAAGCCGAGCTAAATAGCTTGTTCGAGACCTCAATCTCTACAGCCTCTTGCGAATCGTTCGCGTTTTCACCAATGGAGAACAATCGCAATGTTCGTGTCGGCATTGGGTCGCCAGGCTTGGGATAGGAATAGCTGCGTAGTTTTGGTTGAAGCTGATCCGAAGGTGACGATTCGATGTAGTAAACTTTAGGGACGTCGACTTCCGAAGTTTGAAACGCGACCAAGTGTCGAGAATTTGGTGACCAGCGAACATTGGGCCGACCGTTGGGTGGTCGAAGATAAGTCCGGTCGACGGCCAGAAACGTATTTTTCGCATCGGCATCTTCGGCGAGCGGTATTTCAGCTGCGCCGGATTGAGAGCTTGAATTTCGGCGATTCGATTTGGGGTCTTTGCCGTCTGTCTGATCTTTTTTGCGAATCCATAGATCGTGATCGCGCAGAAAGGCCGTCCACAGTTTATCCGGCGATCCAATGTCGCTAACGTTGCGCCGGTTTGAGCGAGGGCTTCGTTTGGATTGAGCACCCGATTGTCTGGCGACTGACGCGACAGTCTTCCGGCTGATCACTAGTGTTCCATCGGTTTGGGTCTCATGGCATCCGAGAATCTTCCCGCCAGATTTGATCAGCCAAGTGTGACCAACGAAGGTCGACATGCTCGACTTTTGCCCAGCCGCAATGACGCCATAACTGGTTCTTTGCCCGTTGGTTGACACCCAGAAAATTTCGATCGGTTTATCCAGCTGATTGTCGAACTCAATGCTGGTTTCTTCATCGCTTCGGCGACTGTTTCGAGGCGGAAGAAACAACTCCGATTCGGAGGACGTGTCATTCTTTGAATCCGATACGGTGATTTCGTAAGACTGCCGGTTCAACGTCCAGCGAACACCCGATCCAATCAAGTCCATTGTCTGTTCTGATTCGGCGAAGCCAATCCCGCGAATCGGTAGCTGGTTTGGATCGACCGTGTTCTTCAATATCTCTGCCAATGAAGCCGCGACTTTTTCGTGATCGAACGCGGGTTCGCACGACTTTGATTCGACGTCGACAATATAGAAGGCGCGCTCTTTGCGATTCCGATCTACAAACCAAAACCGAGAACCATCTTGAGACCAATTGGCTTCGATAATTTGGGCATCGGTGGCCGAAGTTGGCAGCGTAAGAAGCGCGAAAAACGCTGTCCAAACGACCGCGCTAAAAATGAAGTTGAATCGATTGAATCCAAATACAAGCCCTTGAGTCATCACTTTTTCAATTCCACGTTTAAGTCCAAAGTTATTTCGCCAGAATAGATACTCGCCGGATCACCGCGCCCTGTTAGGGTTTGGGCCATTACGCCAATTGTTCGATTGACTTTGGCGTTGAAAATTTCGATGTCATTAAATTTCACGATGACCGGCGAATTGAAGTCGATCATTTGATCGTTGACCCGAAGGATCAGCGAACTCAATCCGTCGGCTTTTTCGATTACGAAGTTTTGTCCATTACGGCTGGCGATGACATGCGTTTTGCCTTTGACGTTTTCGCCTTCAGCCGCCAGCCAATAAAAGCGATCGTGAGTCACGCCTGACTGGTACCAATTCACTTTTTTGGGAAAAGGATCACGAGTGAACTTGCTCATCCAATCGACCGCCACCGCATCGTCCCGCTTCATCCAGTGACCGTGTTCTGGATGGATGACTACTTCGTGCTGGTAGCCGGTTGGGTCAGCCGCCTGAATTTCTGCCAACCACGTTTTCCATTTCGCGGCGATTTCGTTTCGTTTGTAAGCTTTGTCTTTTCCACCCATGTGCAAAGTAAAACCGATGTTCCGCAGTCCGAATGGTTGGGCGTCGTTGGGATGACCGGCCATCATCGCCGCCGCTGCAAGTTGATCCGCCATGCGCGGAGCCAATTGATAAACGCCATCGCCGCCTGCCGAGTAGCCCATTAAAAAAATACGATTTGGATTTACTTCCTCGAAGATGATTGCGTTCTCGATGATCCGGGTGAACATCGGATCGATATGCGATTCATGCCAGAGATTCCAATTGTCGGTCGGGGCGCGGGGGGCAAGATAAACTCCCTCTTGGGGTTCATACAATCCAATTTGGTTTCGCCACTGTTGTTCATTCACGCGAGCTGGAGCACCTCCGCCGCCGTGCATGGAAATGAACAGACTGCGTCCGTCGGTTGGTTTGTCACCGAAGGTTTTGAATTCGAACTTCATCTTCTTATCGCCGAGTTCGAGCGATTTGTTAGCCCATTCGTCTTCGCGAGTCGCACGGATTTGCTTGGTGTGGGAAGCGATCAAAATCGATTTCACAGTGGCAGCTTGAGCCTTATCCAAAGTTGTCTTCGATAGTTCAGATTTCGCCACATCCTCAATCGTTTTGGTTTCGAGCAGATTCTTCAGCGAACTGACCGGGTCGTCTTGAGCCCAAATCGGATCAGCAAATAGCAAGATTAGAACTAGGCAGGAGAGCGGTTTCATACGATTGCCAATCAAGAAGTTTTCGAGACAAGGAGGGATGGCCTCTATGTTATACGAAAAAACGTTGGTCGGGACGGATTTGAACAACTTCAGACAGCGGAGCGTACTCCTGCTCTTGCGGAGAATGATTGGCTCCACTTTGTTGATTTCAGTTCTTGAACGAGAGCTGTGGCGACAACGATGAGGCTGGTCAGAACAAAAAGCAAATAAAACGCTACAAATTCGTCGGGATGAATTACTCAAAGGCGACTATTTGAATCTGCATGCAAAAAAGTCTGAAAGAATCCGATTTTTGCCGCGTGTAGCTCAACGGTTCGGTGTTTAAAGAATACCGCGATCAAATGTGAGAATTTAAAATCGGCGGCGAATATTCAAAACCGACAGCCAGTCGGCTAGGGTAAGGTGATGAGATCATCGGATGCTGCGAGAGGTCGAGATTGAGGCGTCCGCGGATAACAGTTCGATCGAACGCAAGATTTGAATCGAAGCAACTTGATAATCAGCGGCCAATTTTGGCGGCACTTTGGAGTGAAAAGATGAAAATGAATTTCATTGAGGTGCGAACGTTTTCTTTGGTTCTGATGGTGACTTGGTTGTCATCTTTGTGCTTACATTCAGTGGTGGCACAAGAATCGTCTGAATTGACGGCTAAGGTCACCAAAGGTGATTTGAAGATTGAAGTCGAAGTGCCCGGCGAGTTCATCGCCGATGACAAAGATGAAATTCGGATGGAACCGTCCAAGTACAAAGGTGACTTGATCATCACCAAAATTTTGCCCGAAGGCACGCCCGTCAAAAAAGACGAAGTGCTGATGGAGTTTGACACCGACAAACTGGACGAAGCGCTAGAAGAAGCTGAAAACGAGGTTACCGACGAAGAGGTGGCCGTCAAAAAGGCCCAAGCTGAACTTGAGTCAGCAAAAATTGATGCCGAATCGAAGCAGGCTCAGCTAAAAAAGGAGCTTGAATTTCTTGAGCGAGAAGTGGCGGCTTCTGTCGAAAAGCAGGCCCTCGAACTGGCAAAGAAAGTCAAAGAAATTGCGGACGCTGAATCTAGTTTGGCTGACGCCAATGTTGACTTCCAACAACTCTCTGAGCTCTATGAAGAACGCGAGTTGCATACAGCCACCGAGAACATCCTGGTCGAACGAGCAAAAAAGGGACTCACCGATCAGGAAAAAGGCATTGCTGAAAAACAAAAGGAACTGGAATACTTCAAGAAATTCGAGCTCTCAAAAACTCAAGAAGAGAAGCAATTAGAAGTCGATAAAAAGTTGGCTGAAATCAAAAAAGAGAAGATTACCTTGGAAGCCGCCGTCGCTGAAAAACAAGCGGTGGTCGACAAGGCCCAGCGAAAACTGGATACCGCCAACAAGAAGGTTGAAGGACTTAAAAAAGACAAAACGGAGTTACAAGTCGTTTCGCCTCGTGATGGCGTTCTGTTTTATAAGACCTTGGGCAACGAAACGAATGCGTTTACGTTTGGCGGTGGTGGCGATGACGAGATGGAAGTCGGCGGGCGAGTCAAAACGCACACGATTCTCTTGACTGTTGCGACGATGGAAAACTTGACCGTAAAGATGCAGGTCAAAGAAAACGACGTCCAGCACATGAAGAAGGATCTACCCTTTACCGTGCGGCCAGATGCGTTTCCTTCTCTTCAACTGGCTGGCAAGTTAACCAAAGTCGACCAGATCGCCAGCCGAACCGACGTGTTTTCCAATGCTCGGCGATTTACTGTTCGCGGAAAATGCACCGAAGGTGCGAAGGAACTGAAGACCGGTATGAATTGCCGCGTGATCGTTCACGCTGATATGATTCCGGACGCAATCCAAGTTCCAATCGTGGCGGTCATGGAAGAAAGCGGAAAGTACTTTTGCAATATCAAGACCGCGACTGGGCATGAAAAAAGAGAAGTCCAAATTGGGCTGTCCAACGCAGAAAATGTAGAGATCAAAGAGGGCTTGCGAACTGGCGAAGTCGTTTACTTGAACGATCCATCGGACAACTAAGTTCGATTCAATATGGTTTCATCGCTTTCCATAAATCACTCTGCATACAACACCAAGAGCTATCAATCATGTCAGCACTTTTACATCTGGATAATGCCTGCAAGACATACAAGATGCGGGGCGGTGACGTCCACGCATTAAAAAATGTCTCGTTGGACATCGACGTTGGAGAGTTCGTCTCGATCACCGGAACATCGGGCTGCGGAAAATCAACGCTACTGTATGTTCTTGGATCGTTGATCGAAACGACCGGCGGCGAATACGAGTTCGATGGAAAATCGGTCAGCACCATGTCGGATATCAATCGGGCGGTGCTTCGCGGAACCGATATCGGATTCGTTTTTCAATCGTTTCATCTCGTGCCCCAACTAAGCGTCGTCAAAAACGTAATGTTGGCTTCGCGCTATTGCACGCCCACCAACGGACGTTCGATGTCCAAGCGTGATTTGAAAAAGAGAGCGATTGAGTTGATTGACTTGGTCGGACTGTCAGATCGAAAGCGGCACCGACCGATCGAATTGTCCAACGGTCAAATGCAGCGTGTTGCCATTGCAAGGTCCTTGCTTAACAAGCCTCGTGTCTTATTGGCCGATGAGCCCACCGGAAACCTCGATGTGAAAACGAGGGACGAGATCTTTGACACGATGAAGCAGATCAACGCCGATGGAACGACGATCGTGATGGTAACGCACGATCCGGAGTTGGCGGAGCGTACACCAAGACAAATTCGACTATCTGATGGGGAGGTGATTTCATGAACCTGTTATCACTCATGTGGGAAGCCGTCGGGAATCTGATGCTTCACAAGACACGATCGCTCCTTGCCGCGCTGGGAATCATTTTTGGTGTCGCGTCGGTAATTTGCATGTTGTCAATCAGCGAAGTCGCTCGCCAAGATGTTGTGCAACGAATCCAACGAATGGGCGTCAACAACTTGATCCTCGATACCGTCGAGCCCGAAGAAGTTCGGGCGAACAAACGGGCTCGGGCCAGTTCAAACAGCAACGACGAGACCAAGGTCTTCAAGTATGGAATCACGCGACAGGATTTAAAGACGCTGGCGAAAAACGTCACGGCGATCAGAGCGATTGTTCCCATGGCTACCAAAGCCGTCGATGTTTCCAGCAATCAGATGACTTCGAACTCAAATCTGGTTGGAACAACAACGAACTACTGCGACGTGATGAATCACGAAGTCCGATCAGGTCGATTCATCAATGACGTCGATCAGAAGAATCTTGCCATGGTTTGTGCGCTTGGCTACGAGACGGCCCGTGATCTTTATCCTCTAGCCAATCCGATCGGCCAAGTTGTCAAGCTTGAAGGAATGTATTTTACCGTCGTGGGCGTCATGGCTCAAAAGGGCGAAACAGGAACCGCAGGAAAAATGTCGGATCCGGACAAGTCAGTCTATCTTCCTTACGAAACAGCATTTACCCGTTTTGGATTGGGTGATGATCCAACCATGTTCTCAATGGAGCAGACGGTCGAGATCAATCGAGCCGTTTTGCAAATTGACGATACTGAAATGCTCACGCCGGTTTCTCAGGTCGCTTCGAACATGCTGGGACGGCTGCATAAGTCTGATGACTTCAGCGTGACCGTTCCGCATTCGTTACTCAACGAGCAGAGGAAGTCGGAGAAGATTTTTCGCTGGGTAATGGGATCATTGGCTGCGATCAGCCTTCTGGTTGGAGGGATCGGCATCATGAATATCATGTTGGCCAACACGACAGAACGGAAATCAGAAATAGGTTTGCGTCGAGCGCTTGGAGCAAAACGAAGCGATATTGTTTCGCTGTTTGTCAGTGAGAGTTTGCTGCTTTGTATTTTTGGCGGAGCCGTTGGCGTGGCGGTTGGGTTTGGACTGGCTCAATTGATTGGATCACTGGCCGAGTGGACAGTCATATATCACACTTGGTCGATTCCGCTAGGCATCATTGTCTCGGCGATTGTCGGATTGATATTTGGCACGATACCGGCGATTCGTGCGGCTCAGCAAGATCCCGTTTTGGCATTGCGATCCGAGTAGGGATGAGTTCGTAATTGCGGGCAGAGAACAACAAACTTGAGAACGAAACTATGATCATGAATTTACAACTTGCCAAATCAATCACTGCGATGGTTGTTGGATTGACGATGCTGCCGGCGCTATCGCAATCGAGCTCAGGACAAGAAACCGCGACGGCAATCAAGGGAGATCTTGAGTATCAAGTGAACCTGCCAGGCATTTTCGTCGCCGATGACAAAGACGAAATCAAGATGGAGCCCAGCAAATACAGTGGCGACTTGATTATCACCAAGATTTTGGCGGAAGGTGTCTACGTCAAAAAAGGCGATGTGCTGATGGAGTTCGATACGGACAAAGTTGACGAAGCCATCGAAGAGGCGCAGAACGAAGCGACCGATGCCAACGTCGAACTGAAGAAGGCGACGGCTGAATTCGAATCAGCCAAAATTGATTTGGAGGCCAAGCAAGCTCATCTGCAAGTTGAGTTGACTCACCTCGAGCGCGAAGTTGAAGCCGCCGTTGTCAAACAGGCCATGGAGCAAGAGAAGAACGAAAAAGGCATTGTTGACGCGGAAGAAAGTTTGGCCAACACGCTCATCGATTTCGAAACCTTGAAAGACATTTACGCCGATCGAAGTATTCAGGATTCGGTTTCCGGGAACATTTTGTTCGAGCGAGAGAAAAAGAAAATTGCCAACAGCGAAAAGCGGATCGATGTTTTGAAAAAAGAGCTGGACTACTTCAAGAAATTCGACAAATCCAAAACTCAGTTGGACAAAGAACTGGATGTCGAAAAAAAGTTGGCTGAGATCAAGAAACAGAAAGTCAATCTTGAAGCTGCAGTCGCAGAAAAAGAAGCCGTCGTCGTCAAGGCTCAACGAAAAATGGATACGGCCGCCAGAAAGGTCGCCGGACTGGAGTTGGATCGCAGTCAACTTCAAGTCACATCGCCTCGAGATGGTGTCTTGTTTTACGGGCAAACTGGGAGTGAGATGCCGGCGGGTGTCATCATCTTCGGTGCTTCTTCGGGTGACATTCGCAAACAGCTTCGCATCGGTGGCCGAGTGAAAACTCACAAGGTGCTGCAAACGGTCGCCAAGATGAGCAACCTGTCGATCAAAATGAGTGTCAACGAAGACGATATTCAATATCTTAAGAACGAACTTCCGTTGACCGTCTATCCCGACGCGTTTCCATCGCGGCAATTTGCAGGAAAGTTAACCAAGGTCGATCAGATTGCCACCAAAGTTGGATTCACCTCTCCGCAGCGGCGCTTTAAGGTGATGGGAAAGTGTACCGACGATGGATCTGAATTACGTTCAGGGATGAACTGTCGAGTCGCGATTCACGCTGAACCCATCACCGACGTTGTGCTGATTCCGATCGCAAGTGTTTTTGCCAAAGAAGTTACAAAAGACGGTACGTTTGTTTGCTATGTTAAAAATGGAAATGAAGCAGACGAACGAGAGGTTGAAATCGGATCTTCCAATCCAGAATTTGTTCAAGTGCTTAGCGGCATCGAAGCGGGCGATGAGGTTTACTTGAGTCGACCTGCTGAGAAATAGTTGCGAAGTTGCGAAGGCGCGGTAGCTAAGAATGCCTTTGTGTAAAGAAAAGCCAAATCGATGATCAACATCAAACAACTCAAGGTGCTTTCTATGATCCGGATGCTAATGCTTGCTGCCTTGTTTGTTAGCGTGGCTTTGGTTAATCGCGGCGCAGCGCAAGACTCCGCAGCGCAAGATCAGACAACCCAAGAAACGATGGATCGAACTGCGAAAGACCCTCACAAGCTTCGCCCTCAGTTTCCGACCGAGATACTTTTCGAAAAATCTCAGAAGTCAATTCAAGATGGACTTGACTACTTGGTCGAGTCTCAAAACGAAGATGGATCATGGGGATCTCATGACCCAAAGCTGGCCAGTTGGGCGGATCTTGCTTTTTCAGTTCGAAAGCACGGTTCGCATGATGCAGTTCGAACGGCTTGCACTGCGATATGCGCGCAAGCATTGATGAATCAATCGGATCGAACGGCCTCACAGCAAACGGCTCTCGACAAAGCGATTGCAGAATTGGTGAAAGATCGAAAGTTTGCCTATGAGCCCGGCACGAGTTTTAACACTTGGGGGTATGGTTACAAACTGGCGTTCCTGATCGAGTTAAGCAAAAATCCAGCCGGCGAAAATCTGAAAGACAAAATTCAGGTCGCTGCGCAATCGTGCATCGATGGCTTACAAAAGTATATGCAGCATACGGGAGGCTGGAGCTATTACGCGGGGCCGGCAGGAAATGCTGACAACATGTCTTTCAACACCGGCCTGTTTGCGCTTTCGCTTTCTCGCGCGTCAGCGCTTGGTTGTGACGTTCCCAAAGGAATGGTCGAAGACGCTGGACGAGCCGTCGCGCGGATGCGGGCACCTGACGGAAGTTTTGGGTACGACTCGAGATTTGAAACGGAAAAATCAGGGTCGGCAGTTTTAGGGAACTTAGGAGCCGGAGCCCGCACCATGTCGGCCACGGTCGCGATGTATGAATTGGGCAACTACACAAAGGAGCACCTCCAGCAGGCGATGGTTGTCTTTGATCGTGGCGAAAATTACCTCGAATCAGGACGCAAGTTGCTGCAACCACACACGGCTCCTCAGCAGATCTCGGGTTACTTTTTCTTCTTTGGATACAACTACGCAACGCAATGCGCGGAGATTTTGGGCGACGAAGTGACCCAAGAGCGATGGGATCGTTACTGCTGGACCATGCTGCGGACTCAGGAGAAAGATGGTCGTTGGTGGGATACAGCTTGGGCCAGCTACGGAGAAAAGTGGGGAACAGGTTTCGCAGTTCAATCATTGCAACGTTACATCAAAGAAACCGAACAACGACTTGGCGGGGCGGTTTCAGATAACAAAGCCCTCGACAAAGCTAAAGCCGCAATCGAGAAAGCTCAAGGAAAATAGTCGTGTCGTAACTACCGTCGCCAGACTGTGGAAACCGCGAATTCATTACGATCAATGAACGGCATTGTGTTTAACCGTCAGCCGAAGGCGTACGCTTTTTTGACTACCACCACGCGCGTTTTGCCTTACGATTCGACATCAAATCTCTCCATACCAATATTCCAAAGAGCCAATTTGCTAAGGACTCGGAAATGAAATTTGTACTGACTTGCACGGTAGTTGCTTTGCTACTTGTCTCTAATGGCTGCGAGAATGGAGCGACGAACACGACGGCTCTACCAAAGTTGAACTTGATCGATTCATCGATCACTGAGTTTCACAATCTCGGCTGGGTTGGTGTCAAGACGCATCCTTTGAATGAGGCAGTCTCGTTTGTCGATCCAGAGGATGCCGAAGCAACGGTTTCACCGGGAGGCTTGGTCGTTTGTGAAGTCATCGATGCTTCCCCGGCAGCTACCGCAGGGCTGAAATCCGGCGATGTCATTGTCGGTATCGGTGACGATTGGGTTCCGATCAAAGATGATCCGACACTCGATGTGATGGAGTTAATCGAACTACAGGTTACCGCCGCCGAGAAAACGACCAGCTTGACAATTTACCGAAACGGTAAGTGTGAAACAGTTTCGCTTGAGAACGTTTCCAGTTCGCTTGAAGAAGGTTTGCCAGATCAGGTGATTCGGTTGTCTGAAGCGGCAAGCCTCGGACTGAGCTATCTGGCAGAGCAGCAAAACGAAGACGGTTCTTTTGGCGGCGCAGAAACGTCGATCGAATCCAAACTTCAATCAACGGCGTTGGCAGGTTTGGCTTTGCTGGCCAGTGGTGAAGAGGAATTTGCAGGACATGTGGATCTGTGTAAGCAGTTTATTGGCGACGAGATTGATGCGTTAATCGCTTCAGCGGCAGCGGAGGAAGAGGCGCAAAAAGAAGAGTCGCAAAAAGAAGCCGATGCCAAACCTGGCATCGTGATGATGGCGATGCCGTCTTTCGAATTGGAGCCTCTGACCGCCGCTTACGTGTTGCAGTTCCTCGCTGAATCCAAGATCCCGATGATGGATCAAAAGTGGATGCCCCGGCTGTTTGGAACCATCGGCGGTCTGAGCAAATCTCAACATGAATCTGGCGGCTGGAATGTCACGACAACAGATGAGTCAAATGAAGCCGCCGAGGACACCAACACGAGTGAATCGAACGAAGTTGAAATAGTTATCGATGTCGCCGGAACTCACACAACCAATCAAGTTCTGCTCGCGCTTGGAATGTTGGAACGTGCCGGCGTGATGGGGCAACCAGAGATCATGACGAAGGCTTGTGGTTATTTGAAAGAACAAAAAGCGGTTCGGTCAGGCGGCGGGCTTGATCGGCGCTTGCGAGCGACCTTGTCCGCCGGAACAGCCGTGGCGCTCATTGCCATCAATTGTCAGAAAACGGACTCATTTCTAAAAGAGGTGTTGGCGGATGGTCTCGACAAATTGAGTGAGCGGTATTCGTCGCCGAACTTGAGCATGTCGGGGCTTTTGTCCGCTGCAATTTTGGCAAAGCAAGCGGGCAAAGA
>CAZPTT010000073.1:12732-20265 GCA_964589435.1 uncultured Pirellulaceae bacterium
TGAGCATGTCGGGGCTTTTGTCCGCTGCAATTTTGGCAAAGCAAGCGGGCAAAGATGGATGGGAACAGTTTCACAACGAAACGAAATATTGGGTGTCTCTTACGCAAAAATCGGATGGGGCGTTTCACCCGATTCCGATGTCGATTGATTCTCCTCTGGCGATTGAAAATGACCCGAGTGATCCGATATGGAATCTGTCTCACTACTGCTTGATTGTTGCGACTCAATCCACCGAACTGAAAGCTCTCATCGGTGAAAGCAAATCTCCCCCCATGTTTGCTCGTGATAGTTCCGGTGAGAGAGTTAAAGGTGGCGGAGAAACCGCGGCCGCGACTCCAACTGGATTGCCGGCGGGTGCGAAAATGATCCAATTGGATTTGGGCGATCTCGAAGGTGGAGACATCCAAGAGGCGATCCGCGAGAAATTGAAAGAGCAAGGAATCGAAATTGGCGACGGAGACATTCAGGGCTTGGATTCATTGCCGGGCGGCGATAAAAAGAAAAAGAAGAACTAGGCACTCACCAATCGATTGATGGAGCATGGATGGATATCCGCGAGTTGGCAGCAAAATTTGGCGCGGATGACACGGAAGGTGCGGTCAAATTTGAAATGCGTGGCGAGTTGATTTGCTGCAATATCCATAACGATGCATGTTCGGGCCAATTGTTTTTACATGGAGCCCACGTCGCGCATTATCAACCGGCAGGTCATCAGCCGGTTCTGTTTACCAGTGAGCAAGCCGTCTTTCGAGATGGAACAGCGATTCGTGGCGGCATTCCCATTTGCTTTCCTTGGTTTGGTTCAAACGCGACTGATCCCAGTTTGCCGTCTCATGGCTTGGTTCGTCAGAAAAGCTGGGAGCTGAAAAACGTCGACGTGAAGTCACGAAAGACGACGCTCGAGTTGGCCACGACGGCTGATGGGTTTGACGTTGGGTACGTGGCCGAATTTGGTGAGCAGCTTAAGGTGACGTTGCAAGTACACAATGCTTCCTCACAGTTACAGACTTTCGAGGCGGCGTTACATTCGTACTTTCAACTTTCTCATATCAAAGAAGTTCTGGTGACTGGATTGGAGTCGGTGGGGTTCTTGGATCAGTTGGAGCCTCGTGAACATCCGCCCAGTGGTAGTCCAATTGCATTTACCGAGGAAACAGACCGCATTTATCAAGACACTGTCAATGCGGTTGAGATTGTTGACGACGGTTTGGGGCGAAAGATTCTCATTGAGAAATCAAACTCGCAATCGACGGTTGTTTGGAATCCGTGGATCGCCAAATCTAAACGCATGTCCGATTTTGGCGATGACCAATGGCAGAACATGTGTTGCATCGAGACAGCCAACATTGGCCAGAATACGATCAGCTTGGAACCGGGTCAGCGTATTGAGATAAGCGCGACACATTCGGTTGTTGCAGTCTGCTAGTTCTAGTTTTGCAAATTTTGCCTGTTGAAAGCGGGCGCTATTCTTGGTTGAGTTGGGTTTGCGATCGCCACTTCGTGGCTTTGGCTATCAAGTCAAACTAAACCGCGGGCTCACGCCGCGCGGCTATTTGCGGACGCCACTTCGTGGCTAAAAAAATGCAAAACTGGAACTTAGTTCACACGTTTTGAAGTCGCCCGAGATCGAACCCGGACACCCTCACTGCGTAGAACGGACGGGATTGTGACACCATCTTCTCACTGCGGAAAACGGACTGGTTCATGACACCCTCTCGCTTGCAGGTGGGGCGGATGCCGTAGCGGCCGGGGAGTTTTGCCGCCTTCGGTCTTAACGATTAAACGTCTCACTTGTCTCTTCTGACAATTGAGCCCGAGGAAGCATCCAATAAGTGACATTCTCAAGCGAACGGGAAATCAATCCGCTTCGTTGGCTGGCTGGCAAACGATTTCGAACGACCCCGTAGAGATCATGCAAGATCGACTCGCTGTTGCCGTAGTAGCTATGTCCCAGCAGGCTGAGATCGATCCCGGAAACGTCGATCGTCTCGATGTGCGGAACGACAACCAGGTTCTCGCCGCTTTCACCTGCCCGTGGATAACCGCCGTGCAAATGTTTCGAAGCCAACAACGCCTGATCGTCCGAGGATGCGTACAACGTCACGTGGCGTCCGACTTCGGCGAGCTGCGGAGCCAATTCAATCCGAAAATGATCGGCGTCAACATCAGGAGCCGCCAATACGACGCGATCGAAAAGTGGCAATCGATCAGGCGTCAACTGATTGCTCAATTGGCTCAATGACTCGGTCATGGCACGATTTCCCATGCTATGAGCGATGATATTGATTGATTTGGCTTGGCTTCGATCTGCAAGTTCGAGCAGAAAATCGCGTAGATGTCGCACCGTCCAGATCACATTGTTCTCATCAACGGTGTAACCAACCAAACTGCCTTGGCTGGGCCAACTGTAGCACACGGGTACGCCTTCAAAAGAAAGATCGTTGGCGATCTGTGCGGTGCGACGGACGGCGGAATCAAAATCAACGTTGTAGCCATGAATGAAGACGAGCAAGTCATGGTCATTGGATTCCGAAACTTGTTTGTTCATCTGTTGGTAAAACTCGTCACCATCAAGCTCCTTCGCTTGCGTCAGAACAACGTGTTTGTTTTCGTCTTCAGCAAATTCGAAGCGCATGATGGAAGGTCGTTCAACGATCCCACGTTGGTGTGAAGGCGGAATGGTAACCGTCGCAATGCCACGAACAAATGTGCCGCGCTCCACGCCGTAGCCAATCCCGTCTCGAGACGAAGTATCTTTTTGAAAGTTGCAGATGCCAAGGAATAAGAGCCCCGCCATGCCGCCCACCAAGAGGCTGTACTTGAGGCGATTGAATACCAGCAACATCACGGCTGCGATCAACAACAGTACCGTCACGCCCAATCCGACTTGCAGTGGAAGCGTTGAAACTTTTGACAACTGTGTTCGGTTCCGGTCCGTCCCGTAGAAGACGTCGACCGATTGAATATTTGATTCGGGTGCACCCGCAGTAGGAGATGCTACGACGCTTGCCGCCGCCGGTGCAGGTTCCGATATGACAGGCTCCGATATGGCTGCTTCGAAGGGTGCGGACATGGCCGGTTCGCTACTGAAGTCTGGTGGTACTACTTCGAAATCGGAAGACGATGGCTCAGACGCTGCCGGTTCATAAGCGGAGTGGGGTGGTTCAAGAACCAAATCTCCCAGTCCATTGTCAGGCGATGTTCGTGAAGGGGAAGTTGAATATTGGCTGGAGTACTGTTTTGATCCGCCGGCACTGGAGGAACCATAGCGAGGGGCAGAACTGTTGCCAGAGATTCCACCGCGTGTTCCTGAAGACGCTTCTGATGAATAGGGCGAGTTCGTTGGCTGAGTTATCGCAATGGGTTCTTCGATGAATTGAAAATCACCACCACCCGAGGCCGAATTGTCTGTGGCAAAATCGCCACCGCCAGATTCGCTTGGCCATTCAACCGCATTTCCGCCGGCGACCTTGTCGACAACTTCCGCCTGATCCACTGCATTCGAATTCTCAAAGGAATCAGCTCCTACTGGCTCAGTCGAGCTAGTGACGTTGATCGATTCGACCGGTGCATCGCCGCAGCCAATCGAAACGCAAGCGAAGGTAGCAGCAAGCATCAGTGTGAACGAACGTGTACAAGAATTTCTCATCTGCAATCCTTCTGCGCATGAGTGAGCTCGATGAAAAGCAACCTAATTCTCAAGGTAATCGGCCTTGATCCGTCTCGCGTTCAGTGATTACCAAAATCGTCGATCGACGGCAATGTCGAACGGGGTTGCGGCCTTTTTTGGCCGAATTGGTCAAGGGTTTCGTTTGGCAGTGATTGGACAGTGATTGCGTTCAAGGGGAAGCCTTTGACCGTTTTGCAACGAACTCAACATCGTGGAATTCGGTTTTGATCGGCAAGACAATTTCAAGATCGAGTGAACCCTTTGCTTGATTGAATTGTCAGGTTTCCACACTCATCGGAGTCTATGGTTTCTGATTCAATCAACGACGCGTGACGTCGGTTAAATCCTTTTGGCAAACAAGCGTAAACGAAAACAAGAAGAGCAATTGAATCCAATGCTGAGCAAGCACTTGGATTCATTGGGTCTCAAGAGTGTCGAGGAATATAAGACGTGGTGTGCAGAACACGGCTTTAGCCGGCGGTTGACCAAGTCACCGTTTGACCGACGCCGAGAACGGATTGCGATGGTTGACCGTTCGGCCAGTCGAGCCACCTTATCCCTCAAGCACAACCGTTTGCCTCACGCGGAGATGGTCTCGGGCATTTTGTCTGGGCTGATACGACACGAAGACGTCCGTGAGAAGCACCATCGAGCACTTTGCGATGCGATCGTTCGCCTTGAAAAATTAGAGCCCGATCGCCGCTCCATCGCATTAGAAAACTTCAGACGAATTCATCAGCTGTGCGAGCGACGCCGCGTGAAGTTCATTGCCAATTCGAGACCGGCTGGGTCGTCATCAATGGCTCGAAGTTGTTCGTTTGTTGAAGCACTCGCATCGGTCGCCAGTTTTTCCGATCAGTGGATTCGGCAGCCCGAAGATTGGAAGTTTCGAACTCACAATCAGAAGCGTCAGTTTGATTCTCTATTAACTCATCTATTCGCTGCTCACCCTGTCCCTAAGTTCTTCTACTCGGTTTGGTTCCAGCCGGATTTCGAGCAAAGTTTGAATCAGCAGTCCGCGTTTGTCCATGTTGCGGCGGGACATAGTATTCGGCAGTTCGATTTACCAATTCAGTATTCTCGGCGAATGTCCCATCATTTTCTTCTCGCTCCGCCCGATGCAAGTTTTCCTGAGGCGCTGCGTTGGGGGCAAGTCATGGGGATGGGCGGCGACCCGCCACTGGCACGCGCGGTGCTTGGCTGTTTTCTTCGTGACAATTTCGATCAGGAAGCATTTTGGAAAACAGTGATCCAGTGGTTTATTGATCACCCTATGTTTGATCGGTACTTGTTCGGCGCGGTCGCCGACTTCTTGAACAATCAAAAGTTTGGCGTGGGAAATCCAGTTCGAATCGACGTCAACGATGGACAGCGTGGCGTCGAAATGATCGAACCGCCTCAGCAACCGAATCTGCAAATGAAAGGCAGGACGCCGACTTCAATTCTGCGAGATGTAAATCGTTGGCACAGACAATTACAACTGGTGGGTCGCAACAGTGCACTTCGATGGCATCACAGCGGCATTCAAGAATTCCGCATGGTAGAAGGCGAGAAGGAGGATTCGATTTGGACGATCCGTCAGATTCTTGGTTCAGCAATGCTAATTCAAGAAGGCAGCCAAATGAATCATTGCGTCAGCAGTTACGCCAGTTCTTGTCACCGCGGCCAGACTTCGATTTGGACGATGCGACATCAGCGCAAGCAAACCAGCGAACGTGTGTTGACGATTGAAGTGAAACCCAGCCTGCGCGTGATCTGCCAAGCAAAAGGCAAGGCTAACCGAGCACCCAAAGAGCACGAAATCAAAATCCTGCGCCGCTGGGCTCAGTCGGCAGATCTGAAGCTGGCAGGCTATCTGTAGCAAATTGGCTTAACTCAGACGCGTTGTCATCTTAAAAATGGAAAGAGGCGCCCCTAAGTCAAATATTGAAATTAGGGCAATCCTGTTTTAGAATTTTCGATAGTATTGTCTTTTCAAAATGTTTCCTCGAGCTAGCCCAATGTCTTGGCTTATTTTCCTTTTTTGAGCGACTTCGGTTGAGCGAGCTGGGGCTATGGATTTTCGTTTTTCATTTGGGCTGCTGCTGTTTAATTCGGTATGTCATGCGCAATTCGAACCTGAGCCAGACTCTGTTTTAAATGACCATTTGGCAGATCATGGAATTCGGCTGGGCAACGGGTATTGGCTACTACGTCTAAATGCGGTCGAAACAGAAATTCTCGATTCTCGAGGAACGGTTGTGTTTTCGCCAACGACTTATCAAGGCATTGGGCCAGTGACTCACTATTCGAACAAAGAAGGAAAGCTAATTTTGAGAACTGCGGGCCGAAAAAAGTTGAAGACGTCGAAGTTTGAAGGGCCCGACTTTAAAAAGACATTCTATTTTGTGATCCCAAGCAATAAGCCCGAACCGCTTTCTGAAACGGAATTGCATGAGCAACTCGGCTTATCACAAATCGTCCAACTGAAATGGAGGCGAACAAACGACGTTTCGCCATTGGTAATTGGTGTGGGGATTGTCGGAACGCTCGTATTCGTCTGTGGAAGTGCAGTCTGGTTTCGCTTTTTTGTTGAGAAACAAAGGCGTCGAAGGTTATGAGCAGTTGGAGGATTCCAGTCAGGCTGATTCGCTTTTTAAAGGCCGCAAAAAAGCGGAGGACTCAAAAAAAGAACCATCGTTTATCAGATGGTTCTTCCGTTCTTGATTGACTTGGATGAATCTATCGCGAAGTTTTCGCTATCGTTTGCTGCCGCTTTCAAGAATTCCTTCCGCCGCTTCTTCGATGACGGCTTCGCCGCTGCCTTCCAAGTTCAAGCCCTCGATGGCGGCTTCGGGTAAACCACCATTGGTGGATTCTTCAGGTATCTCGATCGGATCAGAATCGGGAGTTTCTTGCTGATCCTTTTGCCCCTCGATACTTTGGCCTTCAATATTTCCGCCTTCGATATCGTTCAGACCTTTGTCTGAGTTTTCATCAGGAGTGATTGGCGGAGTGATTTCAGGTACGACTGGTTCCGATGGACTCTCGATTTCCAGTGGCTCATCAGGAGCCATCACGACAGTCGCTTGGTCATTGGGAGTAGTTTCGGCAGCAACATTAGTCGCAGCCGAATCGTCTCGCAACAAGATCCAGCCTTCGTCAGCCGTGTTACTGAAAACGAATGAACCGGCTTCCGACAGAACGGCTTCGCGGTCTTCGAATCCTTCGCCGCCAGAGAATTGGAGGTTCCATTTTTGGTCAGCGGCCATGTAAACGGACTTGCCAGGCTCAAGGGTTAGCTCGGATCCGTTTAACTGGTAGGTCAAAGCACTGGAGGCTTCCGCTGGAAACTTCAACTCAATTTTGTCTTCCAATCTGCTCGTCGAGACGACAACATCTGTAGAACCCGTTAGTGATTGTGGATTCGTTTGAGCTGTCGCCACCTGAGGCTGATATTGTTGGCCATTCTGAACATAGTTCGGCTGGTGAGTGTTCGGTTGCAAAAGAACGCTTTGCGGATACCGCGCATAGTTTGGTTGTTGAACAAAATTTGGCTGTTGAGCATAGTTTGGCCGTTGAATATAAGCAGGTTGTTGGGCGTAGTAGTTCGGCTGCATTGTGTAGGTTTGCTGTCGCGCGTAGCGAGGGTTTCGAACATCGCCGTAGTAGTAAGTGCCCGGATTGACGGTTGGTGTCGTAGAGAAGTTACCGATCTGTGATCCTTGTCGACCACCGAACTGCATTCCGTACGAAGATCCTCCGATTCGCGCGCCTTGTCCGTTGCCGAATCGCATACCTACGTTTTGGCCACCGATGGATGCGCCTTGTCCGCCTCCAAAGTGCATACCGAACCGTTGAGTGCCCATTCGGAAGCCTTGGCC
>CAZPTT010000073.1:20365-31548 GCA_964589435.1 uncultured Pirellulaceae bacterium
CCATTTGAAAAATTGAGTTGGATTGAGTTGGATTGAGTCGGATTGAGTTGGATTGAGTTTGGATTGAGGTTGCTTATTGGTGTGCCCCAGTTCAGTTACCCCGATAGGGGTCGTAGCTTTTAGCCGGTGGTTGAGCGCAGCGACACCACCGGATGTATTAGTCATCTATCCACGCACCCTGAAAGGGTGTCAGCAAAGAGAATGGCCATGAGCTCATAAATCGGCTGCATCGACTTCGTCCATTTTTTCAAAAAGTTTCTTGAATCAATCATGTTCGTCCGCAGTGACCAAAACGCAAGTTGTTGACCCATTGGCAATAGTTTCCCGTTGTCACTTGATGGAATTCCTTATCGAGCCATTGAGTCTCCTTCACGCTAGCAAATAACGTATTCAGTCGTCACATCGAATCTGCTAACTAAATGGCTTGGTGAGTGATGGTTTGTGATCGACTTGAGGTTGGTATTCGTTGATCAGTTCCAGCTCATTCTTCAGGACTTGTTTGATGACAGTCCTCAAGAGACGAAACAGAACTTGGATTTGATAGGGCGACGCGATGATTGCTACCAAACAGACGGCTCCAACTAAGCAGGCCGCTGCATCACAAGAGGTTTGCGAAAACTGTTCTCACCATGGTCTTGAGGTCTTCATTGACAAACCGGATGAGTTTCACGCGTTGTTGAAGTGTCCGAATTGCGACCTCTATCAAAAAGGCATTCTTCCTCCTGCCTACATTTATGAGGAAGCATATCACACTGAATATGGTCGTCGGCGCGAATCAAAAACAGTGACGGCCAAAATTCGTTTGGGCGCGGCCAAGCCTGACCTCCAATGTGCCAAGCCAAAAATGCTGGACATCGGTTGTTCGATCGGAGCGACGGTTCGGGCGGCAGAACAATTTGGCTGGCAAGCCACTGGTGTTGATGTTAGTGCAGCTGCCGTCAAGTATTGTCAGGACGACGGATTGGATTGCCACAAGATCGATGGCCTGGAACTGCCATTCGAAGATGAGTCATTCGATCTGGTAACGCATTGGCACGTGATTGAGCACGTCGAAAATGTGGCCGAGACATTGACGGAATGGCGACGAGTACTGAAACCGGGCGGTCTGATGGTTTTGGAAACGCCCGATGCAAGTTATCTCAAAGCCCGCATGATGGGTCCTCGCTACAAGAAGTTCTGGCCATCGGCGCATCTTTACACATTCAATCGGCAGAACCTTTCTTCAATTCTTGAGCAAGAAGGATTCGAAGTTCTTCCGACGCGACTGACCGGTGGTGTTACGGCTTTGCCGCCTCACTTGAATGCGTACGCCCTTTGTTACCGAGGCTACCGAGAGCTTTGCCGTAGTATGAAACTGTGCAAATCGTTGGAAATCAGCTGCCGTAAGGTTGCGTAGATAGGTTGGGATTCTGTGGGCCAAAGATGATCGATCGCTAGTCCGCGTGATGCGACGCGCCTTTGGCGATAACTCCATCTCATTGGTGGTTTGCGTTTTCTCAATGCCCTACAATTCGGGCATGTCAGAAACGAATCCAACAACGGAAACAGGCGAAGCCGAAACCTCAGTTTCGAAGTCTTCAAATTCCAACCCAACAATCAAACGCTACCACCGCTATAAATCGGTGATCGAGTTCGTTTCGAACCAACCAACGTTTGAGCTTGGCGATGCCAAGCAAGCTTGTCCCAGCGAGAAGCCCGGCTTCGTCACTCGGATTGTCAACGAATTGGAAAAGAACGGCTGGATCGTTCGTGAATCGTTGACACAATCGGCTTACCGATGGAATCAAGGGCGCGGCAAATTTTCGACCGAGAAATGGCTGGACGAAAAGATCTTTGGAAGCCAAATCCAACTGTCACCCACTGAAGAGCGACCGCGCGAAAGACTGTTGGCTCAAGGCGTCGAGAACCTTCGTACGTCAGAGCTGTTAGCGATTCTCATCCGTAGTGGCCGGCCGGGTGAATCGGCGGTGACCGCTGGCGAGAAGATCGCGAAACACTATCAAGAACGCTTGGCTGATCTTCCAGCGGCAGGTCGTGGCGAACTGAAATCTGTCAGCCATGCCATCGAAGTAACAGCTTATTGCCAGATCATGGCGGGTATAGAACTTGGCCGGCGGGTTGCTGACGAGTCGGGCTCTCGGAAGACATTCAAGATCCAGTCCAGCAGCGATGCTGTCGAATTTTGCGAGCAGCGTTTCGCACGTCTAATTTCCGATGCAAAACAGGAAGAGTTTCATATCGTCACGCTGGATACCAAGAACCAAGTCATTGATACGCATCAGATTACCGTCGGTACTTTGGACGCAAGTTTAGTCCATCCGCGTGAAGTTTTCCGCGCTGCCATCAAGGATGCAGCGTCATCGATCATCCTGGTTCACAATCATCCATCAGGAGATCCGACGCCCAGCCGGGAAGACATTGCGGTGACGACTCGATTGGAAGACTGTGGCAAAACGCTTGGCATCGATGTGCTCGACCACATCGTGCTGGGATCGTTTCAAAGTATCAGTATCCGCGAACATCGGGCCGGATAAACTTTTTTTGCGAAACCTGATTGAGATAACTTGAACAGCCAATTGGCTACTTGGCAACAGACGTTAACCAGCCATTGCGGGCCAACCAAATCTCGCACAGTTTTGTCCAACAGGTGACGGGTTGATGGGGAACTTCGCGTAAGCCAAAGCCATGTCCGCCGGTGTCAAACACGTGCAGCTCAGACGCAACGCCCGCTTTCTTAAGTTCATTCAAATAGATCAGGCTATTTTGCACGGCGAGAAAATCGTCGAATGCGTGAGCCAAGAATGCTGGCGGAGACTGCGCGGTTACTTTGATATCATCGAGCGGGCCCGTTAGTTTTTGGTTGGCAACGCCTCCCGGATAAATCAAGATCGAGCAACTTGGCTTGCAAGAGAACCCGTCGATTGGATCGATCTTGGCGTAGTGGCGAACGGTTGCCAGGCTCGTTCGAACGGCGGTGACGCCACCGGCCGAGAAACCGAGAATGCCAACTTTGTCGGGGTTGATTTTCCAATCTTTAGCTTTGCTGCGAGTCAAACTAATCGCGCGTTGAGCATCTTGGGTGGGTGACTTCCAAGCTGGTTTCTGCGACGCGGTTGGGACTCGGTATTTGAGAACGATCGCTGTGATTCCCAAGGAGTTCAGCCAGCTTGCGACTTCCGTGCCTTCGAGATCCCAAGCGAGAATGTGGAATCCGCCACCGGGACAAATTACAACCGCCGAACCGTTCCGCTTTGCTTCAGGCGGATGGAAGACATGAATTTCCGGCGAACTTACATTGCCAAGTTTGATGATTCGGCGACCAGCAATCAACTTGTCGGAATCTTTTGTGAAGTCCTTCTCTGGTCGTACCGCCATTTTCGGGCCAGGCGGGGTGCCGGGCCAAAGCTTGATCACCGAAGCGTTCGTTTTCTTTTTAGCAGATTCGGTTGCAGTTGATTGAGCGTGGTTCGTAGCAGCACAGCAAAATATCAACAGCACGAAAGTGAGCACAGGAAGTCGCAGAATGTTTCTTTGAGAATATTGCACAAGCGATCCCAGCGCGGTTTGAAGATTCTGATAGAAGGATAACACGCTATGATAATTCAGTTTTTTGTGAAGGATCAAAACGGATTCGTTATTTTATGGCTCCGACTGATTCTAAGTACTCACTGGCTGCTGTGTTGCCGCTGTCGAGTGCTGTTTTTAGTGGCGTCCATTGGTCATGGTATCGCGGGTCGTTGATGTCGGCTCCCGAATCCACAAGTATCTTGATGGTCTCCACGTATTGCGGGCCGTCTTCCGATCCGCAGCTCGACCCGCCAAAGGCCGCCGCATGAACGGCATTGATTGATTTCGGGTCAGCGCCACTTTTCAGCAAGAGGTTGACGGCATCGACCCGGGCATTATTCGCGGCCCATGAAAGTACGCTGCGATACCAATTGGCTTTGCTCGCGTTTACGTCGGCTCCCAGTTCAATCAGCCGTTTCATCAAACGAAGTTTGCCATCGTTGGCTGCATAGTGAAGTGCCGTGCTGTGCTTAACGAAAGGCTGGCCTTGGTCGTCCGGGCCGGGCCATTCCATCGTTGCGATTTCCGGATGGGCATTGAGAATTTCAATGGCTTCATCTTCTCGATCTTCGTCGTACTTGGTAGCCAGAAGCCGATAGAACGGGTGATCCGGGTCGTTGATTTCGGTGGAAGCATTCATGGTATTGCTCGTCGCAAGTTCAGATGTGGGCAGCTGGTTCTCGAGTGGCCGAATTTGTTTTGGCTGCGCCGACGTTCGACTGTAAACGAAGAACCAACATGCCAATCCGATCAGCAGCAACGTCAGTAATGCGAGAACCCAAGGCTTCATTGAAGTCGCAACTCAAAAAAGGAGGAAGCAAATCTATCGGCGGGAGGTCAAGGATAACACAACTCAGCTTTCCTCGTGTTGATTTCCTTTGAATGAACTAGGAGAACTGCAAAGTCAGCTTCTCTCGTAGCGGAACGGCGCGAGCCGGCTTACGCCGTCTGGCTGTTGACGCACCGGGCGGCTTGCGCCACTCCGCTAACAACGACTTCGCCGTTCTCCTGTGGAATGAACTAGATGAATTTGCCACGTGTGTGAATACTGAGCGTCGACCGGGCGGCGCAGAGAAAAAGGCACGATCAATCTTGATCGTACCTTGGTGCGATGTTTATTTTATGCGGTTGTTAATTGCGCTGAAGCCATTCGTGTTCGTGGACTAGACTAGCCCTTGGAATGACATCATCAAGAATACGCTATACGTCACTACACTGCCGACCAAGAAAGATCCAAACAACAACATCTTGCGCGAAGTTTCCAGTTTCCAGATCGCAACGACGTTAGCGATGGATAGTACAAAGGCAACCAGCAAGAGCTTGAACCCCAACATTCCAACGACGCCCCAGGTGTTGAGTACGTGTTCGGCGATTGGATTCGATTCGTAAAACGCACCGGTGCTGATCAAGTTGAATGTCATCACAACATCCATCAGGTTGATGATTACAAACAATGTCTTTTCGAACTCAAGCAGACCAAGCCATGACGCGAGCGCACGTTCAGGTTTGGTGATCGAGAAATCTCCAGTCATGTTGCAAGTACTCATCAATCTTCCCTTAAAAAACAACTCCACGCTTTAGTTACAATTTGTGCTGGCCAAAATTACTTAGTTGACTGATTATTCGCGAGAAAGTTTCCCACGTTTTGTACGTCAAGATTGTGTTCGTCGAAGGCGCTCTTTTATGGGCTGCATATTGGCTGGAACAATTCGGAAAAGAACAAATGTTGAAAACGATCGTCAGTCGATACTGGAAAATTGTGCTGTTCTTTTTCGATTGTTTCCAAGATTCGATTGGCTGGCCTTTAACGTTCGTTACTTCTCATGGCGTAATCGGGCCGCAATGGGGGACAGCGATTTCACTTTTTTGTTACAAGTTTCCTTGTCGAATATTTATGTTTGGTTGTCGAACGCACGATTATTCACCAAAGAAACTTGGTTTTTGCCAGCATCTGGCCCACATGTCGCGTCATTGGCAAACGTTGCGTCTTTGGCAATAGTCATTTTTTTACTGTGACCTAATAATACTTCTATGAATAACGAAGCTATGAACGAACGAAAAACCGTTGCCATGTCCCAGTCCTTGGCGATCCAGGAAAACATTGTCTTGCCTGGGGACACCAACGCACACGACACGATGTTTGGTGGCCTGTTGATGAAACATATCGACGAGACGGCGGCGATTTCTGCCCGTCGACATTGTCACGGATCGGTCGTGACGGCTTCCAATGATGGGGTTCACTTTCACAAACCGATTCAGCGTGACGACATCGTGATTCTTGAATCGTACGTCTGCTCGGTCGGTAGAACATCGATGGAAATCTTTGTCAAAATATTGACGGAGAATTGCACCAAGAGCGTGGCTCGAAGTGTCGCCGCCATTTCTTACCTGACATTCGTTTCCTTGGACGAACATGGAAAGCCAACTGAGGTTCCATTGGTTTCGCCTGAATCGACGGAAGAACAATTGGTTTTCAAAGAGCGAGATGTGCGCAAAGCCGCTCGACTAAAAAAACGACAAGAAACGAATGCGTTGATTCAGAGATTCGAAGTGAAAAATTGAGGCCGCGAATTGATGCCTTTGAACGGTTTCTGATACGCCAGGCTGGTCGCCACGCACTGGCACGCGAGGTTCGAGTTCGATGTGGTCCAAATAGGGTGACAAATAATCGGTTTCGTTGACTACAATGTCGGGAAGCCTTCCTGCAAGATGATTATCCCCAGTCGTTTCGATACGCGCGCTCGCCACAAACGGAAACCAATCCAACGTGACATTATCCGACGAATCCAAACCGGATGAAGCAATTCTGACATGGGTTTCCGACGCCGACGGCCAGCGCTCGATGAATGCGGTTTGGAATAGTGCGGTGGCCGGTGAAACGAAGGATGCGAGTTCTCTTGGTAACGATTGGAAATTATCTGTTCACCCCGACGACTTGGCCGTCGTTGAAGAAGCATTCGCGCGGGGCACGCGAGAGCAACGTCCGTTCCAAATCAAATACCGATTGCTACGCGATCAATCCAGATCTGATCGTGACCACGTTTTTGATTGGGTTCTGGATGTCGGCTCGCCACGTTTTGATCGCGACCATCGTTTTCAAGGATTCACCGGCCAATGTTTTCCGCTGGCCGAACCGACGGCAGGAAAACTCGAACGCAGGTTTGCTCTGGCGGTTCAAGGTTTCGAAGTTGGCGTTTGGGAAGTTGATCGCGATCGCCCCGAGTGGATGTTTACCGGGCATATCGAGAAAATGCTCGGATATGATGAAGGCGAACTGAAGAATATGCGTTCGATGGCCAGAGCATTGGTTCACGAAGATGACTTGCCTGAACTGGATGGCGTCCGACTTCGCCACCAAATGTACAATGAACCTTACGCGGTTGACTTTCGCGCTTTGAACAAGTCAGGCGAATATCAATGGCTTCGATCGTGCGGCGAAGCAGAACGGCTGGGCGGCCAAGTTACTCGAGTGGCCGGCACCGTTGCCAATATCGACGAGATCAAGAAAGCTCAATTGAGCGCGGCGGCTGAAGTCAAAAAACGAGATGAGTTTCTCGCGATGCTGTCCCATGAACTGCGCAATCCAATGAGTGCAATTATCCACGGCGTGTTTTGCGGAAACGAGTTGGGTCCTTTGCCGGAGCCAATGCGCGAGGTTTGGTCGGTTATCGATCGCCAATCTGACCACATGGCAAAACTGTTGAATGATCTCTTGGATGTTTCTCGGATCACGGCAAATAAGATCGTCTTTGATCGAGATACGATTGACCTGGCACCATTGGTTCATGAAATCGCCGAATTGTTTGAGATGACAGTGCGCGACAAACAATTAGCTCTGGAAGTGATCGAAGTTGATTCAGGGTGTTCTATTGTTGGAGACTCAAATCGGATCCGTCAGGCGATTACCAATGTGATCGACAATGCTATCAAGTGTACGCCGGCGGGAGGTTCGGTGAAGATCCGAGTCAATCGCAAAGGTGAGAATGTGGTGGTTTCGGTTCGAGACTCTGGGAAAGGAATCGACGAGGAGGATCTGGCTAAGATATTTGAGTTGTTTTATCAAGGAAAGCG
Source organism: uncultured Pirellulaceae bacterium (assembly GCA_964589435.1). Taxonomy (GTDB): domain Bacteria; phylum Planctomycetota; class Planctomycetia; order Pirellulales; family Pirellulaceae; genus Mariniblastus. The sequence goes on from CAZPTT010000073.1 coordinate 28,004, forward strand.
AACGCTCAGTCGCGAAGGTGGCGGTTTGGGAGTTGGGTTGTTTTTGGTCAACGAAATTTTGGTTGAGCATCAAGGATCAATCGTTGCCAAAAGTGATGGGCCAGGGCAGGGAAGTGAGTTTGTGCTGACCATTCCTTCGAGCGAGTTCAGCGCCCAAGTCTCTTCGGATTCGGATACGCTTTCGGCTGGCTCATCAATCAAGAGTTCGAAATTGATGTTGGTCGAAGATCATTACGATTCGAGAGTCATTCTTAGCAAATTGTTAACGGCAAAAGGATTCGAAGTATTTGCATTTCCCGACGGGGAATCTGCATTGCTGGAATTCGGTGAAATCAATCCGGGTATCGCTGTGATCGATATTGGTTTGCCCGGAAAAGATGGTTTTCAACTGATTCAAGAGATCCGTCAGCTCAAAAATGGAAAGGACTTGTTGGCGATTGCGCTGACCGGATATGGCCAATCTTTCGTCCAAGAGGCGACGATGAGCGCTGGATTTGACGCTCATCTGACCAAACCAATCAATTCCAAAACGTTAACGGACTTCATTGCAAATCACTTGTTCGAGGGGCAAACTCAACTGCCATAAAAATAGCCGGCGGCTGGAGGCCACCGGCTGTTGGTGATTGTTCGATTGCCAAATGATGGTTTAGCACATGATGGTTTAGCACATGATGGTTTAGCACATGACGGTTTAGTCGAGTGAGGATTCTTATTGACCACCGTCGCGAGACGGTCGCCGCATTTGGAAGCGACGCTTGATGTCGTTCTCAAAATCCTTCGGATCGGATTTGTACTTGGCACCGGTCATTTCTTTCAACTGCTCACGTTGAGCAGGAGTAAGTTCCTGCAGAAGTTGAGTTTTTGCATCTTCCTTTAGCTGTTCCATTTTCTTGGCCAGGTCGGCCTTGATCTCTTTGGCTTTTTCTTTCAACCGGTCTTTCTGCTCGTCAGAAATTCCAAGTGCCTCAGCGACAGAGCTATCGGTCAACGCGCCCGCAGTACCGGCTGAGTTCATGTGCTTCTGTAATGCGACTTGTTTGAGGCGATCAATTTGATGCGGTAACAACAGTTCCTTCATTCTGACTTTTTGATCTTCCCGAGATTGCTTGACCAGTTCACCAATGCCATCAAATCGACCTGGGTTGATTCCACCTTTGGAAAGGTCGCCAAGTTTCTCTTTTAGTTTGGCAGCGAAATCATTCTGTAGACTGCGAACTTGATCGAGTTGGTCTCCAACCAACTCCAAGTCTTTTTGAACACTCGGATCGCTCAGCAGCGAAAATGGATCTGGAGCACCACCCATGCTCGGGCCAACGGAGCTGAAAAATGCACCGTCCCCACCTGACATGAATCGCATTTTTGCAGGAGCGCCATTGATACTTTCGGATGAAAAGATCATGGGGGCACTACCTTCGAGGCCTTCACCGGCAATGACCGTCATTTCCATTTCGGTTGAGGAATTCTCAACGGACTCATCTCCTTCTTGGGCGAACGTGGTGCCAGCCATGCCGGTCAATCCGAGTCCCAACAGACAGGATAAAATTTGAGTTATTAGATTCTTGATTTTCACGGAAGTCTCCAAAACGAAGGTGTTAGTTTTGTAGTTGAATTGAAAGTTTACGAGGTGAAGGATTTCTTGGAAAGTTCGCTCTGCCTCTCAATGTTGTTTGTGTAGAGCTTAGCGCTAGTTCGCAAAGGAGGCGTTCGTTTGCGGTCGCCACTTCGTGGCTAAAAAAATGCAGAGCTAGGAGCTAGAGCTTAGTGCTAGTGCATTGTTCCAATTTGATTTTAGGATGAGCCGTTTTGGCGCTAGCCACGGATTCGTCGGAAAAACCGGGGCTAGCGCCCAAACGGCTCACATGAAGAACCGGAACTTTGAATTGGAACAAAGCACTAGGAGTGTTGAGCTTGGAGCCAAATGGAGTTCGTTATTGCTTCACCAGCATTCGATTGATCAGAAACGGTTGACCGGAAATCTACTTGTCAATATCCATTTGTTCCCGCATGAGTTTTTGCATCCGTTGAATTTCGGCTTGCATCTCTTCCATTTGCTGCTGCATCTTTTGCTGAAGATCGTCTCGCATAAAATTCTCTCCAATGATGACACCAGGCCCCATTTGTTTGAATTGCAATTCAAATTGGTCGCCGGCGATGCCAGGCATGACTTGCAAGCCGGCTGGGAAATCAAGCATCTTAGATTGCGGGCGTTCAACCGCTTCGACTTCGACGCCAATTTCTTTGCCACCTCTGACGACGGTCAACGATAATTTGACATCGTCTTTGCCGGCTTGTTGAACTGCCGCCACCAAATCGCTTGTTTCGACTAATCGTTTGTCATCCGCGAACATCAGAATATCGTGGACTTGTAATCCAGCAGTGGCCGATGGCGTATCATCTCCGACAAAATCAACCACCAATCCGGTGCCCGATTCGAGGTTCAATTGCGAGCTGAGCGATTCGGAAATTGGTTTGCAATTGACGCCGATCATGAACTTGCTGAGTTCCTGCTGCTCAAAATGAACCATGCCTGGTAGTTGGCCTTTCCATTGACCGGCACCTGGATTGCTCAATTCGAATTCCTGCCTCACACCATCGGGCCCAATGACAATGGCTTTGCCCATGGTTTGAGTTTGCTTTTGCCCGTCTTTCATCACCGACTGAACCGATTGGTTGACGGTGATGCTCTTGGCACCCGAAACATCAATTTCTCGTTTCGTGCCGTCGGCTTCGATGATGAGGATCTTGCCATCTTCTTTGTTGATCGTAACGTTGGCACCAGCTCCGACGGCTCCAGCCGCACCGTCTCGACGAAACTGGAAGATGCGAGGGCTAACCTTCTCACCGTCCTGATTGACAATTTCGACTTCGGCAACGACCGATTCCTGTGCGATCGTTTTTTTGTTTTCTTGTTCTGACTGTTGAGCAAGAGCCGAATTGCAGATTAACAAACAGGCAGCGACGCCCAAGAAAGATCCAAGAATTTTGGAACCGAGAATTTTAGAATCCTGCCTATTCGTCCAGTTTGTTACGTTCATGAAAATCTCCTTTGTCATTATTGATTCGGATCGCTTTTGTCCGATTGAGTGTTTAAAGAATCGTTTTTTTGAAATAGTCGGTTATTGACCCGGAGTGAAGTTGATCGTTCGGACGGGAACCACAAACGCACGACCATCACTGTGTTTCCCGGAAACAAAGTCAACATTTTGATTCATTTGAAATCCCTTGACTTTAAGCTGCTTGAGCAGATGGGGCGGCATTTGAATGTGTTGCCACTTCGGTTGTTTAAACTGTGCCAATTCCTCTCGCGATTGAATCAGGAAGAGAGGAACTTCACCAGCAAGCCCGGCCTGATTGGCTTCGCCTTCGGGAAGTTGCAAGTGGTAGGCTGGTGTCATCTCGGGAGATGGCGTTGGCACTGCCGCAATGCTGTTTTCAGCAGCACCCAGAGGTGAGGCCTGTGGAACGCTGGCAACGGGAACGAAATCGGGGATCGCTGGTCGGTCGCTGCCCGCGATGTAGCCAACCATGCCGGCAATTGCCAAACC
>CAZPTT010000074.1:0-8090 GCA_964589435.1 uncultured Pirellulaceae bacterium
GACCTATAATAACAGCCCCTCCTTTAAGTGGACGCTGAACCTTCGCAAGCAAGTGCTCGCAGATCCAAAATGTAACGCTAAAAGGTGCGGCCGGGTAAGTGATTTTCCGGGTAGCAAGTTAGCCGGGGCACAAGATTAACCAGGGAATAAGTTAACCGGGTTCATCGGTCGGATCGCCAACATCAACCTTGTCCCAATCGATGGAAACATTTTCTTTCTCGAAGATTTCCCAAATCGTTTTCGCCCGTTCAGCGTCAGCGGCGAAAACGTTGACTTGAATGTAGCCAGGTGCCTCGGCCAAAAAACCTGCCGTAAAATTTCCTGTCATCGTGGCTTCAATGCCGGCTTCTTTTAAGGCCGCGACAATTGTGGTGGCTTCGACTTCGCTAACAACTTCAGTCAATACAACCAGCTGTTTGTTTTCCGTTCCCATTATCGGTTCTCCAGTAAAAAGTTGTCTTCGGCTTATAGCCAATGCTCTCATGGCCAACGCAATTCGTCCAACACACCAAGATATTGCCAGAAAACAGACGCCCCGAGTGTTGCCCCGAGTGTTGCCCCGAGCGTTGCCTTAAGGTTTTCATGTCGAGTTAGCTACCTCGACGCCGAGCGGTCATAGCTCAATATTGGCAGAACCGGCCATGCAATTGAACTGCGCGAGAAAAAGGCGGCTCATAAGAATGAGCCGCCTTTGTGTTTCAGGACTAAGGATTTGGATTAAGTCCAGTTACCTTCCTCAGTCAGCTCGAAGTTGATGTTCTGCTTGAACAACTTATTCGTCCCCGAGTTAACCGAGCTCGCCGTGATTCTCTTAAATCCGTTCGTGTAAATCAAAGATGAATCATCAAAGATACTAGCGTTTCTGCCATTCCCGATGAACGTATCGTCACCCAAGGAATCGCTCAGTTGAGCCGTCGCTGTTCCGGTCGGAGCCGCGAATACAGAAAGCCGATCAAAATTACTCGCTGAGTTGATGTAGTCGTTTCCGGTCAATCCAGCCAAGAAAGCGAATCCATAATTACCTCGGAACAGCGAGTTCCCAACGGCACTTCGGAGGATGGCTTTATCGAAACCTTCAGAACTTGTTCCGGCCACGATGTCAAATCCTCTTGTGTAATTCAGGAACCCATCGCCGTTCATGAAAGGGTTAGTCGACGTTGCGACATAGGTGTCGTCAGCTGCTGAATCGCGTAGCGTGGCGATGTTCTCACCAGCCGTCGCCAACGCGGTGACTTGAATGAATCCATTGGCTTGGGTTCGGTAGTTGGCTCCGAACAATGCGGCGTACGCGGGCGTTGCATAGAAAGTGTCGTCCGCGGGCGAGTCATTCATAATCGCCACGTCCAAACCGCCTTGCGACCGGGCCGTCACTCGCTCAAAACCTTTTGCAAAGTTGAAGAACTCTGAGCCATCCATATAGGCCGTGGTTGGAGTTGAGAAGAACGTTTCTTTGCCTTCTGAATCCACGAAGTCCGCTTGATCGAAACCGAGTCCGCCATCACCGTCAGCTCGAGGGAAGCCAGCTGCGTTGAACACGTAGTCAGGTCCCTTCAAGTTGATGAAGTTTTCATTGGCAAAGAAGCTGTCATCGGCATCGGTACCAGTCAAAAGAGCAACATCGTCTCCACCGTTGGGAGAAAATGCTTTCACGTTATTGAACCGATCCAAATTGATCGTGAGATCTGAACGGTTAAATGTCGTTCGAGCCGGGCTGGCCATCAGACGATCATTTCCTTCCGTGTCGACCAGGATTGCAGAATCATTTCCACCGAAGCCGTCAATGTTAATGTCAGTGTAGCCGTCAATTTCGAATTCTACGCCACCGGCAGAAAACAATGTCCGGGTTCCATTGAGAACCAACTCATCATCACCCACGGTGCCTTTTACATTGACCAGATCTTCGCCACCCTTACTTTCCAGGATGATCTTTTCGACACTGTCGCCAAAGAATGTAAAGAACCCGTCAATCTCGACATGATTAGAATCGACGTTCGCAATCTCTTGACCGGTACTGTTGATGATTGTGATCGTATCGTTACCAGCCTGAGCATCGAATGTGTATTCATTCAGCAACAACGGATCGATGATGTAAGTCACGGAGTTTACGTTCAACCGAATATCGTCGGTCGGCGATGTGCCGTACTCAACCACAATCACGTCGTCATCAAAGGTGCCTTTGATCTCGTTCAGCGCGACGTCTTCAACTTCAAGGCTGTAACTAGCAACTTCGAAGGTTCCAGCCGAAGCTCGAATCGAAAATGTCTGGTCTCCGTCAACTGAACGATCGTCGATACCGGAGACAGGGAAGTAGACATAAGTCTCGTTGGCAGGAATCGTGACTGAAGTCGGGAAGTTTATTTCCGAGCGATCACCCGATAGCGAAACAGTTAAAGGCAACGATAAATCGTCGCTGATTCGGCGAACGTTTCCAGCCAGTGATCCCAACTCGGTAATCGAACGCTCGGACATACCGATCTCGAGCAGTTCATCTTTGGCGGTCACGCGTCCTTCAATTGCAAAGTTGTACTCAGGCTCACTGGCATCGCTGCTGGTGACCTTGATTTCTCCAACGCGATAACCCGTTTGAAATTGGCCTGAATTCATTCGAACCGTAAACGTGTCCGTGCCACCCGGCGCGATCAACGAAGCCGGAAAGTCAATGACCCGAAAACCTGCTGGTGCCGATACGCCAGTGATGCTGAGCACCTCGTCACCTGAGTTGGCGATGGTAAACGTTCGAGAAGCTCCATCGTTAACACCGATCGTGCCAAAATTGATCGGCGTTGTCCGGTTGTCGACGATGATATTGCCGCCCTGCTCTTCGATGCGAATTTCAGGAGTTTTCGTCGGAACGATCTCAATTGGCTGAGTTCCAAGTAAGTTTCCGTTAACGTAAACTTCAGCTCGCCAGGTTCCCAGTGCAGGGTCAAATGGCAAAACGGCTTTTGAATTCCGAATCGTCCAAGGCGTGTCAGCGGTGATCACTTGAGTGTCCGTGAAGTACAACGCACCACTGGGTTGACGCCATCGAAATTGCACGACGTTGTCGATCTGAAGTCCGGCAATCCAAGCGTAAACTTGTGGCTCTTGGAAGTCCAAATCGGCCATCTGGTCGTTGGTCGATGGGCCTTCCAGCAAATGGTTTGCGTTTGGTGTATAGAGCAAAGAATTGACCAGTGCCGTGTCAATCAAGCGAGTCTGATCATACGGATAGGCTGGCGGATCAACCCAAAAAGTACTGCTGTCCATCAATGTCTCAACGTGACGACCGTGATGCAATACGTTGAATTCGAGGGCAGGGCCGTCAGCGTTCCCTGAAGCACCGAGCATGCCAATTTCTTGGCCAGCCGAAACGGATTGTCCGAGCGCCACCGATACCGAATCACTTCGCAGATTTGAATACTGAGTTGACCAACCGTTTCCGTGGTCGATCACGATGAAGTTTGTTTGTCCAGAACTATTGAAGTTGGTATTGCGATCAAACTCGCCATCGTTGGTGCTGGTGACGACTCCACTGGCAGCAGCAAAAACGCTCCAATCGTTGTCCATGTCTTGGAAAGTCAACGGGCCAACGTTCAAGCCAAGATGGTTGTTTCTGGTTAAGTCGCCCCCGTTGTAGTCGACAATGTTGCCGCCCGGCTCAATATCTGTGTACTGGGTGATAACGGTATCGATATAGAAACTGCCTTCCAGCGGAGATTGCAGCCGCTGGGGAAGGTCTGTTGCGGAAACTGTATTGAAGGAAAAAGTCTGCGTGTTGTCGGCTTCGTTATCTTCTTCAACGTCGTCGTTGACATCCATCACGACCGTAACGTTATAAGTGCCTGGCTTGGCAAACCATCCACCGATCTCCCGACGCAGGAAGCTTCCGACGGCATCGCCGGTTCCAGATGTCACGTTGTTGACGAAATGTGTGTAGCCGTCGACGGTGATCGAAATATCGTAATCGTCATCGTCAGCCAGATCGTCAGTAGTCCAATTGACCTCAACAGCTAGTCGTTCACCCAATACAGGGGTGTTGTCCATCGAGTTGTTTCCATCGACAAGAAACGCGTCCGTGGCGACGATGTTGGCCAAAAGGTTTCGGACTTCGAGGTTTTCGTAGGTGAACTGTCCAGGTTTACTGGAGGAAATTCGCGTCTTCTTCTTGCCGGAACGAGGTGTGGATTTAAAAAACGATGGCATAATCGCTACCTTTGGGATGGAACGCAACTTCGGAAATGGGCGCAGCTTCATAACTTAAAACTGCCTATTTTCATCAAAACTTGCGAAAATTCAATGTTGCAAATTTCGAAATAAGCCAATTTCGGTCTGAAACCATGGCGCAGAGACGCGTTTTCTGATGTCTTCACAGCCCTTAAGTTCCATCGCCCGTTCATCTGGAACGTCAGCCACATTTTGCTGGTCAGTCAATCCGTTCCGAAGATCAGTCGCGATGCCGAGGAAAGTTGCTTGGAGCAGGTGCTTGGAGCGTAGGGCGAGGTTCCAACCGCCGTTGGTCAGACCGGCGTCTTCAAATTTTACCCAACCCACTCTGGTTCTCAATAAAACGTGGGTAAACGGCGGCGTTGGACTTAACAAAACCACAGGCTTTCGATATCATTTTGGGCTTCCAAACGAAGAATGACAATTCTCCCGCTCTCCCATCCCGCTATTGAGGTGGGATTTTTATTTGCTTTAGAAACTCGACATGTTTGATTCTCTACAAGACGGCCTGAAGGGGGCCTTCAAATCGCTCCGTGGTCACGGAAAGCTGACCGAAGCGAACATGCGCGAAGGTCTCAAGCTTGTCGAGAATTCCCTCCTCGAAGCCGACGTCAGCATTGACGTCGTGCGCGACTTCATGGGGCGGGTCACCGAACAAGCGCTCGGCGACAAAGTTCTGCTTTCCTTGAAACCGAGTGAGCAACTCACCGGAGTGGTTCAAGAAGAGCTGATCAGCCTTTTAGGGCCAGTGGACGACGAACTGCGACTCGACAAAGAAGTCAACATCATCATGATGTGTGGCTTGCAGGGTGCCGGTAAAACCACCACCTGCGGCAAGCTCGCAAAACTGCTGCAGCGAAATGCCAAAGTCGCCCCGCTATTGGTCGCCGCTGACTTGCAACGTCCAGCAGCGATCGACCAACTCCATGTGTTGGGCGAACAGATCGGCGTCCCGGTTTTTAGTGACAAATCGGAAACAGACCCGGTCAAAATTTGTCGTGCTGCCGTCGCCAAGGCCAAAGCAGAAAACATTTCGGTGGTGATTCTCGATACGGCTGGCCGGCTGGCAATCGACGAAGAGTTGATGGGGCAACTGCAAACGATCGATCGAGACGTTCAGCCTGACCACGTCTTTTTGGTCGTCGATGGCATGACGGGACAAGATGCCGTTCGCAGTGCGGCGGCGTTCCATGAAGCGCTTGAGCTTAACGGCGTGGTCATGACGAAGCTCGATGGCGATGCTCGCGGTGGAGCTTTGCTTTCGGTCAAACATGTAACTGGTGTCCCGATCAGATTCATCGGAACAGGTGAACACCTCGATAATTTGGAGTTCTTTCGCCCTGAAGGCATGGCCAGCCGAATTCTCGGCATGGGCGATGTGTTGGCTTTGGTCGAAGAAGCCCACAAGCTGGTCGACGAAAAAGAGCAACAGCAGATGCAGGAGGCCTTGGAGAAAGGCCAATTTTCGCTAGAGGATTTTCGAAATCAAATTCAGAAAATGGCGAAGCCTGGGTTAATGCAAAAGATGCTGGGATTGCTACCCGGAATGCCGAATATGAAAGAGATCAACCAAATGATGAATCAGGGAGAGACTTCCCAACAGATTCGCCAGATGGTGGGTATGATCGACAGCATGACGCCTGCAGAGCGGAAAGACCCAAAGCTAATTCAGGTCAGCCGACGGCAACGAATCGCAGCAGGTGCTGGCGTTCAGCCGAAACAAGTTAGCGAATTGATCAAACAATATGATACGATGAAGCCGATGCTGACCGGGATGGCTGGCATGGGGGGTGGCGATCGAATGCAAAAGATGCAGGAGATGCAGCAACAACTAATGGATCCGACTCGCGGAATGCCAAAAACCAAACAAGGTACTGGCAAACGCTTGACGCCCAAACAAAAGAAGAAACAGGCGAAGGAACGTGAAAAACGTCTTCGCCAAATGCGACGCGACAAGAAAAACCGAGGGAAAGACGATGGTGCTTCCACTTAGAACGGAAGCGTTTCGTTTCGAACCGGTTCATCTTCCCAGTTGAAGAGGTCGAGTTTTCAGGTCGAGATGATTGACCGCTTGATCATAACTGACGCATTAACACTTGATTTGAAAGTTTGAGGTTTTGTAGTGGCAGTAAAAATTCGTTTGAAAAAAATGGGCCGAACTCACCGACCATTTTTCCGTGTCTGCGCCATGGACTCCCGATCTCCCCGCGATGGGCGAGTCATCGAAGAGCTTGGCACTTACGATCCAATGGTTCCAGAAACCGACGCACGTGCAATCCTTAAGGGAGAGCGAATCAAGTATTGGTTAAGCGTTGGTGCTCAGCCGACACCCAAGGTCGGAACATTGATCAAGAAATACGGCTCCGAAGGGACTCACCTCGAAGCTCAGGCAACCGCCATTTCGAAGTTGTCTTCTCGCCGAGCTGCTTCCATCGAATCAGCCCGCGATGCGGCTGCGAAATTGGAAATGCCGAAGGCAGAAGAGCCAGCACCAGCAGAAACTCCAGCAGCCGAAGGCGAAGCTGCGACACCCGCTGAAGGTGCCGAGGCTACAACTGAAGCAGCGGCAGAAGCACCAGCCGAGGCAGCCGCTGAAAAAACTGCGGACGCTCCAGCGGAAACAGCCGAAGCTCCAGCCGAAAAAGCTGAGTAATTCAAAGGCTGAGTGAATCATGCGATTTGACGTTTTGACTTTGTTCCCAGATATCTTTCCGGGATACCTTAGTCAAAGCATTTTGAATAAAGCAATCGAACGTGGGCTCGTCGAGATCCACGTTCACAATATGCGTGACTGGGCGACCGGGAAGCACAATAAAATTGACGATACTCCGTATGGCGGAGGGCCAGGGATGATCTTGATGGTCGACCCGGTTGTCAATTGTGTCAGGGAAGTTCAGAAGATGGATCCTGATCCGGGAACCGTCATCATGTTGACGCCTCAAGGCCGACGGCTGAACCAGCCGATGGTTGAGGAGTTAACCGAACACAAACGGATGATTATTCTATGTGGACGTTACGAAGGATTTGACCAACGTGTCATCGACATTTTGAATCCTCTTGAGGTTTCAATCGGAGACTACATCCTTAACGGAGGTGAAGTCGCTGCGATGGTGATGGTTGATTCACTTGTTCGCATGGTTCCAGGTGTTTTGGGAGATGAACTTAGTAGCTGGGATGACTCGTTTTCACGAGGAAACCGGATGCTAGAACATCCTCAATACACTCGGCCGAGGGAGTTTGAGGGCCATACAGTTCCTGAAATTTTGCTCGGTGGAAATCATCAGGAAATTGAACGATGGCGAAAAGCCAAGAGTTTGGAAAACACGAAAAATCGGCGAAGCGATTTGTTGGATGGATCAAGTCATTGATTCGAGACAATTTGCTTCCGTTCGATCAAGTTACAAATAAGATAATTTGATCTCTTCGATCCAATCGAACGAGAGAATTTAGATAAGAGGAATCCAATGAGCCAAAAAATTATGCAACTGGTTGATCAGGCAAGCCTGAAGAAAGAAGTTCCTTTCTTTGAGGTCGGCGATACCGTCGATGTGCATTGCTTGATTCACGAAGGCCAGAAGACTCGTACTCAGGTGTTTTCGGGAACAGTCATCGCTCGCAGCGGTGGCGGTGCGACCGAGATGTTCACCGTTCGTCGAATCGTGGCGGGCCAAGGCGTGGAGCGTAAGTTCCCGGTCCACTCTCCGCGCATCGACAAAATTGATGTGAAGCGATCATCAGTCGTTCACCGAGCCAAGCTTTATTACTTGCGTGATCGCGTGGGTAAAGCCGTTCGATTGAAAGAGCGCCGAACGTAATCTCTACTCAGAGAATTGCGATCGTTTGAAGAGAATTAAAGCGACCCCGGTGATGCAATCACCGGGGTC
>CAZPTT010000074.1:8190-31259 GCA_964589435.1 uncultured Pirellulaceae bacterium
GCTTTTTCACGCGCTTTTTCACGCGCTTTTTCACGCGCTTTTTCACGCGCTTTTTCACGCGCTTTTTTGGGCACCACCTTTACATGATTTTCCCCGCCGCGTTGTTCGACCCCGAAGGCGGTCGCGGCATTTAGCCCCGGGTCGCGCAGCGCACCCGGGGTTAACCGGTGACAACAAACCGACCCCGAAGGCGGTCGCAGCTACGAACGACTTACAAACCAATACCGACAATCAATTTCATAACGCGTTTTAGCGCGCTCATGAAGGTGCGAGCGTACCCTAATTCCAGGCATGCCCACGCAAGCGATGGCATGGCACCCAACCATGCGATGGTCACGGCTTCTTCTGAAAATACGCGAACTGGTTTTTGACCGCGATTAAGTCGCCGTTCATGCTTGCGCACCACATCGGATCCGGCGCTAATCCAAGGCAGAATCCCTTCGCAGCACCACCCAATCAACTCAGCTTGGCCTTGGATATTCATCACTCAAACCAAACCCAACATCGTAATGATCTTGTTAGCTTGCCTTCGGTGAATCCATTGATGAATCGCTGCCAACACATGCCACTGATGAGCGCTCAATTCGCCAAACCAAGGATGAGCAAACGTCGGATGTCGAAGTAAGCTCTTTCGATTTTCAAACAGGCGTTCTAACGAAGAGACATACCTGTCATGAACCGCGTTGAAACGATCGAACACTTCATGGCCAACATCCGGATCAGGCTTGTAAAGAGAAATGTCAATCTCGCCATGGGGCACGACTCCTTTGTTCAATGCTTCAACCGCCACCAACATCTCAGCATTGGTCTTGCAAAGATGATCCAGCACCATGGCCACCGACCAATTGCGACTGGAATCTTCCACTCCAATCACTCGAGAAATTAGCAACGGCTCAAAGGCATCGTACGAGTCGTCATCAACCAGCCGATTTAGTTCGTCATGCTCTTGCTGAAACTTCTTCAGAGCCCAGGCGTCCGACCGAAACGCAGTCGCCGTCTTAAAAGTAAAGTTAAGCACTGCCCGCTCGAAATTTGGCAGGCCCGCGCCTGGTCGATCCAGATCATTCATGATTGACGTCTACTGCATTCGGGAAAACCTTATCGTAGCCGAACTCTGCCACACGACCAATCGCTTCCCCATTTATGCAAAGCCCATCCCGAAGGCTGTCTTTGAATTTACCACCGCAATTTTTTCTGTTGCTCTTCTTCTTCGGTATCGTCTTCATCACCACGCGACGACCGGATCATTGCCCGCGTTTGCTGTCTTTCCACTGATCTACCATTTCGCCATTCGTTTTGAGGTGCGAGAGTGAAATGGTGTGGCTTGGTAATCCGTCGCGTGAACAGGTATTCTTTGCTGGTACCTAGCTTACGCATTGGGCTTCCATTTTTCTGCCCAGCCACCAAACTTCGTTCAAGCGACACTGGCCTCTTCAGGGCAACGGGCTCATTGGCCAAACTATACAAACTATATTGACAGCACTTTGATTAATTGCCACGCTACCGCTACGTTTCGTGGCAAGCACTTGATGCTCATCGGCGTTTATCGGCGCGCCTCGACACTGTCATTCGTATCCGAACTAAAATGGATGCGATTCGAACCTGAACAAACAACCAAGGAAGAACATGAATAACATCGACCGAAGCGCATGGGCCCAGTTCCGCATGCCGACTTGGGAAGACGATATTTCATTGAACCACAGTTCGCAGGCTCCATTTGAGAACCTTCCAGCTCCCTGCGAAATGGATGCATCTGAATTCAAGCCAGGAGCTCGGCTGACGGAAGAATTGCTCGCTGGTAAATCCATAATGGATTTCGTTGTTAAAGATACCTATCCGATTCCGGCCGTAGAAGACCGGGAAGGCTACAACAAAAACTACAACGCTCACTTCTTTTTAAATGGCCTCGCGGACTACCTGAAGGTCAACCAAGCCGTTGAGCGACACAACATTAAGATGGAGTCGTATTTTGATTTCGGCTGCGCTTCCGGCCGTATTCTCCGTCACTTCTGCGCCCAAAGTGACATCAAGAAACTTTGGGGAAGCGACATCAATGGCCGTCATATCAAATGGCTTAACGACCATCTACCGTCGCAATTGAAGATCATTCACAACAATTGCATTCCCAACCTACAGATCGCTGACAACTCCGTCGATGTGATCAGCGCGTTTTCGGTCTTCACCCATATCGATACATTTGAGACCGCCTGGTTGGCCGAACTCCATCGAATTCTCAGTCCCGGTGGCATGGTTTATCTGACGGTGCAAAACAATTCGACTTGGAACTTATTGCGTGATGGCGACGACACAGACGCCTTGCTATCGCGCGTTCGAGAAATTTCACCCGATGCGGATGAGTTGCTCAAATCAGAACTCGCCGAAGGAAGGTTAGACTTTCGCTACACAGACGTCGGAGCCTATCGTTCGCTCGTTTTTCACAGCGACAACTATCTGAAAAAGACATGGGGGCGTTTCTTCGAGATTCTCGAGATCATCCCAGTGTGGCATGGCTACTACCAGTCCGTGTTCATTGGCCGCAAGAAACCATAGAATTGCAATTGAAAGTTCATTTCAATCCAATTTTTTGAGCCGTCAAATGAGACTCTTTAACGTCGCGTTCGCAGTCTTTTCTTTTTGTTCACTCTCATTCGTATTAACGCACATTGCCTCAGCACAGCACCGCTTGATCACTCAAGGCAACGACAAATTGGCGATCGTCGCTGCCGACGGTTCAATCGAATGGGAAATGAAATGGGGTGGCATCCACGACATTCATGTTTTGCCGAACGGTCATATACTGACTCGGCAAGGGCGTTCCAAAGTCGTTGAGATTGATCCCAAATCGAAAGACGTTGTCTGGACCTACGATTCAGCGGCTCAGAATGGAAACGAAGGCAAGAACGTAGAGGTGCACGCTTTCCAACCGCTCGGTGATGGCAAAGTGATGATCGCGGAATCGGGGCCGGCCCGTATCATTGAGGTCGACCGCTCAGGAGAGTTGATCGCTGAGGTTAAACTGAAAGTCGACCATCCGCACCCACACACCGACACTCGACTGGCTCGGAAAATCTCGACGGGCACCTATCTCGTCTGCCACGAAGCAGATGGGATGGTTCGCGAATATAAAGCGAACGGCACGGTCATCTGGGAATATGAAGTTCCAATGTTTGGAAAAGAAAACGCCAACGGTCACGGCCCGGAAGCTTTCGGCAACAAACTATTTGGGGCCGTCAGATTGGCCAGTGGAAACACGTTGATAGCTACCGGCAATGGACACAGTGTTATTGAGGTGAATCCAGCGAAGGAAATCGTTTGGCAAATCGAGCAAAATGATTTGCCAGGAATCACCCTAGCGTGGGTCACAACATTGGAAGTCTTGCCCAACGGCAACTATGTGATTGGCAACTGCCACGCAGGGCCCGGTCAACCACTCCTTGTCGAAATCGAACCAAAATCAAAACAAGTCATCTGGCAATTTGACCAATTTGAAACGTTCGGAAACTCGGTTTCTAATTCGCAGATCTTGGACGTAAAAGGCTCGATTCGGTAGTTTTGATCGAGCCTGCCTGTAGTGTCGATCAAGAACTCTTGGTTGGCGAAGTAGCAAGTCTAACCGAGCAGGTGAATGATGATTTGATCGCTTCAGGCACTGGAGAATCAACGCTAATCAGCCGCTTGCGCCTTTACCTTGGAGCAAGCACTTTAGATTGCTTCGTCCATTTCTTGACTTCGCTTGCTAGGTCCGGCAACTCATCACCATTGTGCTGACCGAAGTAATACTCCTCCAACCGATTGATCGAATGCTGAAGCTCAGTCTTCTTCGAATCCGTTAACCCATTGTTGGAATGAATATCCTGCAGCATGGAGATGGCCGCGAACGGGGAAAGGCTGCCATTGATCTCTGGTTGAATCTGACGAGTCGATTTCCCTGCTCGGGTGACCAGCCAGATGATCAAGCCAACGATCAACATCGCAAGGCAGCCTAGTCCGGCGATCAATGCAATCAACCAGCCGTAGCTAGGTTTTCCATACTTCTCTTCGAGGCTAATTGAGGGCGTTACCACCGCTAAATCCGCATCGACGTAACGCTGATAAACAACTTCCTTTAGCTCAATGTTGGGCTCAGGGAAATCGAAAGCCGTCGGCTTGGCCGGCAATCCCTTTTTCGCTTCCAGCGAGACCACCCAGTTTCGATCCGAGATGACCGTCGGCAGCGTTTCTTCCTCATCGAACTGAGCGACCGAAGCGCCTTCACCTTCAACCGAGACCACATCGAAATCCTTGAAGTCAATGTCCATGATCTCATCTAGATCTGGCACCAAGCCCTGCGCCTGGCCTTTGATTTCCAAAATCAATTTCCCCTCTTCGGCTTGCCGCTCATCAAGGATTTGCGTGAGCTGGAGCTTATCGTAAGGGCGTGCTTCCGCTTCGCTTTCAGATGCGTCAATCGGCAACGTTGCTGATTCGACAGGCAAAATCGCATAGCCTGAAGTATCCAAGAAATCGAGATCAAGTTTGAACGGCGGAACCTTGTCAACCTCTGGCCCCTTGGCCTTTAGAAGCACGTAAGCATAAGGCGTGATTCGCCAACCTGGTTCGCCGGCGGGAATCGATTGAACATCAGGCTTTTGAAAGGTTACCGAGAGAACTTCGAATTGTTCTTCAAACGTCTCGCGGACACCTTCGTCGAATTTGTCGCGATAATCATTGGTCGGCCGACCATAGTTGTACGAGAAATAGCCACTACCGTTTTGGTTCTGAAGGTAGCGACCAAATCCACCCGACTCGCGCTCGATTTCCTGGGTATGCCGCAAACTGACATGAACGCCAAACGGTTTGCCCGCGCCGACCCGATCCGACCCATCAATTTGGCTTTCGATTTTGATCTCGGTGACCAAGTCCTTGTAGTAGTCGTGTACCTTACGCGCTTCCGCCGCCTGCTCATTGTCTCCAACGATTTCAAACCCCTTGTCCAAATACTTGAACTTCAACTGTGGCTTGGCACTGCTAAGCCGATTGAATAAAAGGTTCGCGAATCGATCCATGTGCCACTTGTTGGCTTCACCTTCG
Organism: uncultured Pirellulaceae bacterium; assembly: GCA_964589435.1. GTDB lineage: Bacteria > Planctomycetota > Planctomycetia > Pirellulales > Pirellulaceae > Mariniblastus. The sequence continues at coordinate 13,261 of CAZPTT010000074.1, forward strand.
ATCGAATCCAGCGTCTGACGAATCAAAGCCGGCTGTTTCGGATCGGCCTGGTGTTTCTCGGTGATCAATCCTAAATCACACGCGCCCAAGCTGGCGTAAAACCAAGTATCAAATGCCTCCGTTTTGTAGTCTTTTTTCTCCAAGTCCTCGAGTTTCGCCACGTACATTTCGGCGGCTTTCTTGAAAAGTTTCATCGCTGAAATTCGCCGCTTAGAAAACGCGGTGCTATTTTTCGCATCCGCTCGATAGTTGTTTTCGTCATGGAGCAAAGATGCCTGAGTCGCAACCAATCGCCACTCATCTGGGTTCTTTGCCAACGAGTCCGTGATCAGCTTCCCCGCCGTTTCGTAGCCGTTGATGACTTCGGCTTCTATGTCCTTCTTCTTCCGCTTGGTCTTCTTGTCTTTCTGGACGTTCGCATCCCGCCACATCGTTGCCAGATTGGTGCGCATTCGGGAAGTGATGCTTGCCAACGTTTTTGGTTTCATGTCGGCGATCGGGCCGAACACGTTTTCAATTGATTTGATTTTGTAAACTTCGGCCGTGCTATGGCAGACAAAAAAAGCCGCAGCCAGTTTGTCCTCATCCAAATCTTCGGGAACCAGTTTTTCGAGTCGCTTAACAATGTCCGCCAATTCGGCGAGGTTTCGCTCTTGTTTGGAACGAGTCAGGGGGATGCTTTCGGCGCGACTTTCGAAACCGTACATGTACATGTAAGCATTAGTTCGTCCGCGATCCGAATTCGGGTTATGGTTTTTCGTCCAAACGGTGATGAATTCGTCGACTAAGCTCTTCGCTTTTTTCGGATATGCGGACGCGAGTTTTTCGATAAACGGCAAAGCCAAATCCTGTTCGTTGACTTTTAGGTAAAGCTGAGCCTGAATGGCATCGAACTTTGGCAGCAAAGTCTTGTCGACCATTTTCATCCACTCATCACTTGGCCGAACGTCAAGCAGTTCTTTCGTACTGATCGCCTGAATACGTCCGCGAAAGTTGTTCATTCGCGAACTGCCCATACCATCATTGAAATAATAAATATTTCCGTAAACGTCTCGTTGCATGGACGGGCCAAGTCGCGTCGACTGGTCGTCGGTATAAGAAACAACGGCTTCTCGCAACCAGTTTTGGGCCAGCAAATTCAATTGCGGCTGCCAATTGTTAGCCTGTTCATTTGAAACCTTGAGCAACGCTTTCACCGCGTCGTTCTGTAACTTCAATCGCGCAAGTCGCGTGGCAGCCGAACGGCCACTCGATTTCATTGATTTCGCCGTATCAGCACCAATGGCACCGAGGACTTCCATGCCAACTTCTGGTTGGGCGACGAAACTATCATTCAGCCACTTTTGCCCGAGCTGCTTGTTCACTTGCGACGACAGCGTAACCGCCCGACCAAGCGCCTGCTTGCGCTCGTCTTTATCAACATCTTCTGAAGAGAGAATGGCTTGAGTTACATGCCAAGCCTGCTCGAGGTCTTTCGACTCTTTGTCTTTCGCGTAAATTGCTAGGTAATGCCGAGATAGGAGGTTTAGCGCCTCATGGTCGTTCTCCTTTTTCGCGTCTTCCAATTCCGGTAGAAACTCTCCTGCTGGAATGGGAAGACCGCATTGAAAGAACACCTTTGCCATCTGCCGCTTCGTAAAAACCGGCTGGTCTTTTTCCAGTTCCGTCTTCATCATCGCGATCAAGTCGCCTGACTCTTTGCCTTGAGAAATCGATTTTGCAAACGCCGTTCCAAACAGGCCGACTTGCGCTTTCTCAAGTTCCATTGGAGCAATCTCGGCCAGCTTAAACAAATCTTCATAGGTCATATGCTGAACCTGAAGCTGACGAGGATCGAACTGCGAACTATTGGTTGCTCCTTGAAGCTTGTTGTCTTGCGAGCCCGTCGCTGCGGTCAAAAATTGCGTGTAAAGCGTCTTCGCATTCGCTTCGGGAAGTCGTTTTAAAAATTCGCCAACGTCGTCCCATTCACCCAGCGTAAAATTTCGCTCGAGCTGGTCAGTAGCGGCCTTAAATCGGACATCACTGTAGAGCGTCGCTTCGGCGGGTGCCGGGGGCAAATCCTCGTTCGGGTCATCCTTGGATGCTGTATTGGGCTTCGCCCACGTCTCCAGGATTTGTGAAGGGAGGCGATTGAACTTTAATTGAGCCAGCTTCTTCAGTCTGGCTTCCATTTGTTGCTTGCGTTGCGCCGCAGCGGGATCCGCTCCGTCAGCCGATGCCGGTTGCGCAGTTGCTGCCGCTCCGGGAGACACCACTTCACCGCCTGCTTGAATTTGCTGTGCTTGCTGCAACATCTGGGCACGCACTTCTGGCGGCACACCGCTGGGGATCGTGATTGTTCTACCGTTGACCGTTACCGTCTGCTGGGCGAGCAAACCCGTATTGGTTGTCATGCAAGGCGACAACAGGAATAGCGTCAGAACCAAGCACAACACAAATGAATTCGACTTCATAGCAACACCGAGTGGATAGACAACACCGAATGGATGAACAACACCGAATGGATGAACAACAACGAATGAATGGAATAGAGCTTTTGAACAACGTGAGTACATATCATATATCTTAGTCACACCGGAAAGCATCAACGGGGCTCGAGCCGGTTCTTTGGCTTAAAAGACAAGCCATGCGATCAATTGAAAGCATGGCTTGTTTTGGTTTCGAGATGAATCTAGCTTCCACCATCATCTGGTGGAGGTCCGGCACTGGCGCCGCGAGCATCTTTTGTTTTCTTCTTACCTGATTTTTTTGAAGGGCGACCGCGCTTCTTTGATGAAGATCAGCCCACTCATTGACTTGGCAATGGTAACCCTTGTAACTCACCGAGATCTAACCGAGCAAGCTTCACAGCCGACTCAAGATCCTTTCGACGTAAGCTGATCAACTCTGTATCGCCCGAATTTCCGGCAGTCTCCGCAAGCATTCGATACAACTGCTGAGACGCTGTGATTTCCGGTTCCCAGCTCTCTCGCGGCAAACCTTCCAAACGCATCAGCCACGTAATGTAGTACTGTGAATTAGCGAGAGCCAATCGACTTTCAACCAACAAATCGGGGTCAGCGTCCTTGTCCGTAGCCAACTCATCAACCAGCACTTTAAGGTCGTCATTCGCTTCAGGGAGCTGCTTGTTTTCCAGTTGGCATTTTGCTCGTTCCAAACGAATGCGTCGTTGCGTTTTAATTGCGTCGTCTGGTAATTTTTCGAGAGCCTTTTCGTAGAGCTCCTGGGCGTTGGCCCATTCTTTGGCGTTCGCATACTCGTCGGCATCAGCCAAGAGCTGTGCCGCGGTGTCGCGTTTCATGTCGTTCTGACCTGGCCCCAAGTGATACGCGAATGCGCCCACGGGAATCAGCATCCAAAGAACGAGCATCAAAATTCTCATCCATGGCTCCTTTGATAGAAGATTCGAAAGAAGAAAGTTAGAAAGCAAAAAAGGCAATGGTTCTGGTCGTTTTCGTCCCGATGATTCCAAGACTAAAGCTTAACGGGTTCTGCCGAATTTGACCAACCATTTTTGTTTGAAATAGTTCGTTTACCAACGGAACCAAGGGCTTCCCCAATAACAACAAAATACAGGCTAATTACCTGAATACGCACGTCGTCCGGGTATCCAAAATGTACCGAGATAATGCAGCGCCATCGGCAAAAAGGTCAAAACCATCGCCCCCAGAAAAATTGAGGCCAACGCATACTCACGCCTGCTTAAGTCTTGCCAACGTCGCTTGCCGATATCCTGAGTTAATTTGGCGATTACAGTCGAGGAGATGTGCTGCGTATTTCCGTTTTGAAATTCGCCTCCCAGTCTGGCTGATACTTGCCGTAGCGTCGAAATATCTTGGCGGGAGTTTTTACCCGCAATGAATTTTCCGGTTACCGGGTCGCCGACGCCGATGACCAAAACGTCATGAATGGAAGCCGGCAGTTTGGGCATTCCCGTAGCAGGTACTGTATCACCGTCGGTGATCACGATCAGAACGGTGCTCTTGGGTTGCCAAGGCGCCGCAATCTCGGCCGCCTTTGTCAGCCCCTTAAAGAGGTTGGTGTCTTTGCCCTTAAATGCAAAATGCATGGGTAGGTCGCTTAACGTATTGCGGACGACTTCCAAGTCACGCGTGTCGACGACAACGGGTTTCGCGTCATTGTAGAATGCGATCACCGAAAGTTTGTACTGGCGAATCGGAACACGATCAAAAAACGATTCGAGCACCGCGCTGGCTCGCTGAGTCCGGCTTTGCTCACCCTCGGGGCCAGCGTCAACAAGCCGCATACTGGGCGACACATCCAGCAGCAACATAACGTGTCGCTGCTTCGCCGAATCGATTTGCATCGAATTATGAGTCTTGGCAGGGATCATCAACAAGCTCGCCATTCCCCAAGCCAACATGCCAGTCGCGATGACTCGCGCTGCTGGAGCCAAGTGGGCCCAAAAAACGGGACGACCAGACGGGCCAAACGCAAGCTTCGCAAGTTTACGCGAACGCAAAATGTGAATCGTTTCCGCACCGAGGGTGAGGATCACAATCGCCATCGTGATAAATTCTGGCAAGAAGTCCATTACCATGGCGTGTACCTCAACCCGTAAGAGCAAAGTACAGAAATGAACAGGAACACCAATCCGATAAACGCGTACGGCCGAAAATGATCAAGCTGTTCAGCAATCGTTTGTTCGACTTCCGCTTTTTCCATCGAGTCAATGCGTGCAAACACAGCGGCAAGAGATTCTTCGTCACCAGGATTGAAAACTTCACCGCCAGTCAAACTTGTGATGGTCACGATTTCGTCAGGCACTTCATAATCAGCGATGTGAATTCCGTAAACCGTTATGCCTTCATTGGCGATTCGATTGGCAATCTCGACCGCGTTGCCGCCCATCAGGTCGGAACTCGATCCGTCAGAAACGAGGATGATCATGCGATCGCCATCGGCCTGTTCCATTAGCTGCTTGCGACAAGCCAATAAAGCCTTGCCAATCTCCGTACCACCGAACCAAGGCGGAACGTTCTCGGGTCTCATAAACGGCGGAGAACAGCGAACGGCGGAACTGTCGGTCGTCAGCGGACACCAATGCAGAACCGAATTTCCGAAAAAAGACAATCCAAAAGCGTCGCCAGTTCGAAAATCCAAAAACTGATTGATCGCCTTCATTGATGCATCGTATCGTGACCCTTCACCAAACTTCGCCGTCATCGATCCGGATATGTCGACACAGAACTGAATGTTCGTGACCGATCGAGTTTCCATCGGTTTGCCCAATACCAACGGCCCAGACAAAATCCAAATGACAATTGCCAACAGGAGTGGCGCAAGCGACTCCGCCATTTGAATGAGCGTACGCGTAATGATCCCGCTACCGTGGCTGCTGTGGTCGACGGGGATCGCAACACCGCGCGAGCGCCTTAACCAAATCCACATCGTCATTAAGATTGGAACCAACCAAAACCAAAGCACCCACGGACGGTTGAACGCATTGGGAAACCACATCACGTCATTAAACTGAATCTGACCGAGAATCGATCCAACGAGTCTTTCTGGTGTCATTAACCCAGCAAATTGTCCGAACGCGCTGAACAAACTACACGTCCTCCATGTCGGTGGACTGGTAGGGCTTAAGCAAATTGGCAACGTCAACCGTCACGGTTCCATTGGAATTTGATTCATTGGAATTTGGCTTGTGTAACCAATCGTCGATTTGTTCAAGCAACTTACCGGCTTCTGGATGTTGTCGCAGTTTGGTTCGAAGTTCTGTTGCTGGCAAATGATTCAGGCGTAACTTCTTGCCCCAAAAGGAGGACAGTACGCGTTCCAGTTCAGCTTGTTGTTCGGATTCAATGTTGCCCGCCATCGCTGCTTCGACAAGCGGCTTTAGGCGATCCGCAACCGTGATGTTTTTTGCTTCTTCGACTGGTCGTTTCGTTTTGCCGCGGCCGTAAAAAAGAATCATGAGTAAACCAAGTAACCAAAATCCGGCACCAACCAATAGCACTGGTAAATAGAAACTGGAAAAACGACTTGGCTTGACCTCCAACTCCGTCGGCTCGACTTGGCCAGGCCCCAGCAACGAATCGATTTGAATGTCGATCGGTTCAATCTCTTTCGTATCGCTCTGATCTTTTCGCCTCAGATAATCAGACAAATTGAATTCGCCAGGTTCTAGCCCATAAAACTCGAGGTCGTATCGAAAGTCTGTACCGTGTGGGAAAGTCTCAACAATCCTTACAACGACAGGTTGGTCTCGATTTACGATTGGTCTGGTTTCGATTTCAGAACCGGCGATGACGATCTGAGAAATCCTGGCGTTCAGCCCGACGGTAGAAATATACGGATCGCTCTTGCCAGCCACTGGTGGGAAATCCGAGGCGTCCGTCGGTAACGGTGCGTCAGCCATCGATTTCACATCGGCTTTTCTATTATCGTCAGAGGGCTGCTGCGCACTCAGGCCTACATTACCAACCGTGAAAGCAGGCCCAATGGCCAGCAGAACAATTAGTTTTTTCAACTGCAATCTAAAAGCTGATAGAGCCACATGGCCACGACCAGCAAGTTTCCTTGTGTGCATCTCCATTATCTGGCACCTTTCCCGAGTCCACCACGCGATTTAAAGAACCATCGCAACCGGTGCGCGAAAGGCTGATCGATATCGACGATCATGTGGTCAACCTGACAGCGCTTCATCTCTTGGCTGATTGCTTCGTAGTCGACCCATTCTCTTCGGCCATGGGTTACAAATTCGCGGCCCGTTTCGGGCTCGCGGGCGCGAAAAAATCCGGTTCCTGTAATGTCGCGCTCTCCCGGATCGCGAAGCTGTAAAACAACGACGTCGTGTTGCTGCGACGTAAGCTTCAATGCGTTGATCGCGGCAGGTTCATGAAGATCACTAAGCACGATCACCAAGGCTCGATTTTTCAGCTGAGCGCAAAGTAGATTTAAGCGGTTCGCCAAAACTGTGTGTTGATCAATTCGGAATCGACGCAAATGGTGGAGCCACTGCATAATTTGGTCTTTGGAAAGGCTGGGCTCGATTCGGTATTCATCCGAACCGGTTGTGATCAAACCGACTGGGCTGACTCGATCCAAACAAGCCAACCCCAAACCACCGGCGATGTGTAGCGCCGTCGCGTATTTTGTCCGGTGATGGGTTCCAACCACCATCGACGCCGACGTGTCCAACATGAGATAGCAAGGCATCTGTTTCGGAGTTTCAAATTCCTTCACATAGACTTTGCCTGTCCGAGCGGTGACTCGCCAATCGATCGAGCGAACTGGATCTCCATATTCGTATCGGCGGGATTGGACAAACTCGACTCCGGAACCAAGAAATGGGGATCGGTCGGTACCGTAGTTGAAGTTGTCCGCTAGCCTCCGGATGGCAATCATAAATTGCCTCCAATCTAACGGTTCGATGAAATCAAGCTGGCCGTGCATGGAGATAGATCAAATAGCGGAAAAGAAACGAGTAAGGAATCGCAACGTCACGTGAGACAGTTGCTCTCAGTCCACCGCGCTCACTAGTGAAACTCCTTCAAAATCTCTTGCAGCACCGATTGGCCGGTGTGACCGTCCGCCAGCGCCTCATAGTTCAATCGAATTCGGTGCAGAATCACATCGTCCGCCAGCGCGTAGAGATCATCCGGGATCACGTAGTTTCGGCCGTGAATCAAAGCTCTCGCACGAGAAGCTTTAATCAAGGAAATACCTGCACGCGGACTACAGCCCAACTCCAAAAGCTTGTGATTTCGCGTTCGATTCACGATTGAAACGATATGCTCAATGAAGGCTTCACTGACATAGACGTTCTGCACCGCCTGCATGGCTTTGATCAGTTCTTCACCGGAGCCAACTGGCTCGTCGGACAGCATGTCGAATTCGGTTCTCGCGACAGCGCCCTTGCCTTCGACGCGAACTCCTAGCGTTGCATTGCGACGCAAGATTTCTTTCTCTTCTTCGGGTGCTGGATAAACCAAGCGGTGGAGCAACATGAATCGATCAAGCTGGGCCTCTGGCAACTCGAATGTACCGGCTTGCTCGACCGGGTTTTGAGTGGCAATCACCAGGAACGGAGCCGGCAACGTAAAGTTCTCATTGCCAATCGTTACTTTGCGTTCCTGCATCGCCTCCAGCAACGCGCCCTGAACTTTTGGGGCCGCACGGTTGATTTCATCAGCCAACAGCAGGTTTGTGAAAACTGGCCCTTTGTGGACACGAAACTCATTCGTCTTTTGATCTAAAATTTCAGAGCCCAAAATGTCCGACGGCAGCAAGTCAATCGTGAATTGAATCCTGGAAAAATCGAGATCGACGGTTTTCGACAATACGGAAACTAGCAACGTTTTGGCTAATCCCGGAACGCCTTGCAGCAACAGGTGACCGCCGGTGAAGAGTGCGATCAGCAATCGCTCGACGACTTCGTCTTGGCCAACAACAACGGTACCGACTCTCTCTCGTACCTTCGAAATGAACTCGACAACTTCTTGGACATCTTCACCTTGATCAGCAACGGACGCTGTCGGAGAAGAAGAATTTGCTTGATCGTGCATGGTGTTGCTCTTGAAAAGATCGTTAATTGCAACGGGAGTCCTGATTGGCTGAGCGACAACACAACGCACCTGAAAATTGCTGCGATACGTCTCGGCTCCCACGGCGAAATGGCCTCCCAGCAATTCGACGTGCCTGCTCAACAGATTCATTCTAGTGGCTCATGAGGCGCGTCGCACGCAAACAAAAGACAAAATCCAAGTCGGATTGCCAGTTTATTGGGGACGCGGAAGCCAGGCGAATTCGAGAAATCATGAGAGTGTTACAACCCTTATTACCCAACGAACCGAAATCACATGTCCAGTTTTCCATCGCACACTCGCCGGTGCTGGATGTTTTTGCGGTCGTTTCTTATTCACGACGTAGCCTTTTCTCATCAAACCCTAAATTCTCAAGCCCCTTTTTCCCTGCTCGTTTGGCATAAAAAATGGAAACCCCCAACACACAAACCGATAACGCTTCCCCTCAGACAGACGATCCTCAAGCTGGAAAAAACATTGATGAGCTACTGGCTCGCATCAACAATCTGGCATCCGGGTCGGCTGGGTTAAAGACAGGCGGTACCGGTGGGCCGGTCTCTCCCGCTGCCGAAGTGCCAGAATCAATGCGGCCTCGAGAAAAGAATCGCGACCAAAATGGCGACTTCTTCCCCGAAGAACCAACATCGCTACTTGATAGTGGCGTCTCAGCTTCGATGATGGAAGAGTTGATCTGCAAGTTTTTGATCGCCAAAGGTGAATCTTCGATCCGTGGCATCAGCAACCAAATTGGCATGCCCTTTCAGTTGGTCGAAGACACGATTGTTCAATTAAAACGTGAACAGGTTCTGGGTTACGTCGACCAAGCCGCCATGAACGACTATATCTGTCGCTTGACCGAAGTCGGACGGGAACGAGCAAGACGCTACACCGACATGTGTTCGTATTTTGGTGCTGCTCCAATTTCTTTCAATGACTACGTCAATTGCGTAACCGCTCAAACCATCAACGACCAGAACCCTGGTGAAGACGATCTCGCGAGAGCGTTCTCTGACTTGTTGATCGACCCGGACATGATGCGAAAGCTCGGCCCAGCGGTTAACAGTGGACGCGGCATGTTCCTGTTTGGCTATCCCGGAAACGGAAAAACCAGTATTGCCGAGCGAGTGACCGCAGCGTTTGGGCCTTACGTCTGGATTCCGCGAGCAATTTCCATGGATCGCGACATCGTTCGCGTCTTCGATCCAATGCAACACGAAGAAGCTCCAGTTGAAGATGGCGATGGTCTGCTTTCCAACGCGGATTACGACAAGCGATGGGTTCGAATCAAACGACCAACGATCGTCGTCGGTGGTGAACTGACGATGGAGCATCTCGAAATTCAGTACAATCCTCAGACTGGAATCAGTGAAGCCCCGGTGCAAATGAAGAGCAACATGGGTTTGCTGCTGATTGATGACTTTGGTCGTCAACGAATGAGCGTCGATGAATTGCTGAATCGCTGGATTGTTCCACTCGAGAAACGTTACGACTTTTTGAACACCTCAAACGGTAAGAAGCTACAGGTTCCGTTTGATCAATTGGTTGTGTTCTCGACAAACTTGGAACCGAAAGACCTTGTCGACGACGCCTTCCTTCGTCGTATTCCATACAAAATCGAAGTCCCCAATCCGTCGGTTGAGAACTTCGTCAAGCTCTTCGAAATCATGTGCAAAATCTACAAGTTCGAGTGGAAGCCTGAGCTGATCAAGTACTTGCTAGAAACGCATTACGTTCCAACCAATCGACCGTTGCGAAACTGTCATCCACGTGACCTTTTGCTCCAAGTCACCAACTTTTGCAAGTATCGTAAAGAGCCAATGGAACTTTCGAAAGAGACGCTTGACTTTGCTTGCGAGAACTATTTCTCGATCATGTAGTCAAGGCAGTTGACGGAGTTGACGCAGAAACTAATTTCAAAACGTTAATATCAAAACGAGCCGACTCAAACGAGTTGGCTTTTTTTGTGCACCTTCCGGCAATCTGGCAATGCGTGAGGTTTGCGGATGCGTTGGTTACTTCAAACCCAACACTTCTGCGCCCTGTTCGAAAACGATGTCCGTTGGGATTCCGGCGCGGTTGGCTCGTTCGAGATCGGCCTGAAGGGCGGGGCCAACGAATCCCATTTCGTCCGTGAAGGTTCGAGCCGCGTCGTAATCGCCGTTGCCTTGGAGGACAAGGATCTTCTCACTCAGTTCAGCCATCGCTACTTTCATTTCCGCCATGTTGATCTTGTACTGACCCGTTTCCTCATTCCGAGTGAAGGCGTTTCGTTCCTTAAAGAAGTTGAAACGAATCATGTTGGCTTTGCCGTGGGCGCTACTGGCACCAAACCGGACACTTCGGAAAATACTGGCCATGAACGTCACATAATAGTCCTCGAGTGAGCCTTCCAAATCTCCGTCTTCAAATAGCTTCGTCACCATATACAAACCGAGCACGTCAGCTTTTCCTTCTTCCAATGCGCTGGATGCTTCACGAAGTGCGGTTCGAACGCTACCGTTTCCAGTGATTGTTTCTTTAATGCCCAATCCATGGGCGACTTCATGAAACATGGTGTTTGAAAAGAAGGCATTGAATTTGATGTGCTGTCGCTGCTCAGGGACGATCAGCAAGTCAGCGATGGGAATCAGGACTTTGTCGAATTTTGCCTGCATCGCATTCTTTAATTGCAATCGACGCGAGCCCTTCTTCAGTTGGACTTCTTCATCGTTGGGTAGGTTGATCGCAATCGTTTTCGAACCGGCATTACAATCGCCTTGGTAATAAATCACATCGTAGGCATTGAGGTCTGAATTTGAGCCGGGAGTTTCCGTTTTGTATTTGTCTGGCACAGGCAACCCTTTTTGAAGCTCCGGAAGCATCGAAGCGTACTTGCTCAACCGCTCACTCCACGACATGTCTTTGATCAAGACGTAACACTCACAAGACGCCTTGTAGCCGAAAAGCTGGTCTTCGTAGTTTTCAATAGGGCCGATCACACAATCGATTTGATTGGTCTTCATGTCCATCCATAGCATGTCGCTCGGTTGGTACGTGTTTGAAAGCAGTGCTGCCGCTCTTGCGACGAGGTATTTTTTGAATCCGTCGTCCTCAGCAAGCTGCGAAGCTCGAATCAGCTTGATGGCGGCGGTGCCAAATTCGTTTTCGAAAAATTCGCTGTAGGGGATCGCGGCCAGTTTGCCATCTTGCCAGCGAATGACCGAGTAGAGGCTCTTGAACGACTGTGCATCGTCTGGATTTTTCTCAAGGTGCTTTTCAAACTTATCTTTCGTGAGGGTCTTGGGGTATAGATTCGCTCCCTTGGGCTTGGTTTCAACTCCTTCAATGAAAGGAGCGTTGTTCTCAAGCCGATTCCAAGGCCCGTAGTTGATTTCCGCAAACTGTTTTAGTTTCGGGTTGGTGATTGAATCTAGCAGGGCTTTTTTTCCGCCATAAGCTTGTCGCCAAAACGCTCGATCCATTTGCTGGCCGGCTTCCATCAACAAAACCAGCATCTTCTTTTGGTTGTCGGAGAGCGAGTCCAGATTGGCCGTCAGCTTGACCGACACGTATTTAGTCAGTGGCTTGTCTCCGTCTTGTGCCGCCGATAACTTCGGCGAACAAAGTAATAGCGTTGCGAAGGCGAATACGACGACGCCGCTATTCAAAAACGATTGACGAGCTGGTTGACGAAATGTCATGAGAATCTCCCGGTGAAGTTTTTCTCATTATCACCAACGTCGAGGCCACGCGGAAGAGCCACACCAACCATTTTTAATATTCGAATTCTCTGGTGTGTGCCGGCAAGCGAGGGCAGGGCAACTGAAAGCATAGTCGATTCAGTTTTTGGACGAGTGCGGAAGATGAGTGTAACTCTCCGCACTGGCTGGCATCTGGCGAATGCTTAGATCGGAGAGTGTGTTCCCGATTCTAAGCCGGTCGTCGATTGGATGGCGGGCATGATCGATTTGCCGGTTGTCGTACTCTGTGTATCGGCTGAGTCGGTATCGATCAGTTCTTGAAGCAGTTCTTTGCCACCAGAACGGATATGCAAATCCTGTTGCGGGAAAGCGATTTCAATTTGCTCTTCACGAAATACGCGGTCGATTTCCATGTTGATTTCGTGCTGTACCTGAGAAAAAATCTCGCGGTGTGGAATATGAACTCGGAGTTCGAAATTCAATGTGCTGTCACCGAATTGCGAAAACACGACAACAGGTTTAGGGTCTTTTTCGACTCGAGGATGATTGTCTGCGATCGAAAGTAGTTTTTGCTCTGCGAGTTTTGTGTCGGAACCATAAGCGATACCGATTTGAAATATTAATCGAGACCGCTGATCGGTTAACGTCCAGTTCATGACATCCTCTGTGATGAACTTTTTGTTTGGAACAATCAATTCACGATGGTCAAAATCTTGGATCGTTGTGGCGCGAAGTTGCATGCGAATCACCGTTCCGGAAGTTCCGTTGACGGTTACAAAATCGCCGACTCGAATTGGACGTTCGATCAAGATGATGATCCCGGAAACCAAATTGGCAAAAATTTCTTGCAATCCGAAACCAAGTCCCAATGTCAAACCAGCAGCAAGATACTGAACGCTGTTCCAGCTAAATCCAAGCAACTGAAACGTTAGCAGGATCCCAGCAATTCCAACGATATATCGGACAACGAATGAGATCGCGTATCGCCCGCCTCGGTCAAGTGGCAACCTCTCAAGAAGCGTGATCTCCAAGAGGCCGGGTAAATTTCGACTGAGTACAAACGTTAAACCGATGAGGCCAAGGCTGGTCAGTAAGTGGCGCAGCGTAACCATTTTGAAATCGCCGACTTCGTTGTGCGGCCCCGGCCATAGTTCGACTAAATCCAAGTAACTGTTGGCGGGAAAGACACTGCCCCAAATACTCCATCCTAGAACAATCAAACCAACCAACGCGGTCACTGACAACAAACGGTTGACTTGAGCGCTAATATCATTGATGTCGATAGCGTCGGTGTCGATGGAGCCGGCGTCGTCTGACTTTTCAGACGCAAGCCGTCGCAATTTGACTTTGAACTGAGTGACCAGCAATAAGTGGCTAAACAATCCGGTCAACACAGAAATGAGCAGCGCGAACAGGATGCTGGCAATCAATCGCCGGCCCATTTCCTCGGCGCCGTAGTGAAACCCCGTCAACGACATGCCACATATCAACAGTGGTGCGAGTACGGAAAGGAACACCATCCAGCAATAAATGCGAGTCGAAACGTGGATTTCGGAAGGCCCTATGATTTGTACCCATTTTCTCATGGCCCGGGCAGCACGGCCAAGGCCGCAGGCAAGCGCGAGCATCGACGCGACAAAGCAAAGCCGCCCTAAAGAGTCGTTCCATTTACCTAAATCGAACGTCTGAAAAACCACGTAAAAGAATTGGCAGGGCAGGGCGACCCACAGGATGTATCGAATACAGCTTCTTAGACCGGTGGTTAGCTTTTCAGACCAGTTAAAAAATCGCGCGACCAATCCCTGTTTTCTCATCGCTTGCGACAAGACAAGAGTGAAGCAGATTGCTGGCAGCAAAAACAATCCGCCGCGACAGATGGCTCCACTCAGGGAGCTGTTGTCGTATCCATCTCGCAGTTCGACAACCAACAGCAAGATAAACAGGGGGGCAAAAAGCGATCGACAAATGATCGCTCCAACCTCGCGCATGGCTGGCGTGTAGCGAGCCAGTACGTGGATGCCTTTTCGTTTCGGCGCTTCAGATTGTTGTTCGTTCGAAGTCACTTATACTCTCAGTCGTTTTACAACACCGGCAAGGAAAACGAAGCCAATGGCAAACATAAAATACTCGTAGGGGCGGGCTTGGGCACGCTCAAACAAGCGGTCAACCAGAACATGCCATTTGTCTGTGCTAAGTAGCGACCGAATTCCCTTCGCTGAGCTCTTGACCGTTTGTAGAGAAACTGGGTCGGTGCTGCGTACCCACATCATATGTTCATTGAGCAACTTTTGAGTTTCGCTTAAACCGCTTAGTAGTTCTTTGCGTGCGGCCTCCGCTTTTACTAAATCGCTTTTGTAGGAGCGATAGTCAGTCAGGGCGTCGCCAAGTAATTTACGACGTGTTTGGATCAATTCAGAAGCCATTTCCTTCACGTTCGCAACCGCGTTACTCATATCAATGTTGAGTGTTTCCGCGATGACCGTTTCCGGGTCAGAAAGGCTGTCTCTTTCTTCTTGAAGTTGAAATTCAAGCAAGTTAACGCGGTGGATCTCTTTTTGAATCTGTCCCAGCCTTACTCGACTTTCCAAGGGCGAAATCATCTGCCGACGCTTCTCAGCGATCATCAGACTGTTCTCTTTTGCTAAATTTTGTTTGACTTGCTTCTTTAGACTGTCCAACTCGGCAGCCACGCTCTTGGTTTGGCCACCGACATCGGCAGCTTCGTCCAACATGGACTTGATTGAGACGGCCAGTTTTTGCCGTTCTTCGGTTAACGTTTGATTTCGTTTTGCAAACGCAAGCAATGCTGGGTGAGCGTTGAGGGCGGCGTCCTGAGTCGCCTTCCGAGCCAGGCGTTGTTGTTCGGCGATCTCGTCATTGCGTGCTTTGTCGGCAGCACGTTTCAACACGTCCAACCGGACGACTTTATGCTTCAGCTTAATGTTGGCGATGTCAATCTTGAGAGGACTGAGTTGCGATTGCATCTCCAAATAGCGGGTTTCAACATTGAGCATTTTGGTTTCGGCCAGCGAAGCAAGGCGAATTCCCAGTTGAAGTAAATTGGTTGCGTCTCTGGCATTGGCGTCAACGTCTTGATCTTTGTTCAGCCGTTTTTGCGCATCCGATTTGTCGCCTGGTATTTTGGCCGATCGTTGGGCAAATTGGTCAACGCTACTGTTCAGGGACTCTAAGTCAGTTTTTTGGTTGTCGAGTTCGCTTTGAACCTTTTGGATGTTGTTCTGCAGTTGTTCAGGCGTCATATTTGGGTCAAGCGAAGTGTCGGGTTCGGCAGCTTCAGCTTGCTTAAGTTCTTCCTGTTTTTCAGTCAGCGTTTCAGAAAATTTCTCCACTTCGCTGTGGTACAGGTCGTGTTTACGTTTGTAAGTCTGCGCTTTTTGAAACCAATCATCGGCTTTGTTTAATACGTTTAATCGTTCTGATTTAGTTGATTCATCTAATTGGGTGTCGCTTTTCACCGCTTCAATTTCGTCAGAGACAATTTTGGCCAGTCGCTTAATCTTTTCTACGTCGCTTTCCTCAGTAATTTCGGCTGGAGTTCCATCGGTCGGATCGTCGTCGATGGTTTGCCAGAAGGAGGTCTGCTGAGCGAGCGGATACGTGTTTCCGTCGCGCGGTGGCTCGGTGATACTCGTTCCGATTTGATTGCCATGATTGCGTGGCGAATTAAGTAGCCATTTGAGTTGTTGGTTGGTAAGGACGTGAAAGTCCAGCGAACCGCTCTCCATGATCGACTCAAAATCCTTATCGAATTCTTGCTTAAATACGGGGTCAGGTTGATTCGGTGAGATCTGATTCGGTTGAGGTTTCCGATGTGCAGGCGGTGGCGAGGGCAATGGAAATTGCCGAGATTGAAATTGCGGAGATTGAAATTGCGGAGATTGAGAAGATGGTGGGCGATTGGGTGCAGTTTGAGCGTGGATGTCTTTGGTATGAGTAGGTTCAGTTTGCTCTGACAACTCTCTTGCTGAAGAAAGTTGTGGCGCTGCTTGATTTGGTTGGCGGTTTGGTTCGCTTACCGCCCGGAGTTCGTTAGCTGGATACGACGCAGGGTTAGAGACAGGTTGTTCTTGGGCTGCCAATTGACCGAGCGAAGCTACAGCCATAAGCGATGTGAACGCTATGACGGTGATCAGGCGAGACACTGACCTCAAAGTTGGTTGGGAATTTGGCTTCACTGAGGAATTCCATCCATGGAATTGTGGTTGGCGATGCTGTTTTTAGCCGCAAAATTTTGCCTAGCTCACGGAAAACGCTTGCGATCAAAATTGACGCTGCCAGAAAATAGAAGAGGCTCGCGGATGCTTCAAGACCAAAGACTGGCAAAGCTAGGCAAAAGCATCCGGCAATTATGTTCGTTCCAATTGCACATTTGATTAGCCGGGATTCTGGACGCGAGTGTTCTGCTAGCGACAGTTTTCTTTTTGGGCGCCGCTACAAATTTTGTTTGTAGTGACTCGTATCGCACGCAGGGAAGCGATACGTTGTGGGAGAAAGCTTGTTTGTAGACGATGAGGTTACGAAGCCCGCGGTCATCTACATCTGAGGCTCGTCGTCTGGTTCACTATTCTAAAACTGAGTTGGCTCAACGCACTCAGGCGTTCGCCGAATTCTTGAGAGCACGACGTAGGTAGGTTCGAGCAGTGACATACTGACGAACGGTGTTGAGTGAAAGCCAGCGGCTGATTGGGTGTTTGCCCGCCCATTCGAATGCGCCTGTGTCAAGCAACTCTTGATCATCGAGCGAGCGAATGACATTAAGCACTTCTTCGTAGCCACTCTGCAACCGCCCCCGAACAGCGCGGTAAGACTCCCGCCGGCATTTCTTAATGATCGCTTGATTGAGCGACGGTGTCTCGTTCCACTTGAAGCCTTCGGCGGGCGTGACAGGGGCTTCGCCTCGTTGGCCAGCCGCAATCCAGGCAACGACAGCCTCAGTCCACCAAGCCCGCACTGCCAATAGGTCTTTGGTCGTCCAATCGTCAACGCATATGATTTTGCCAGCCGATACGCCGGCAGAATCCAGTTCTACCTTAAGATTCTCAAAACTCGATTGAAGTTGATCAAGCAATTCGCTTCGCGTTTTTGGAATCGGCATGGTTTTGTGCTGCAAAGGTTTGATGAGTAAAGCCCGGAGTTCGTCGCCAAGCAAATGTTAGTTTTGTGAATTTTCCAAGTTGAAGATTCGTCCAGCTATAGGTCATTCTCACAAAGTGGTTTTACGGTGGCAATCGTATTATTCGACTGTAGAAGTTGAGCTAATTGTTGTATCCGACATCTCGGATGTTCGTGAACTTGGCTGGCAAACCGGGGAGGTTTTGGCGAAGCGATAACCCTCCATCCGAACAAGCCACATTAAAATCATGGTTTGGAGCCAGACGTACAACGGCAATGAGGCAAACAGCCATGATCTTCCGCTCATCGGAGAAGTCCGATATGCGAAATACATGGCTAAAGGAAGTAAGCAAACTGAAACAAAGCTGCGGACGACGGGCCTCTGTCCAAGCGTTGCCCAAATGCCTAACAGAGATCCAATCGAAATCGTCGCGCCAATCCTGATCATTGCGTTCCAGATGGTTCCATCGGCCTCAATATGTGGCCAAATGAATTGTCCGAGCTTTATCAAGATCGCAACGCCAGTCGTGGCAAGCAAAAGGTGAATTACACCAAATCTCAAAACTTCGTTGCCCTCTAGTGGTTTGTCAAAGCTTAATTTTAGGGTAGACGGTTTTCAGTTTACATCGAG
>CAZPTT010000075.1:0-4318 GCA_964589435.1 uncultured Pirellulaceae bacterium
ACAACTTCGCTTGAGTTGTCGCTTAGGTCGAATCGTCGCAACTCTCCTTTGGTCGTTGTTACCAACAAGGTCGTGTCAGATTCCCAGTCAACCGACGTGTAGAATCCGGGCCAATTTCCACCGATTTTCAAGGCGTCAGTCAGTACAAGCCATCTTGCGTAATGGCGCTTGGCGACTGGGTGCCACAAACCTTTGGACAACTCCGCAAGCCGTTTTCCCGACTGAACATCCCAAACGTCGAGCCGTCCCGCTCGATCCACCGTCGCAATTCTTTGCTTAGCAGAATCGAGCCTGGAGTCATAAAGGCCCCAATCGCTGGTAATAAAATGAGACTTAGCAAGACGCTTTTCTTCATCAAATGATGTGTAGTAGCGCGTATCGAAGCTTCGCAAATTTGCAGGAAAATACCGGTTGTAGATGTTTTCAATGGCTGATGAATCGTTTGACCTATGCGCATATTCAATGGCTTGCATTCCAGCCCGTGCCTGTTGAGCTTGAGCAAAACGAGCGCTGTCTTTCGCATTCTCAGTCGCTATTTCCGCCCTTTTGCGAAGTGCAATCTCTTGTTGCTTAGATTCGATTTCGACTTCCAATTTTTCTTGAGTCGCCAATTGGCTGAGGGCTTCGGCTTTCGATGTTTCGAAAAAGAAAAATGCGGCCATGCCGGTAACAATCGCCAACGACGCCAACGTGCCAATGAGTCCGGCAACCAGCGGCTTGCGTTTGCACCAACGAAAGAGGCGTGTCGGCAGGCTTGTCGGTCGAGTAGCAATGGGTTCCCCGTTGAGAAACCGCCGAAGTTCATTCGCTAACTGCGAGCCCGAGAATCTGTCTTCTGGCTTCTTCTCTAAACATTTCATTACGATTGTTTCGAGGTCGAGCGGGATGTCGGGGTTGTGTTCGCGTGGTGATTGGGGGATGTCATCAATGACACGTTTGATAACCCCGTGAGCGGTATCACTTTTAAACGGAAATGAATTCGAAATCAGCTTGTAAAGAATCGTGCCCAAAGCGTGGATGTCCGTTGCTGGCCCGACATCGCGACTGTTGACCGCCTGCTCTGGAGAAAGATACATCGGTGAACCCATCAGGTCCTTTGTTTGAGTCATCCCCTCTTCGTCAAGTATTTTGGCCAAGCCAAAGTCAGCAACAACGGGGGAACCAGAATCGTCCAAGAGAATGTTCTGCGGTTTAATGTCACGATGAACCACTTTGTTTGAGTGAGCGTAGTCGAGCGCATCGGCGACACATGCGACTTTCTCGAGGATACTGTTACGCGTTTTGATCCTCGGATTCTCGGCTTGATCGGCAAGCAAGTCGGAAAGGGTTCCGCCAGCAATGACCGGCATTGCGATGTACCAGCAATTGTCTTCTTGGCCGTATTCGAAGACCTTGATGATGTTTTTGTGATCCAAAGACGCGGCCGATCGAGCTTCTGTCTTGAATCGCGCAATATGTCGACTGGAACGCGAACGATCACTCTTGATGACCTTGAGTGCAACGCGTCGACCGAGTGACGCCTGATCGGCAAGATAGACCTCCCCCATCCCTCCATGCCCAAGCTTTTTGAGTAAACGAAAGTCACCGATCGGTTCCACGTACTGCAAGCTGCCTTGCTCATACTCAGCATCCTCTAGCCGCCGAGTCGCTTCGCCCGAGTCAATTGCCACAGTTTCGCGTTTTTTGCTTTGGCTGCTTTCACTGTTTTCATGAAAACCGGTCATGGTCAAAGTTGGGCCGTTGAAAACAGTTCCTTTGAAGACTTCATTAACAATCGAATGACTCTCTGGGAATCGATTCTCATACTCTTGCCGATTCGGCACTGTAGAGTTAGCGGCGCGAAGCTCGATCTCAACCGTCAATAGTTCTTTAAGAAGGTCTTCTCTACTGACATCCGAGTTCTCTAGGTGTGTCTGAGAAACGAGCAAACTGGGGTTTTTATTCCACGCTTTTTCGAAGCTTGACGCAATCTCGTCAATGATGAGTTTGTTTTTTCGAGGGTCGTCTTGCGGGATGTCTGAGGGCATGTCGGTAATTTTGAGAGAAAACGATTAGTAGGTTAGAAACCAAATCGTAAAAGGCCTCAACTTGGTGACAACATTTTTGAAAAAAATCAGATTGGTCAAAACAAATCACGAGGTTTACACAAGAATATGCTGGGATTCGTAGTAGGGCTCATTCGCTATTGCTGAAGTATCCGGATGCTAAACCGCGCGAGCTTCAATCAAATCAATGTAGGCTCCTGCAATTAGCCACGACTTGTCGACGCCCAAGATTGCCATAATTTCCTCCGCTTTCGTCTCACAGGTTGGTTCGGTTCCGCCGGCTGGAGATAAGCCAGTTTCGCCTTCCTCAATAGCGCCTTCCTCGATAACGACTTCCAACTCAAGAAAAGTTCCCAGGCCTTCGACTTCGTCCAGGTGAATGCGGGTGTCGTTGAGCAAGTACAGCTCACGGCGTTTTTTAACCACCCCTCGAATCCCAATCGAATCCGCCATTGCGACCAAGAAAGATTCCGGATGTGGGATGGGAGTCCGCGTATAGGTCGACGTTTTCGGGCCATCGCAATCAGGGCGTTGGTAAGCAATTAACTCTGCAGACCCGTCTTCGAATTGCCGTAACTTCAGGCGGCCATTGGAGCAGTTAAAGAAGGTGTCCGTTTGGTTGAGAACCACCAACTCGGTCGTGGCGACTCGCGCCGATTTCTCACGAACAGCAGCAAACTGTGGCTGCGAAAGCTCTGCTTTGATTTCAATATTGAGAGCCATTTAGCTTTGCCGTGGTTGTCGCTTTGCTTCCTCTAACAGTCCGTCTTTATCGTAGAATCAGGCTTGGCTTTCAAGGCGTTGCATGTAACAGATACTCTCACTTGCAAGAGCCTCAACACCCGGTTCGTAGTCAAAAACTTCTACACTGATCCAGCCTTCGTATTTGACGTGGTCGAGCGCTTCAAAAATTGGCACGAAATCGACATCGCCCATGCCTGGGCCGCGGCGATTGGGATCGTTGGCGTGGAAATGAACCAGCCAATCTTTGCTGTTGTGAATGATCTCAGGGATTGAAAGCGATTCCGAACTCATGGCCTTCACATCGAGATGCAGTTTGACGTTGGGCGAGTCGATGGCCTGGGCCAATTCAATTCCAGCTTTGGCAGTCAACATGAAGTTGCCTTCTTTGGGGCCAAGCGGTTCGAGCGCCAGCGTGACGCCACAATCTTCGAGGACGGGAGCCACTTTTTTGAACACATCCGTGGCCCGCTCAAAGCCTTGCTCGTAGGAAACTCCTTCGGCAAGATTACGTTGAGGTGGCGAGCCAAACACCATCACATTCCCGCCAAGGTCTTGGCAAAGACGAGCAAGCTCGCATAAGTAGTTGGCCGTGTTGTCGCGGATCGCCTGACTGTCATGCGTAAGGTGATAGCCTTCGGTTTTTGCCAACAACCAGTGCAAGCCGATGACTTCCAAGCCATTGTCAGCAGCCATACTTTTGACTTCTTGACGCTGGGCTTGCGTTATCTGGGTCGCGTCCGAGTTGATGGTGAACGGCGCGATTTCGACGCCGGTGTAACCAAGCTGATTCGCATGGGCAAAAGCTTTCTCGAACGGCCAGTCAACATACATCTCATTGCAAAACGCGTACTTCAATTTCTGCTCCTCATTGATGGTCTTCGCATGCAGACAGCATAAGCTTTTCATCTTGAGCGGCAATCCTACCACTCACGGATGAGCTGACCCTAACCGCCTTAGAGCTTCACGTTTTTACGCCGCGACCACTCGACAAGAAACGCCACGACGCAAATCAAACCAAACGTCATTGGAAGCATGTCGCCAATTTTTCGATACGACGTTATGTTTACGTCTCCCCAGTTTTCCACGGTCGCTTTGATGATCGCCGTCTTGCGCCGGGGGCCGACTTGTAATATTCGGCCTTTCGCATCGATCTCCGCCGAGAACCCGGTATTGCCACAAACGAGGTTCTTCTTGCCCATCTCGACGGCACGAAAGACATTGCAGGCCAAATGAAGATCGAGAAGGCTGGTACCGAAAAACCAACCATCGTTTGTCAAATTGACCATCGCATCGAGGTCGTCCAGTTCATCATCGAGCGTGTTGACTTGACGACGAATCAAGTGAGGCACAGTTGATTCGAAACAAATATTGGGAGCAAGCCGGACTCCCTGAATCGAAATCGCCTTGAATTCGGTTCCCGCCGCCAGTCCGCGGCCAATCGGAGTAATCTCTTGCAGAATTGGAAACCACTCGGCGAACGGAACGTATTCGCCAACCATCACTCGGTGGATCTTAAAATAGCGATCGGT
>CAZPTT010000075.1:4418-15081 GCA_964589435.1 uncultured Pirellulaceae bacterium
CCATTTCGTACGGGCTTCATAGGTTAAGTCGCGATTGTGAATAAACTGCGCCATCGTTTCTTCTTCGCTGCGAGGCACAGGGCGCGTGTCGATCGAGCTCTGGATCAGCCCCACTTTAATCGCTGAGCCAGCGGCTTCTTTGCCAATGGCAAGCCCTTGATCAAGCTGAAACTTCCCAAACACGATCACACCTACCAACACTGCCGCAGCGAACAGGCACGATGCCAAACTCGTTTTGAATCCCCGACGAGAACCAACCGTAAAGATGCGCGGCATCATTGCCGTTGCTACGCCGCTTGCCACGCAAACCATGGCGAAGGTCAGCGTGTAGGCGCCGGACAGACTAGCAACTTGAATCAAAATCGGTTGCTCGTACTGCGAGTGTGAAAGACAAGCCATTCCCATTCCGGTGGCAAAGTTACACCGAATCCATTCAATCCCCGTCCAAACGATTGGAACAGCCAAAACTGTTGGCACCCTAAATCGGTGAACAAGCGTTCGTGAGATTGCCACCATCAACGGCGTGTAAATTGACATGTAGAGACAAACCAGAATCCAGCCCAGAAACAGTGCGGGATGCGGAATGGGGATGAAGTAAAATGTGGCTAACCAATACGCAAATCCTGCCAGCCACAATTTGCGATAGGGTCGTGTGCAGGGCAAGTCGTTGATTGTCACCAACCATACCAGCGGCACCGGCGCCAACCAGGCCAGCCACCAGATGCCAACCGGCGGAAACGATAACCAAAGCATCGTGAGTGAAGCGAATGCCGCCGCCAACACCAAGCCTTTGGATTCGTGAGGTGCTGATTCCAACAATCCTTGTTCATCAGCAGAGTCGACTCCGACGCCAACGGTTGGGAGCCCCTTCTTCTTGCCGGGCTTCGATTTTGATTTCTTTTTAGCGTTCAATGCAAATAGTCGCTTAGGTGGATAAAAAGTTGATGTTAGTGCCAGCGAAGGGATCAACCTATATGAAAACCAACGAGAGCTTACGTGAAGAACGGCTTAGGCATGTCCGCCGCTCAGCACAGAGGATGAATTTGGAATGGTCTTGAACCGCTAGCACGTTGGCTTGTCAAATTGCCCTAGGTGGATCAAATCGGTTGGATTAAATTTTTTCTAATACAAAAAAATTCGGCACGCCTAATAGCATTTCCGCGATGCGCACAATGATGGTCAAGCCGACGTCGAAAGGAATCGACCGCGACCTGGCTCTTGAATTCATTCTCAAAATAGTGAATTTCAACAGAACCATGGAGTGGATTAACCACCGGAGTAAAGCAATGAAGCTTACTGAACTCGCCATTGATGGCTTTGCAAATTTTCGTCACCTCCAAATTGGCAGATTTTCTGACGGCCTAAATTTCGTCTACGGAGAAAACGGAGCTGGCAAGTCTGCTCTTCGAGATTTCATTCGCGGTGTCGTGCTTGGATTCGAGCCGTCATATTACAACGACCCGACGCGAGAAACGCCGCGTGGTCACCTGAACGTTCGGCAAGGTGTCAACGAGTTTCGATTGGATCGTGAGCACCAGGCCCATGGTCAGTTGTTGGCCCATTCGATTGGCAGCCCGACAGGTCAGCCATTTTCTGCTTTGGCGACCGGCATGAATGCAGATCTTTACGATACTGTGTTCAACTATAGTTTTCACAACACACGCGACAACGCGCGCCGGTTTAGCGACGTATTGCAAACCCAACTGGGAGTGCCCAGAGGGCCAGCGGCAGTTGGTGACGAGGTCGCCTATCTGAATTGGAAACGCGACGCGGACGGAAGAGCCAACAAACTTGCGTCGATCCAACAGCGGATTGATGAATTGAGCAAAACCAAGTTTGCTTACCAAACCGAACTGGAATCGGCCGACGCCAACCGACGCAATCGTTTGGCTGAACTTGATTCTCAGCTCCAATCGTTGCTTGTGCAAATTAATGGCTTCGATGGACAAGCAAAGCAAACCCAATTGGTCGCCATCGACCGCGAGATCGCCAGCCTGCGGGCTCTCATCGAACAATCTGTTCAGCACGTTTCGTACGTACCGCAAACGCCGACCGCAAATCCGTTTGCTGCCATGTACCAACGCCTGGATGAAATTGACAATCAAATCCGGCGCTGGCGACGAGTCCAAACGGACATCCAATCGCAACGCGTCCGACTAAAAGACGAGATGGTCGTGTGGAATGATCTCACATTGGATTCCAACGACCATCCTTACCACAATGCCCGCGAGATCTTGGTTTCATTGGAACACAAAGTCGATCAGGCGGAGCGTCAGGCTGGTTTGTGGAGCCAAACCCCAGATCAACGAACTGATCCGGCTCAGCTATCAATTGAGATGCGAGACATTTGCAATCAAATGCGGCAGGATCTTTACGGTCTCTGCCAGGAACTTGGCCAACAGTACAAGCACATTCGACAGAAAGCGGCCGCTGCAGAACTGAAACAACTCCGACGTTGCTACAACGAGATGGGCGAGAACACTCAGCGTTTGGTTCGTCGACGCGACGACGTGATCAAGGAAATCCGCTCTGTTGATCCAGCCGGCGCTGATGCGGTCGAACGATCCGAGAATGGTTTTTGCCAATGTGCTGCCCATGAGGGATACCTGCAAGCCAGACAAAAATTCGTTGCCAGTCCACTGACTCCGGTGGCTTCAGATGTCACCCATCGCGTTGTTCAGGCTGACATGACGGAAGAGCGACGACGGCTTGAGTTGCTAGAGAACCAGCGACGAGAAATGCTTCACTGGTTGGCCAATTCTGGCGCCGAGCTTACTAACTTAAAGGCCCGCTACGCAGATTTACAACGTACGAGAGATTCTCTCAGCACTGGCATCGATACAAGTGATCTTCAATCGCGCTTGCAAACTGTTGAATCCGAGCTTCATGCGCTCGACGCTGAGTACCAAGTCTTAATTCGCTTGGTTGAGGAAGACCGGCGCTACGTTAAGCCTTCACCCAATGCGATTTTAACGCGAGCTTCACAACTGATCGAAAAAGTTACAACGGGCGAGCTTCAGCAGGTTTATCTGAGTGACACCCAATCGAACTCGGATTTTCAAATCCGCGATCGAATTGGAAAAGTTTTGAATTTCACTGCGCTGGATCCGTCGCAGCAAGATCAAGTCTACCTTTGCCTGTCCGTTGCCGCCAAAGAGGCGTTACTGATTCGCGAAATCGATGCTCCACTCGTGATCGACAATGCATTTACCAACATCACTCGTGAACGTATCGATGCGACTCTCGGGCTCTTTACGGAACTGGTCAATGTTGGGCACCAGTTCGTTTTGCTAACTCAACACCGTTACCTTGCTGATCGGGTTCCTGGTGTTCAAGTATTTGAACTGCCGCCGTCCACGCCTCTGACTCAGCCATTTGTTTCTCCAGAACGCTCACCAGCAACGCCCGTAACTCCAGCCCGCGATGCGAACTTAGGAACGGGCCACGTAGCAACTAATTACAATTTGCCCGTTGTAAACGAGTATTCGCCAGCGGCTAAATTCGTGCCAGCCGCCGCGTTCACACCACCGACAGAATATGCATCGCCAGAAATGACGTCGAATGTCGAGAGAAGCTACCTCTCAGCCATCGATTCAGCTTTGCCAGTTCGATCGTATCCGTTTTCAAAATATCCGGTGACTGACGAATTGCCGGACGCGAATGACGCACAGTTCATCGTTCAGCACCCGACCGTTCGATTTGAAACGGCAGCAACCAGTAATCGGGGAACAGGTAGTATTTCCTCCGTACCCGTTAACTCGGTCGGCGACCAGTTGGGATACACAATCTCGGTCGATGACGCGACTAATATTGGCAGCTTGGAGTTTTTTGACGCGATTCAAATTCGAACGCTCACCGATGCGGGAGTTGAATCCGTTGGTCAATTGCTTGAATTGAATCTCGAAAGCCTGCCGGCGATCTTTCGCACTCGAAACATCTCGGCTGAACAAATCGACCGCTGGCAATCACAAGCTTGGTTGTTGAGCAACATTCCGGGCTTGCGGACCAGTGACTGCCGAATCCTGGTGGCATGTGGCGTGACTGAGCCCAGCCATTTGGCGACTTCTCATGCCCAGCAACTGTCTGAGCGAATTCATCGATTCTTGTCATCCTCTGAAGGCCAGCGATTTGCTTCGTCTTCACAAGCGATTCCATTGGATCGTATTCAAGGCTGGTACCAAGGCCTTGATGCGACGCGATCACGATGGCAAAGCGATCGTGGGCGACGCGGCTATCGAAGAACCGGATCCTATTCCAACGACCGCTCAAGAAATGGACGTGGCGAAAATGGATACTCGCGTTCGGAAAGGACTCCTCGGACAGAGCGGGGAACTCGTGAGCGTGCCACGCAAACACGAGAGGATCGTGGGCCGAGAATTCGAACGACTAGAAGTCGGCGTCAAGAACCGTTGGTCGCTCGAACGCCACGAATGCAAACACCTCAACCCGCGCCGCGTGAAACAACACGAAATTCGGCTCCAGCTTTAGCGCCAACTAAGAAAAAGACCAGCAGCTCGTCATCGAGTGGCGGATCCAAAAATCGCTTCTACTTGGACTTGGGCGATCATATTGAAGCGGCTCCGTCGATTGGCCCGAAGACCGCCGAGCGATTCGAAAAAATTGGTGTCGTTACAGTTGCAGATTTCCTTAAGCAAACTGCCGAGTCGATGGCGGCTAAATTAAATTACAAGCGAATAACGGCGGAAGTCGTTCGTACTTGGCAGCATCAGGCTCGATTGGTTTGCCGCATTCCGAATTTGCGAGGCCATGATGCCCAACTGCTCGTCGCCTGCGATTTCACCGAGCCTGAGAAAGTGGCCACAATGCAGCCCAAGCAATTGCTGGACATCATCGGGCCGTTTTCAGATACCAAAGAAGGGCTGAAGATCATTCGAAACGGAAAGAAGCCCGACCTTGAGGAAATCACTGACTGGATCTCTTGGGCTGGCAGCATGCGTTCATTGCAGGCCGCCTGAGTTCTCGTTTTGCCAACTTTTTCTGTTGAAAGACGATCGCTACTTTTGGTTGAGTAGGGTTTAACAATTCATAGGCTGTGCAGTGCCGCGCGGTCTATGAATAATTTAAGCGGTTAAACGGTTAGGCGTCGATGGAGCCGTCGCACTTAGCTGCGGGCGGGAGTCCGCAGAGTCATTTGCTTGCTAATCTTGCCCGCAATTTATGGCAGCATCTACCGGCGTTTGCCCTGAAGTTTCGTCAATCGTTCAAAAAAACAAACTGAAGCTGGTTAAACTTTCAGGGTTGTGCCGATAACACCGTCGTCTCCGGTTATTTCGATAATCCGGACAATTTACGGTTCAATCCCCCCATGAACCATTATTCCAACTCTCGAACGTCGTGAGTTGCTGGATCAATATGCTCATGGACTGGAGTGAATTCCCGATGGGAACCAACCGGATTGTTTTCGCCTGCGTATTTTTTAGTTTGTTGCTTGGATCTTCGATCGTCCCGACGGGTGCTTTTGCCCAGTACGGTACGCAACAGGGAAACTACTATCGACAACAGGCTCAGGCTGAGATTCAACGTCAACGTGACTTGCATCTATCCAATGTCCAACATCAGGCCCATCAACAACAGGTCTATGAGCGACAATTGGCCAACCAAAGGCAGCAGGCGTACTACCAGCAAGCCCAGCAACAAGCCCAGCTTCCGCACGATGCGTACAACGCAATGCAAGTACAATATGCACAGCAACGATTGCGCGAACAGGAGAGCTATTCGCGCCCTCGGTACCCGGTCCAACAGCAGTTGTCATCTCCTTTTTCACGTCGACTGCCGGGACAAAATGTAGGCTTTCGACGGCGCAGCCAAGACGATCCGTTTGGGGAAAATCAAGCTGGCGACAATTCAAATCAACAGGATCCGTTCGGAGAATTCCAGCAGCCATCGAACAATCAAGGCGGGCAAGACGCTGGAAACAATGCTGGCCAAGGCGATTTTCAGATCGATCCTTTCGCGGATCCACCCAGCGACGACAACCAGATGCAACAACAGCCAACCCAGCAGCGAAACCCAACCCAGCAGCGAAACCCAACTCAGCAGCGAAACCCAACTCAGCAACGTGACCCTTTCGGCGAAGGCCAGTTGACCGATCCAAGAGGTACAGAAGATCCGAATCGGCAACCGCTTACGACCGATCCACGAAATACTGAGCCACGAAATACAGATCCGCGAAATACTGATCCGCGAACTACTGAGCAGCCAAACATGCCTGGTCGTGACCCAATGACTTCGCCGCCGGGCTTGCAGCCTAAAGATGTCGACTATCCGCCTGGTATGGTTCGTCCGAGCGAAACCGAGCCTCGCGAAACTCAGCCGCGCGATCAAGTGGATCCGCGTGAACCACTGGTTCAGCCAGGCATGGAGCCGCAACGTTCGATCAATGAGCCGCTGCCTTACAACCCGATTCCAGGTTCAAAGCCGTTGCAGGGATTTGATTCACCGCCGGCCGCTCAGATGTACCCGCAGGTTTATCCGGGCTCAAACCAACCAGTTGGTCAGCCCGGCTATCAGGGCTACCAACCGCTGTTGGCCCCCGGTGCGCAGGTCTATCAGTCTCCAATGACTCAGCAGCGCATGCCTGGTCACCAGCAACCAACGTTGGCTGCTCCCGAATCTCGAAACAACGAAGTCTACCAAGGCGTCGTATCTAACGGCTGCAACGACTGCGGTCAGTCATGTGGCGGCTCTCAATGCGGCGGCTCGCAATGTGGAACTTCCCGGTGTGGTTCCGATTTTGGAATGCAAAGCGGTTGTCCGATGTTCTACTTCAGCATTTTTGGTGGGACTTCGGTGCTTGGAGAAATGGGCAATGACCAAGGTGACACGCTCTTTACCGACGACGGTGGTGCATTTGGATTAGCGATCGGTCAACGTCACGGTCGCAACTTGCGATCGGAACTTGAGTTTTCCTATCGTACAAACAACCTTGAACAAGTCGAACTTGCCAGTGGCCAAATCCGACCGATGAATGGTGACCTGACATCCTATTCCGGTATGGCGAACGTCTATTGGGAGTTCACACAATTCCCACACACTTGTCTTAAGCCGTACATCGGTGCTGGGCTTGGTTTCACCAGCATCGACAGTTCGATGACAAACCTTGCCGGTGCGAATCTGATTCCGGCTGGTGGCGGCAACGACTCAAGTTTTGCCTATCAGTTTCTTGCTGGCGTGAATTACAAAGCCTACCGTAACATGGATTTGTTTTTGGAGTATCGATTGTTTAAATCCGATTCGTTGCGAATCGAAACCGTACCCAATTGGGGAGCAGGCGACTATGACTATCAATCTGAAGGGCTATTTGCTGGTCTGCGTTGGAAATTCTAAGCTAACGTTCGAGGCCGAAGACGCGATCTATGGCTTGTGCCATGGTTGAATCCTCAACCTCTTCGATCGGCGACTAAAGAATCTGTAAGTCAATTGCCAACGTAGCGACGATTCGAATAAGTTCGGTTCGAGCAAGGTTCGGTTGGATGAGGTCACTATGAAAACCGAATGGCAATTCTTATTCGTCGCCCTTGGCGGCGCACTTGGCGCAATCAGCCGTTTTGGAATCAGCCAGTATTTTTCGAGCGCCAGCAAATCTGGATTTCCGATCGGTACGCTAGTGGCCAACGTTTGCGGTTGCTTTCTGATCGGGATGCTAGTCGGATCTGGTGCGCACGAGAAGAGTGAAGCGGCGCGGGTCGGGTTTGGGGTCGGGTTCCTCGGTGCCCTGACGACGTTCTCGACGTTTGGTGCTGAGACGATCAATCATGCCAATGATGGCCAGTTCGTGCATGCGATTGGAAACGTGTCGGCCAACTTAATTCTTGGATTGTTGGCCGTCATGATCGGCATGGCAGCTGGCAGGAAGCTGTTTGGTTGACCCGAATTCGCGGCTGACCTAGGATGATCACCTGAGCGTTTGAACATTTCTTTCCACACGATTGCTTCTTAATACAGAACAATCGTTCGTTAGAAATCACAAACGATTTCTTTCATCAACCTTTGCGAAGTCGCCCGAGTATGGATCCCTTACATTTCTGCATCGCAGTTGCGCCGTTGGCGGTCTATCTGCTGCTATTGGGCGTCCTCAATTTGCGAGGGATGCCATTTGTTACCACGGGGGCACGTGACACTGCCGCACTGGCCATCGGAATCATTGGATTCATGTTGATCGGGCCGATGAAGCTGTTCTTTCCTGAGGCAGCGGCGACACGATTTGGTGTTTACATTTGGTTAATGCTGATCGTATTTTATGGCTTGTGTGTTTCGCTGGGAGTGCTTTTGATGAGAGCACGCATTGTTATCTACAACATCTCTTTGGAACACTTGCGGCCGATTCTAACCGGCGTCGCAATGCGGTTGGACAAAAAGAGCCGTTGGAGTGGTGACAGTTTGTGGCTGCCGGAACAAAAGGTGCATCTCCATGTCGAGCCGGTTGAGTGGCTGCGCAACATTCAGTTGACCGCTGGTGGAAATCATCAAAGCTATGAAGGCTGGCAGGCTTTGGAAAAAGAGCTGAATGCAGCATTGAAAAAAACGCCAGTCGCGCCGAACATGATCGGATTGCCACTGCTGTTGGCATCGGGAGCATTAGCATTGGGTGCAGCAATCTGGATGCTGAACGATCAAGAGGCCGTTGCCCAGGCCCTCAAAGAAATTTGGCGTAATTGATTGAGCCGAATTCACTTGCCTTCAGCGATTGAATTGGCGACTCTGCGAATAGTTTCCGGTGAGTGATCACTTTGTTGCAATTTTCAATTTGCCAACCATTCCGGCCTTCAGTCGTTTGTCTGAATTATCAACCTCCGCCCAGATTGCGAAGTCCTGTTCAACGGGATCAATTTCTGGACTGACGAAGACGACTTTCGCGGGAACCGAGATTTCCTTGCCTAGGGATTCCAAGAGGAAATTCGCGTCGCTACCAAGCATGTCATGGTTGATTGTGCGAGCGTCGATCAGGCATTTTACGCGAAGCTTTTGCAAGTTGACGATCCTCGCGATCGGTTCGCCTGTGTTCAGCCATTCACCCGGTTGCCGAAAAATCTCAACGACCGTGCCAGTCACTGGCGACTTCAACTGGCGATTCTTTAGTCGTAATTCGGCGATGGCCAACTCCTCAGCTTTTAGGCCTTCGGTCAACCGGTTGACCTCCAAAGTTCGCTCTGCCTGCTCTCGCGAAAATGTCGATCGTTTCAATTCCAGGTCAAGCCGTTCGAGCTCCGTTGAAGAGATTGCTTTGGCATATTGACTGACAGCGTCACGCGACCGTTCTAAGACCTTTTTGTTGACGGCTGTCGAAACAATGGCGTACTGCAGATCGACATCGTTCTTGGTTTCTTGACTGGCAATTTCCAGTTCGCTTTGAGCGGCATTCCGTTGGGCCGCGAACATTTCTTGATCGAGTGTCGCCACGACTTCGTCGGCGGCTACCTCTTGCCCTTCGCGAACAAGAACGGACTCAACAACACCGGGATCGCGAGTCGACAAACGAACATTCTCTATTAGCGAGAGTTGAGCGCCTTCCAAAATTAGGAAGTCATTGCTGGGCTGGTCATCGGCTTTCAAACTAGCCGGCTGTGGTTGACCTCCGACTAATGCCAGGTCATTTTCCTGCGCGGTGATCGAGGTCAATCCAAAACTTAGCAATCCAGCTCCAAACAGTCCGACCGAGATGGCGGCAAGCAAAATTCTCTTCATGTTCATACTCGTATAGCAGACGGATTCAGCTCCATTTCCCGATGGGGAATGCCAATCTCTAGCTTAGTTCAACTGCCACGGGTTGCGATAAATGTCGCTGAGAATGTCACTAGGAATCTGTACATGAGTGTAAACTTTGAGGCGATTTTTGACTTATCGCCACGACTGCTGAACCGGGAAGATCGCCCCACGTGCGAAGAATTTTGCGGCGGACACGGCGGGCTGCCAACGACCTGATTTGGCTCGACCGTGTCGCTCCAACTCTGGCTCTTCAAAGATCAGCTTCTGATGACAGAATTCAGACGAGACCCAATCAAGACGCTTGGAGCCTGGTTCGTTTTGATAGCGGATTGTTGTGCCCAAGGCGTTCTTTGCCAGCGGAATTGCTTGCATTGTTGGGGTCGCTCCACGGGGCTTCGCAGACAAAAGGTTGTGGTTTAACGCGGGTTGCCCCATGGTTGAAAACCCTTGAATGGGTTCTGCAGGCAATCCTGCGATCGGTGAAAATTCATCTGCAACCACCTGCCCGGCAATTTCCTGAGCCATCGAACCAGACGGAAAAAATAGGCTCGCGGCTGCCAAACTCACAATCGAAAAAATAGCGGTAGGGAGTGAGGGACGCGTTCGTGAGGCCGTTGGAAGGCTTACTTTCATGGCTATTCTTCCCGTT
The DNA here is from genome assembly GCA_964589435.1 of uncultured Pirellulaceae bacterium. Taxonomy (GTDB): domain Bacteria; phylum Planctomycetota; class Planctomycetia; order Pirellulales; family Pirellulaceae; genus Mariniblastus. The sequence goes on from CAZPTT010000075.1 coordinate 14,794, forward strand.
GAAATCGGCGGTGATAGGGCTGCCATTCCAATCGACGAAACCCATCGTTCCCATTTAGCGAGGTTTGATTTTAACGGTTATGACGATTGCTCCTGTCGCAACGGTTGGTCGTTTTTACAGGGCTGTGACGCATGAGACGATTTTCGTTGCCGTAAGGATAATGACTGTCGATACGCTTACAAGGATAAGTATTCTTTTGATGGTGCTGGTTAACGATGAGCTCAACGTGCTCTCAAAATTTGATGCTGAGGCGTAGGCTTGGGCGTAGACCAGTTCAACGACCAATTC
>CAZPTT010000075.1:15181-30902 GCA_964589435.1 uncultured Pirellulaceae bacterium
TTCAACGACCAATTCGTAGACCAATTAGAAGAGCCAAACGAGGGCCCAGCGCCTCGAATGCAACTTGTGCAATCGCGACGTACACACTTTTCGTGTGTGCAATCAGCACGCTTGTCTTCAGTGGTTGCAGTTCATCTCGCCCGATTGGTCACGGCATCAACTTTTCTGCTCTCGCACCGAAGCAACCAGTCTCCACTCCCGCCGAAGAAAAAGAATCGCCCCTGGATCAGGCTCGATCTCATTCCGAACTTTCGGAAGACTTCTGGGCCGCGCCGATCACAACGGCTGATGACTGGTCAAGCCAGCAAGTCGAGCTATCGTTGGATGAAATTTTGCACTTGGCATTGTCGGACGCGAAGATTCTCAAAAGCTTGAACGCTGCGGTGTTGGTCAATCCGGCGTCCGCAACCGGGATTTACGATCCCGCAATCACGGTAACGGATCCATTGTTTGGTGTTGAAGCCGCCCTCTCGCAGTTCGATACGAACTTCGCCGCGTCGATCAACCACGCCAACAATGACGATGTATTCAACAACTCGATCCTCGGCGGCGGTGCTACCGAAGTCGTCCAGGATCTTTTGTCCGCAGATTTTTCATTGCGAAAAGTTGGCGCCACTGGAGCCCAATACACGTTGCGAAAGAACCTTGTCTACGACAACAACAATAATGTTTCCAGCACTTTCCCTTCATCCTACGCGGGATTCATCGAAGCCCAGTTCCGACAGCCGTTGCTCCAGGGGCGTGGTGTTGAGTTTAATCGTATCGCCGGGCCGAATGCGACACCCGGTTTTCGAAGCACCAGCGGCGTCGTCATCAGCCAAATTAACCACGATGTTTCGATCGCTCAATTCAATCAAGATGTTCGCGAGTACGTGAACGAAATCGTGACGGCCTATTGGGAACTGCAGTTTGCTTACCAAAACTACGAGGCGGCCAAGGAAGCTCGCGATGCCGTCCAGGCGACCTGGGAAAGCGTCAAAGCTAAATTCGACAACGACTTGCCAGGCGGTGAAGCCGATCGCGAGGCCCAATCACGCGAACAGTATTTTCGTTTTCAGCAAGAGCTAGTGACCGCGCTCAACGGCGACCCGCGGACTCAGACGACGGGCGTATTTCAAGCGGAAGCCAATCTTCGGCGGCTGCTAGGATTGCCTCAAAGCGATGGGGTTATCATTCGTCCCGCAGACGAACCGGCTTCTGCTCAAACTGTCTTTGATTGGAACTCACTAGTTTTTCAGGCACTGGGATCTCGAATCGAATTGAAGCAGCAAGTGTGGCAGATCAAAATTCGCGAGCTGGAATTGTTGGCATCCAAGAACTTCACCAAGCCCCGGTTGGATGCGGTTGCGACGATGCGGAACAACGGATTCGGCGACGATTTGACGGGCGGCTCCGGGCGGTTCAGCAGTGTCGTGCGTGATATGGCTTCTGGTGATCACAACGAGTGGGAAATGGGCTTGCAGCTAAACGTGCCGATCGGATTTCGCCAAGCTTCCGCGGGCGTCAGGAATTCGGAATTGAAATTGTTGCGTGAACGGGCGATTTTAATCGAGCAAGAAAAGCAGATTGTCCACGATCTTGGTTCGGCCGTTCGCCAATCACAACAATACTACGAAGTGATGCAACTTGCCTTCAACCGTATGAACGCGGCTCGGGATATGCGTGACGCTCGGCGGGCGGCATTCGAAGCAGACGCCGTGACACTTGATCTGCTATTGGATGCGGAGCAACGATTTGCAATTTCACAACAAGACTATCATCGAGCCCGTGCCAATTTTCAACTGTCAAATGAAAGCGTCAATCGTGAGTCGGGTCAATTGCTCACTAGTCACCAAGTCCATTTGAGTCCTTCGAACCCTCAATGCACCACGACCTGTGCTCCACAATCGAATCGACGTGCGAGAAATGGTTCCATCGACTACCGTTTCTAATTCGGATGTTGCCCGCAAGGAATGGGCTTTGTTTTCGGCAGACCAGGCAACGAATGGTTTGGCTTCTGCCTCAATGCCTCAATGCCTTATTCGCTAGATCGCCGATTTGTTAGAACGTTGAATCGGCTAGAGTGTTGAATCGGCCAAGCGTTCACGAGCCTCTTCCGCCCAAGGACTTTTCGGTGCAAGTTCAAGGAATCGTTGCCAGTGTGATTCAGATTCCAGCGGACGATCCATGTCGTCCAACAAACGAGCCATGTGAAAGTGAACATCCGGATAGTCCGGATGATGCCCGAGCGCACCGGCAAATGCGGAATGAGCCATCTCCAATTCGCCCAACTCGACCAGCACGCATCCCAAGCTCGCGCGGGCTTCGACGAGTGAATCGTCAAGTTCGATCGCCATATAATATCGTTCGCGAGCACCATAAAGATCAATGCGCTGATACAACAACTCCGCCAAGCGGAAACAAACGTCGGGCGAAGGGCCGAACGCCAACGACATGGCCCGATAAACTTCGATCGCTTGCTCGAACTCGTCGGCGTCTTCCAGTTCGGTCGCCAACTGGAGAAATTCATCCGGAGTCGTCAGTTCATTCAAAGACGTCGCATCGGCTGTCGATTCAATTGAAATGATTGTTTGAGCTGTATCGTCACCATCATTCTCGACCGGCGAATCGAAGTTGATTCGCATCTGGCCACCGGGCTCGATCAGTCCTTCGCCCTGCCGCAACAAAACGTCCTTGCCTTCGACAATGACCGAGAGTTGTGAAAGCGGGCGTTGCATATCCGGATAAAGTTCAGACAACCTGGACAGCTTCAACTCGACTGCTTGTGGCGAAGCGCCAGAAGCAACGAAGCGAGCAATCCTTCGAGCCGAAGCGACTTCCTGGAAATCGAAGTAGGGCAATTTGTGAATGTGGCGGACGGGTGTGATCAGCCCTCGACGATGCCAGCGCCGGATGGTGGCGATAGGCAAATCCAGTAGCCCCGCCAACATCGCGGGCGTATACAGCTTGGCGACGTCCAGACTGGAATCGACCAATCCAAGATCCTGCCAAAGCTGTGTCTCATTGATGATTTCCAGACGGCCTTCGGATGCCGCTTGAAAAGTCCAATCGTCCAAGAGTTCGTCAGTGTCTTCGATGGGAAGCTGGTCGGCTCCGATCACGATCAGGTCAACAGTAGTATCGACACGGTCAACCATGATTGCACCGTGCTTCCGCACAAGCTCGCGGGCTTCTTTGCGGTTCATACTGCCAAGTTTGCCAACGAACGCGATCCGCCGATCGGCAATGGGAGATTGCGAATTTGAAGTCTCTACCATTTCGGCGTCGGTCGGAGGTCTAAACATGAGTTGGCAAGGAAAGCTGGCTGCGCGATTGACGAACAAAGATTTGCTTGCGATTTCACGCTTCCGCAACCTGCCCCAAGCGACATTTTCGGAGTGCCGACGACCACTGTCAATGATCGATGCTGACGGAATCGTCGCGATCGGCAAAGTCGCCGAAAAAAACGGTGGAAAGTTCCGGCAACCGAACGAATGGGCCTTCAATCTGGCTGCCCATTGCGCGATCAGTCGAGATTAGTTGCCGCTGGTAACGCGCAAGTCGGCCGATTCGTCGCCCGTTTCTGAACTGGTATCTGTCGGCAAATTCGCTTTGGGAACCGAGCTTCCTGCAGAACCACCTGAACTGTCAGATGAGGCTTGGTCAGGATTCCGGGTCTTTAAATTGCCAATCGAGTTAGCATCCTGAACGCCATTTACACCTTCGTCGCTAAGTTCAAGAATTGACTTTCGCTCTGACGTCTCATCAAGCGTCTTTTCAATTGGCTTAAGCTGGGCGTTGAACGGCCCCTCTGATTTCGTTGCTGGATCAGCCAACTTCGGTGCGAAGTTGGCCGGCGATTCGTTCGGAAGATTTCGCGTTTGCGTTGATCCATAGCCGCTGGTTTGACGTGATGACAACTTTTCACCAAAAAGCTGCCCCGAGTTGGTCGATGTCTCACTATTGGCAAATCCGTTATTGACGGATTCGAAGTAGCGAGTGGTCGTGCTGGCGGGAGGGAAGTTGGTTTCTTGGCTGCTGGTGCCTCGAATTAGCTGGATGGACTCGTCAACGGGAGTCGCTGGTCCAATCGCATTTCCATAACAATCGATCGGAATCTTCATCATGATCGTGTGTGGGATGTCACGAGTTGTTTGATAGTCGACTCGCCGCCGAACAGTTTTCGGAACTTGTACTTCTTTGGTAACGGTCTTCCAACTAGCGACTTCGACTTCGTAAGGCTCTCGGTCGGTGGTCGTTTCGTAAGTGGTTTCGGTGACGGGCACTTCTTCAGTGATGACCTTGTCGACGTACCGTGTTTCTGTGTAGGGAACCTTTTCAATCGTTCGCTCGATTTTGGGTTTGCGAACGGTCACAGGAACTTTTCGTGTTTCCGTTTCAACGACCATCGTCTCAACTTCAACTGGAACCTTGCGAGTCTCAATTCGATCGACGTATCTCTTGACTTCGACAGGGGTGCGTTTCTCATTGGTTTCAGGAACGTAGGTTGTGCGTTCGGATGGCTGCGCGACTAAACCGGGAACTGTCCCTGCCGCTTGAACCGAAACCGAAGGCTGAACCCAATGGAGTCCCCGTCGACGGTAAACCGATTGGCCAGTCGCAGGATCGGTATAATAGCCGGGAGCTAAGGCTTGCAAGCGAGGTCGCCGGCTAGGGTCGGGAACTGAATAGAGTTGGTTGACTGCGACATCGGCCGGAACGAGAGATGTCTCTGGAACAGTGACCGGTCGATAAGTCGTCGTTCTTTCGACTTCGACCAAATTCTGGACGACTTCTTTGCGAACAGTTACTTTTTCGTCTCGCATTTCAGTTCGAGTCACGGCCTTGCGAACTTCAAATTCCTTGTCGCGCATCTCCGTGACATTTTCGTAGGATTCCGTTTCAACGATTCGCTCGCGATACTTCGTTTCGGTAATCGGCTGTTTGATCGTTCGTTCTCGCGTCACCATTCTCGTCTTGGTGACTGGTTTCCGTGTCTTAGTTTCTCGGTAACGAGTTTCGGTTGTGTAAGCCGGTTCGTACGATGTGACTTTTTGTGTTTGGTAGTCCGTTTCATTAACCCAGCGTGATGCAGTTTTTGGCTGTCGTTTATAGACCGTTTTGGGCACGATACGATACGAATCAAAATTTGGTAACGACGAAGCCCTCGGCTGCTGGAAACTTGCCATTTGGGCGTACGAGTCCGACGCATGGACGCCGATGAACGCCACAGCTAAAACGATAGTGGCTACTTTGTGAAAAGTAGGCATGTTACAAACCTTGAATAGATCGAAAACCTGTCAATACAGCGCCCAAAACCTGACATTTCATCTTAGGCACAACAACACGCAATAGCGAGCAAATCGGACAGTCCTAAATCAGTCGCACGTGTCACTTGTATTAAGTGTGACGATTTTTCCGGCGGTGGCAAACGGTTCGTCGATATTCTGACGCGTCAGCGAACCAAAAGTTGCTCTCTCGGTTCAATCTGGTCAAGTCAGTTAAAATTTGCGGACAGGCGGCGACGGTTTTGGTCATCCGATTCACCTATTTTTAATTTCATGCAAGCACTGCAACTGACACTAGACGACTCTGCTGGCAACATCGCGCTCGACGAGGCTTTGCTGGAACAAGCTGAACACTTTGGTGATCGTGATCAGCGTGGCGACATTGTTCCAAATGAAGCCGGTACGGCGCCGGAAGTTTTTCGGCTTTGGGAGCCACGAAAAACGATCGTTGTCCTCGGTCGCAGTTCGCCGCTCGAGCGAGAGGTCAATCTCGAATATTGCGAGCGTAACAATATCGATATCGTTCGCCGGTGTAGCGGAGGAGCCACCATCGTGACTGGCCCCGGTTGCTTGATGTACGCGGTGTTGTTGGACTACCGAAAGCGTGAGCCGTTGCGGATGTTAGAGAACGCCCACCACTTTGTGATGGAGCAGACTCGATTGGCGATTGCCAAGATTGGCATCAACGTCACGATGCAAGGCACCTCGGACTTGACGCTTGGCGACCGAAAATTTTCGGGGAACAGTTTGCGATGCAAACGAAACTGGTTGGTCTATCACGGCACCATCCTTTGTGATTTTGATACTGCGGATATTTCAAAGTGCTTGGGGACGCCCATTCGTCAACCAGAATATCGACTTGGCCGAACGCACGATGAATTTTTGACAACGCTGCCTTGTCGTGTGGAAGATCTTCGACCAGCGTTGCTTGAGCAGTGGGGGGCTAATTCCGAAATGGCGGACTGGCCAGAACAACTTACGCGCAAACTGGTGGACGACAAATACTCTCGCGACGAATGGACTTACAAAGTTCGTTAAACAAGAGTCGCCAGTGGATTGGTTGATCCCTGTCGTTGGGTGAAGCGCTTTAACCGATCCCGAAGGCGGGCGTGCAGGTTGAAGGCAACTTCCCAAGTGGCAATTTATCCGCGCAAAAAGAAAGCCATCGGTCGTAGAGCCAATTCTACGATCGATGGCAATATAGCTTGCATAAGTCTTGCGATAGCAATCTGGTCGACGGTGCGTGACCTCGACCGTCCGTGACCAGTTAATCCCGCAACCTCCTACTCAAGACCGAAGTATTGACGAACAGGTTCCTTGCGAATGTAAGTCCACCCCCAGATGTAAAACGCGAGTAAGACGAAGGCCCAAAATACTGAGAATCCAATTGCGACGTAGATAGCAACGCCAGCCACGTTTGCCGCCATTTCTGCGGCTGCCGGGTCGGTACCAGCCATACCCTGCTCCATCCCTTTTTGCATCGGCCCGATCATTTGCAGTTGCATGATCGCCGTCAGGACTGTTTTTATCACCGTGTAAAGAATGGCCAGCATCAAGCCGATTCCCAAAATTTTGTGCCCCCATTGCTTCCGGTTGAGGCCGCCGATCGCACCGAAAATCAAGAGCGGTGCAACGATAAAGTTAAGGCCGATCATGATAAGATTTGGAATTAATTGCTTCTTTTGAACTGCGTTCATTTCTTTTTGCATCGCCACGCTGGCCGGATCGGATTGGGCTTGGGCTTGCATTTCCTGAATCGAGGACTGAAACGCCAAACCACCTGCACCCGCGCATGAACCAAGCAGTCCTAGAATTCCCAATACGAGAGAAATGATTAGCACTGCCGTTAAAGCGCCTGGTGCTTTCTTGATAACCGGTTTGGCTCCGGCATTTGGAATCGGCGCTGCAAACGGATTGTCGGACATTCTGGTAACCTTCTGTTGGTGATGTTTTAAGGAAATGCGTGGAGTGAATGGGAGGTTGTGTTGACGTGATCGAATTTACTCGCCGAAATCAATCGAGACCGAACTGTGAACAGCAGGTTTGCTTTGCTTATTTGGCAAACTTTTCGTTATGACGGGTCAAATATTGTGGAAATAACGTTCGATTGTCGGTGGAAATTGCCTCCGGGACAGATATTAGGACGCAGGAAAACGTCCTAAACAAGCCCCCACTTCTTTCGGAGCAACCACTCGATCGTCAACAAGAGGACAAAAGTAATCAGAAATCCAGCGGCATCAGGAAACGTCTCGCCCAGCCGCCAACGCACCGGAATCTCGATTTTTGTGACGGGCGGATTTTCGATTAAGTCATCCAGTAAATCGGAGACTTCTTCTGGGGCGAGCCCGCGGCCGCCATGCTCGGCCGTCTGACTGGCCAATCGACGCATTTGATCGGGGTTGGCGACTGGATTAGATTTTTCTTTGTCGCGATCCATCACAATGAACTCACGCATGGATTTTCCGATCGATTCGCCGGCACGCAAACCTTCTACTTCAAGCAGATAGAGTCCGGATTCCGAAACAGATTCTGGATCGAGGTTCGAAAAATAGCGATCTCCTTTCTGGTTGATCGCAATGACTTGTCGTTCTCCGTCGGGCGCGACTAACGCCGCATTAAAAGTCGCGTCGTTCACAACTTCGCCGTTGACGGTTTTTACAGTCACATCGAACTTGATGCGGGCTTTGGGTTGAAATCGTCGCTGTGGTAATTCAATCGAAACGCTTTCATCTTTGCGCGAATCCCAAAATGCCAACCACAAAATTATCTGCCTCCAAAACTGATCGTACTCAGCTTTGTAATCTTTCGCCTCGCTGGTCTCCGGATCGATTCTGGGCATTCTCCATCGCCAAGTTGAATCGCCGGCAAACGCCAACACCCTTCCTCCGACATCCGTCGAAACAAGAATTGGACGTTCGACATCGTCATCACTCTCCAGCAATACTTCTGCGTTGTCTTTGACAGCGATCCGGTTGGCTCCAACCAACGGTGGTAGCTTACTCCAAGTAGAAGTGTTGCCTTCTTCCAGGCCGATTCGCGTCAAGTAATGATCTTTCGCTGGTCTAACTTTAAATGGCGCGTTGACGTGTAAGTCACGGCGAACGTCTTGTCCGAATTCTTGCCCTTCGGTGCGATCCATGACGATTGGCAGGACGTCAGCAAGAGGCGTTTGGTGGTAGAAACCGGCTCCAAAACTGTGATAGCCACCCAGCATCAAAAGTCCCTTGCCGCCATAGACTGCGTCGGCCAATGCCTGCAACGTACGTGTATGTGCGTTTGGGTCGTGAAACGCTCGGGAATCCAGGTCGCCAATGATGAAGACATCGTATGACGGGTCTTTGAATAGTTCTTCGAAGTCGACCAGAGGCCATCGGTCACGAGAACTTGGAAAGACAGGCTGGAAGTCCAATTTAATAAAGCCCGTCGTTGGCAGCGAGTCCCTCAAAAATCGTTGTTCATTGCTGACATCTCCGCTGACGTACAGAACAGTCATTCCTCGATCGTTGACCGTCAAAAACGCGTCCAACTCATTGTTTCGAACAGCAAGCTCGTCCGGCATCGGATTGGCTCGGATTTTCAAGCGAAACTCGCCGGGTATTTTTGGTTTATAAACCAGCTTGATATTGGTCTCCGCATAGTTTCCGACAGGTCGCACCACCGTCGATTTGACCAACGTTTCTTTGCCAGCTCGGTCAATCAAAATCAAATCCACCGTGATGTCTTGATTCGGATAGCCGCGCGAGACCAACGTCGCTTTCGCGGTCAATTCGTTGTTGACGTTCACAATTTGCTGCTCGGCAAAATTTGTAATTGCGATGTCGCGAAGCTGCGAGCTGCCATCGAGTCCCAAAAGAACTGAGTAAAGTGGAACCTCCATGTCGTTGAGTGTTTCTGCGGCTTGAGTTAACTCGACGGGAGGGTCAAGCACGTTTTGAACGCCATCGCTCATCACGAACACGCCCAACAATCGCTGATCGCGAACATTCAAACTCGTTTCATAAATGGCAGAACCGATATCCGTTTCGCCGCCTTCCGGTTCTTCAGGCAGCGTTACCACACCATCAATAATTTCCAAACTGGCGACTTGGTTATCGAATCCAAAAAACTGGACATCAATTTTGCTTTCGATTAGTTTTTCGAATTTGGCTTTGTTCTCTTCAACGACCTCTTCGACGGCTCCCCAGCGAGTCGTGTCGTCACCAATATGAGGAAGCTGCATACTACGAGTTGTGTCAACCAGAAACATCAGGATCGCAGCCTGGTTCTTTTCGATTTGCTGGACACACCCGGGGCGCAGGGTTGCCAACAATACCAAAGCCAACAGGCCAAGTCTTAAACCTCCCAAAGTCCAGCGCTGCGATTTTGTCAGCTTCACAAACGAAGGCCCAACCAGCAGCATTAGCGTCGCCAACAGAAAGACGAGGCCAAGTGCCCAATAGCTGAGGATCGGTTGAAAAGTGATGGATTCCATGGACGTTAGTACGGTCAATTTTTAGTTAAAGCAATCGGTTGGACGACGGTGCTGACTGGCGAGCTTCATGTGGTGATCCGCTGCCTGCGCGAATATTTATCTGGAGGAATAAAAACGGTTGGACAACAAATACTCGACTGCGAACGCAACCAACATCATCAACATTAACAATGGGTAAAACTCTTGGCCGCGCCGCGTGGTTCCTTGTTGCCGTTGAATTTCATTTCTTTGCGTGGCCATTTGGTAGCGATCCACTCCAAGTACCGTGTCAAGATTGTCGAGTTCCACGCGGGTCAAGTCAGTGGTCGCGTCCGAGAGATTGACGCTAAATCCGCGCAAGACGGGATCTTCAACGCCTTTCATCCGGTACTGTCCTGGGTAGTCGGTGAATCGGTAGCGGACATGCCCACGACCAAGTTCGCTTTTGATCGTGTTAATCGTCGTCGGTGGCTTGTCATCTTGCGGCGTGAACACAACGTAAGATTCCGGGAAGTCCAATAGGTTGTTGTCGAATTTGGCAACTTGTCCCACGCCGATGTTTAGGGATTCCGTGTCGTCTTGAACCAAATGGGCGGTCATGGCTCGAACCAACATCCAAATGGGAACGAACTTTCCAACGTACAAATCATTCCAGCGTTTCTTGTCGGATGATCGTTCAGAAATAGGCGTCGTCATTACCAGCACGCGTCCGGAACCAATTCGTCGCTCGATCAATGCGGGTTCTCGATTGCTGAAAGCGATCAGCGTTTGCGTTGGGAGCGTCTCAGACAATTCGTCCATCTCAATGCCCCAGTGCTTTCGAACAGGAAACAAATTCCAGGCCATGCCAGTTTCGTTATTACGGAACGTTTTAAAAAGTGAGTGCGATAAGTCTTGGGGGCTGACGAAAAGGTCGTTCGTTTCATTGAGGAACTGCTGATCTAGTTTACCTGTCAACAATCGTGTTGCGGAATCCGTCAGAAAACTCTCGTGTGCGAACGGCCCGCGAGCCGCGTTCTTGCCCAAACAGATTCCGAGCCCGCCGCCACCGACGACAAAGCGGTCAAGCAGTTTCCATGTCGGTTCGCCAATCGGAGTTGGGTCGAGCAAAAAAACCGCATCGTAGTCGTTGAATTCATTGAACCCCGATAGCTCTTCCTGAGAAACGATGTCGCAATCGTAAAGCGAAGCTCCTAGCTCGCGCAGTCTCTTCGGTGCGATCGTCGCGGTCACGGTTCGTTCGTTTACGCTCTTGGGATGGACAATTAAAACCCGCCAGGATTCGCTGACGCGAAACGTGAAGAACTTTTGGTCATCGATTGCCAGACCGTCCTGACCCTCGATTTCGATTCGCCCGTGATAGGTTCCTGACGGAAGCGATTTCTCAAAATGAAATGTGACTTCTGCTGAACCGTTTTCACGCACGTCCAAAGTCGAGGCCTGCTCCTCAAGTGTGCCCTGTGGAAAAATAGTCTTTCCGTCGCGTACAACAGGGCGCGGCGGGTCTGGCTTTTCCATGATCAGTTTGACGGAGCGTTGAGCCGCACCGCCGTTGCGCGCGATTTGAGTCGTTATGTCAAAACCGCTGGCTTGCGTGATTTCAGAGCTGCTCAATTCAAGCGAAGAGAGCGCGAAGTTGGTTGGGTTTTCAATTCCAACATCGACAACGAACAAGTTAATTTCTGGATTCTCTTTCAGCCGCCGCAAAACGGGTTTGGAATCGTTGCCAACCCAACTTTGAAGCGTCAAATCCGACAAGATATAAATCTCTTTGCGTTCTTGTTCCGTCTTCTCCAAAATTTGCAAACCCTCGGCTAACGCGGACGGGATCGGGTAATCAACGAAAGTAGTTTCCAGCGTTTCAAGTCGACGTTTGGCAGCTGCGATGTCGACGGAAAAGAATGGCCGATCATTGTCAGTTGCCAATACGCAAACCTGCGAGTCGGCTGGGAATTGACCAATCAGCCACTCGCTCATTTCTTTCGCGACTTCTAATCTGGATTGATTTTCGTTTATGTATTCCATGCGGGGCGACGTATCGATGACGATCAAAGCCGCAATGGGAGCTTGGCTGTCACCAAGGACATCGGCAGAGTCTGAGTTCAGAAGTTTCGACGCCGACCAGCCTCCGTAGGCAACGTGACCGAGTAAAAGTGCTGCTAAAATCCCAACCAAGAGCCAGTTCTTTTTGCTGCGAAAAAATGCGGCCGCCAACACGCCGAGCACAATCAGTCCGCTGAACCCGATACCGCCCAGCGTTAACCAATTTCCATACTCTCGCGACGCGACCGAAGGGCCAGCCAGTGCCAATGCCAACAGGCCAATTAACAGACATCTCATCAGCAGGAGCAGAAGGTGCCGCAGTCTCATGCGGGATCGGTTGGACTGTTGACGCTCTTTCAAAAAACGTAGCGCCGGGAAGTCAATCTGCTTGGGTTGTGGCTGCATCAAGAAATGCAGAATGATCGGAATGGTGACCAGTAGCGCACCCAATCCCAAAATCAGTCCGTTTGTCCATGCCATTGCTTATCCCCTCGCCCTTCGGCTGTGAAGATACTCGAGCAACGCTTTGTCAAACTGCATGCTCGTATCAATCGGGACATAGTCGATCCCACTGTCGCGGCATTTTTTAGCCAAGTCGTTTCGAAAGGTTTCAATTTGTTTGACGTACTCTGCGCGAAATCCGTCGGCGTTGATCTTAAGTATTTCATCCGTTTCCGGATCACGCATTTCGTAGGCACCGCGAAAAGGAAAACTGACTTCGGCTTCGTCAAGGATGTGAAACAAGATCACGTCATGCCCACCATGGCGCAAACGGTACAACGCGTCGGTCATGGTTTCATCGTCGACAAGCAAGTCAGAAAAAATCATCACCAAGCTGCGGTTCTTCAACATCGAAGCGAGTTGCTGGAGGCTATGTTTAAAGTCCGTTTTCCCGTTGGGCTTCAGTCGTGACAGGAGAGATAATACGTTTCCGAGTTGTGTTCGTTTTGAACGCGGCGGCAAGCTCTCGCGAACTTTGTCGTTGAAGGTGACTAAGCCCACTGGATCTTGTTGTGAAATCATCAGGTACGCCAGCGCGGCGGCAAGACAAATTCCGTAGTCGAACTTGGTCAATTCTTGCTGGTAGGTGTAGCCCATCGATTCGCTCAGGTCCATCACCAAATAGCCTGTGATGTTTGTTTCTGATTCGAATTTCTTGACGTAATACTTGTCTGTTTTGGCAAACACTTGCCAGTCGATGTCTTTGAGGTCGTCGCCTGCGGTGTACTTGCGATGTTCGCTGAACTCGACACTGAATCCGTGAAACGGACTTGCATGGAGGCCGTGTAGAAAACCTTTGACCACGAATTGAGCACGCAGGTCAAGCCGTTTGATCTGATTGATCACTTCGGGTTTAAGGTATTTTTCTACCGACATAAAGGGCTTTGGTTTTCTGGGAAATTGTTGGGCCGCGGCGAAGTTGCGGTCGCCACTTCGTGGCTGTTATTGGGTTTGGCGTCTTCTATGGGCTGCCGCCCATAGTTAATCGCGGTCGCCACTTCGTGGCTGTTATTGGTTTTTGCTTCGAGGTTGTGGGGTTGTTCTTGAAATTGAATTTGATGCCATTTCGTGGTGGTGATTTTGTAGTTGCATTTTTGTTCGGGATTTACCGTTTGTTTTGAGGTCGCCACTTCGTGGCTAAGTTTGTGGTTGTTGGGCGATCTATGGGCTACCGCCCATAGCTAATCGCTTTCGCCACTTCGTGGCTGTTGATTTGACTATGAGGCGTTGTGATTGTTTGTTGTCGCATTGTTTGCTGTTTGCTGTTTCGGTTGATGTTGATTTTGCACTGATGTTGGTTTTGCGACCGCCACTTCGTGGTTGCGTACTTGGTTTTTGGTGTCTTCTATGGGCTGCCGCCCATAGCTAATTGCGATCGCCACTTCGTGGCTGTTGGCTGTTGATTTGACTATGAGGCGTTGTGATTGTTTGTTGTCGCATTGTTTGCTGTTTCGGTTGATGTTGATTTTGATATTCGGCGAACACGCTGGTTAGAATGCCTGAACTTGAAGTCATGGTTAGAAACATGCCGCGAAACCCAGGCAGGCCGCGGATAGCAGCGAAGCTGCGGTCGCATATAGCTGTGGGCGTAAGCCCACAGTTTTGATTTGTATACCTTGGAAGCCACGAAGTGGCGGCCGCAGGCCAATCGCTCGGCTTTCATCCAACATGTTCAGCTTCAAATATGTACTTTCTGTCAAACTTAATGTCGTGCTTTTTCAATAGCTCGATGTATTCTTCTTGAAAAGATTTGTGACGGTGATGCTCTTCTTGCCCCAAAATGTAATTGCGAATCGTTTCGGTGTGGGAATAGCTAACGGTGAAAGCCCCAAAACCAATTTGCCATTCGAATTTGTCACTGGCGGTTTTTCTAAATTCGCGTTTTTCATTCATCCATTTTGATGTGTTCGCTTTGACGTCGCGGATCGCATCTGAAACGGTCAAGTTCGGCGGTAGTCCAAGTAGCAAATGAACGTGATCTTCGATGCCTCCTATTTGTATCAACACCCCCTTTCTGTTTTTGATGATGCCTCCAATGTACTGGTAAAGCGTCTCTTTGAAATCTTCGTGAATCGATTTGCGGCGAAACTTAGTTCCGAATACGACGTGATAGGTTAGCCGAGCGAATGACCCCATCTGTTTTCTCCATGTCGGTTTTCGGTCGCCACTTCGTGGCTGCGTACTGGGTTTTGGCGTCTTCTATGGGCTGCCGCCCATAGCTAATCGCGTTCGCCACTTCGTGGCTGTTGGATGTTGATTTGACTATGAGGCGTTGTTGTTGGGATAGAGCTGGATGCAACTTCGTGATTGTGACTTTGATTGCTGGTTTCCGTTGGCTTCGTTCACCACTTCGTGGTTATGTTCGGATTGTTGGATTCTCTATGGGCTGCGCCCATAGCCAATTGCGATCGCCACTTCGTGGTTGTTAGCTGTTGATTTGACTTTGATGCGGTGTGATTGTTTGCGGTGGGATTGTTTTGGGTTTCGGATGTTGTTGATTTTGTATTCGGGATAGCAGCGAAGCTGCGGTCGCATATAGCTGTGGGCGTAAGCCCACAGTCTTAATTTGTATACGTTGGAAGCCACGAAGTGGCGAACGATTGTTATGATTCTAGATTTCATGATCTTGGCTCGTTGCCAACTACGCGTTATGCCGTGGCAATGAGTTCGTTGTGAGCATGCGTTACTTGCAAATTCCGCCGATCTATTTTTAGATCCCTTACTTTTCGAACTTTTCGACTTTGGGTTCTGGCGTCTCTTTCAAAAGCCTTTCGATTACGTCTTCGGTGGTCATGCCTTCGGCCTGGGCTTGGAAATTGGTACTCACTCGGTGCCGCAACACGGCCATGGCGATTTTCTTGACGTCCTCAATGGCAACCGAGAAGCGGCCGTCCATTGCAGCCATCGCTTTGCCACCTGAAATCAAGAACTGGCCAGCACGTGGGCCAGCACCCCAGTCAACAAGCTCCTTAATAAACTTCGGAGCCATCTCGTCTTTGGGGCGAGTCGCACGAACGAGTCGCGACACATACTTGATGATGTAATCGCTGACGGCGACGGAGCTGACAAGCTTTTGCAAATTGACGATTGCTTTCGCGGACAGCACCTTCCTCACTTCTTGTTTCTCGCCACGACTAGAGGCAGCCAAAATCTGCTCTTCTTCCTCGGCAGTTGGATATCCTACTTTGATATTGAACATGAATCGGTCAAGCTGGGCTTCCGGTAATGGATAGGTTCCTTCTTGTTCAATCGGGTTCTGCGTCGCGATTGTGAAAAACGGTGGTTCGAGATCGTAGGTCGACCGACCAATGGTGACCTCTCGCTCTTGCATCGCCTGTAAAAGTGCGGCCTGAGTTTTAGGCGGCGTTCGATTGATCTCGTCCGCCAACAGGATGTTGGTGAAAATCGGACCTTCGACGAAACGGAATTGGCGCCGGCCTTCTTCGTCTTCATCGAGCAC
>CAZPTT010000076.1:0-2735 GCA_964589435.1 uncultured Pirellulaceae bacterium
GCGCCAATGGTGTTGATGATGCTGGCGAACGTGAAACGCTGCCGCCGTATGCATTTCCGATTCGCGGAATCGAAGTTCGATTCAGATCCGTTGAGAAGAAGACCAAGCAAGTCAATCAAACAACCATCGTTCATAGCTTTGTGCCTGAGTAAGGCGTTGGCTGTGGCTGGCTGGCTAAGACAGCCGCTAAACCATCAGGCGGCCTGCTCGTAAGAACGTAGCTACGCTCGCTTGCGTAAGCATGCCCACGCAAGCGAGGGCATGGCACCCGTAAAAACCAGTTAACTCAGCATTGACGTACCACTAGGGTCGCAGGCTTACGAAAAATTGAAACAACAAAACCCAAGCCCAAGGCACACTCGTTGTGCCTTTTTCTATGTCTTCCATGAATGAACTTCACACCATCCGCCTGCACGGCCCATGGCAAGCCACCGTCGTCCGAACGGATCAGTGGGATTCGGCGCTCGATCTTGATTCAACGCCGAAGCACCAAAAAGTCAAGATTCCCGGTAACTGGAATGATTGGCTGGGCTCTCAGTTTCGGGGCGTTGTCGGATACCAGAGATCCTTCGGCTTACCCACCAACCTGAGCGACCATCAGGAAATTTGGCTGGTGGTCGAACGAGTCAACTTGCACGCGGAAATTTGGCTGAACGAGGAATGCCTTGGGAAGCACGAATTTGATGCGGAACCGTTTCGTTTGCCAGTTCGCTCAATCATGCAAGCACGAAACCGCTTGCGAATTGAAATCGAACTGCCGGTGGAGAGAGTTGGATTGGCTGCTAGTCCGGAAGTGCTTGCGGAACAGAGCGGAGGTGGGCTCATCGGTGAAGTTCGTTTGGAGATTGAGCAAGATAGCTGATCGCCTAGGTGTTTTTGTTGGTGAGACGTGTTAGCAACTCGTAGGTCACGCTATTGTGCGACGACTGCTTTTTGGCGTAGCAACCTTCGCCAGACGGTGGAAAACGGCGAATCTATAACGATCAAACCACGCTCTCTGGCGAGCGTAGCCACCGTCCTTGAACGGCATTGGGGCCAATCGTTAAGCGAATTTTTCTTCGACAAACGGCAGCGCGTTAAACCTTGCGGGTTGGCGAAAGCTTCACGTTTGTAACGACGGTTTGCCGGTTCTGCCGCTTATTCCTCTCAATTTCCACGAGTTGGTTGTACTGGAGGTGCCCAAACAATCGATTACTTCAAATGCTCCGATTGTCAGGAGAACGGTGGCCATTGGTACGTTCGCCTCCCCGGCAAATATTTAGTGGCTTAGCGAAATTGCAGCATTAGGAACGAGCTCGACCAGATGGAAACCAACCAAAGTTTTGAGTACATCGTTACGACACTTATCAAGTTTCGTAAGTGGTGGATATTCCCAGCAGTTGCCGGAGTCGTATTGTCCGCGTTGTTTGTGTTCCTGATTAAATCGAACACCTACACGGCCAGTCAATCGCTGATCGTGCGCGATGATCTGCTGGGTCAATCGTTTAAGCCCGGCCAATTCTCGTCGCTTGAATCGATGAAATCGGCGCAGGAAACGATCCTTGAGGTCGCCCGCAAGCCACAAGTCATCGAGAACGTGATGACTCAGCTTGGCCCGGAATCAGTCATTCCAAGTATGGGCTCGTTTCCAAGCGAAAAGCTGATCGAGAAAATTCAAGGGCAGATTTCGTTCAGCGCTCCCAATGGAGCAGAGTTCGGCAAAACGGAAGTCATCATCCTCAATGCGAAGGGCTCTACGCGAGAGCGAGCGGGAAAATTCATTGAGCTGCTGCTTACCGAGATGGACAAGAAACTCGGCGATGTTAGAACGCTTCGATTGGAAAGCATGGAAGCCGAACTGACTCAGGCTCGAGATGCTGCAGCCAGGTCGCTAGAGTTGACTCGGCGCAAGTCACGTGAAATGGACAAAGAGCTGGGCGGTGATGTGGCGGCCATGAAGGGCTTGATTGGTACTCAGGCGTCTGATGCTTCCCTGCGTCAAGATCTTTCCATGATTCGCAACGAGCAGCGAATCGCGCAGGCTCAACTGGAAGCCGCCATGGACGACCGAGATATCTTGATCGAAGCCCGATTGAATCCGCGAAAAATGCTGGCGACATCAAGCGATTTTATTCGATCGCAACCGACTCTCGAGGCGCTGCAAAAAGCACTTGTCGATTCGAAACAGATCCGGGCAACTGCCGTCGGCCGGTACCAACCAGACCATCCGATCTTCAAGAGTAGCGAAGAAACGATTCGCGCCATGGAGCAGCAAATTTTTAATGAGTTGGAAAATTTGACCGCGTCCAACGAGAATCAGATTCGCGTGGCCCAATCCAAATTGGCCCGGCTGGATGCTTTGGCAGATAAAGAGAACGACCGAATGGGCGAACTAGGAAGTAAGCATCTCGAATACCTGACGATCAATCAAGAATTGCAAAACAAGACAACGATTTTTCAAAAGGCTCAAACGGAGCTGTCAGAAGTCCAGTCGCTGCGAATGGTTTCTGGTGAAGTCAGTTGGTTGTTGCGAATGGATGATCCACAGGTTTCAACCAAGCCGGATGGAATGGGCAAGAAAGCGACCGTCATCGCTGGCGGCGTTTGCGGCCTGATGATGGGGCTTGGAATTGTCATGCTGATTGCTCCGCCAATGCCCAAACCAGAGCTGGCCAGCCGACCTGGACGTCGAACGGATATTACTCACCGAGCTAACGAAGGCCTGTTGGAATCGCGTTCGCAAACACCTTCGCAAA
>CAZPTT010000076.1:2835-30701 GCA_964589435.1 uncultured Pirellulaceae bacterium
ACCTTCGCAAACACCTTCGCAAACACCTTCGCTCAACGATGTCGTTGGTCCAACGGCGGCTGCGGCGATTCAATCGGCATCGGCGGCAACCTCAGCGACAGTCAATAAAGGCGTTGCGATGGCACGTTCGGCCATGGGCCATTCGACCCCGGCCGATCAGGATGGCAGCAATGACTCCGCCATCGGCATCGCCGATCAGGCACCCACTGAATCGATCGTTGGCGATGACCCAACAGAAAATGGATCCGGTTCAGACCACTCGGTAAGCCAAGATCGCTCGGTAAGCCAAGATCGCTCGGTAAGCCAAGATCGCTCGGTAAGCCAAGGCCATTTGCAAACGGCGAGCGCGTCGGATGACGGTTCCGGTTCGACCCCAGCGTCTGCCTCGGTGGCAAGCCAGTTGTTGGAGCAAGCAAGGCAGCACGAAGTACGCTCCGAGTCCAGTGTCGGCGAGTCGGCTTCGAGCAATCCTGCTGAACCGGTGCCGAGTGAAGCTGCTCCAATTCAGACCCCGGTACAACTTGAATCCACGCCGACGATGCCGCTAAACGAATTTTCGGCCCCAACTCAAAGTGGAGCCGACGCGACACTGGCTTCCAACGAAGTCGAGCGTCCACAGCGATCGATCAAACTTCGCCCCAAGAAATCGAATCCAAAGCCGAAGCCCGGTGCCACGATTCGTAAGCGCCCGGTCAGCAACGTACGGCCGGTAGATCTAGCGAGGACGGCGGAGGACGAGTCCGCGACTTTTATCCCGGTTTCGACGATTCAAGACGATCAGACCCGTCCGATCGACGATTTTATGGCGACGGACATGACGGAAGAGGAGTCTGTTGATCAGCCAGAAACGACAAAGGAAAATCCGTTTTTGAAAAACCGACCGGGGCAAAAACAATCTGAAGCTGAGCAAGACTTGGAGTCAAAAACTGAATCCGGGAAAACTGAATCGGGCTTGCCGATTCCAGATCAGATCCAAAAGCTCTCTGACTCAATCAAGAACTTTGCCAAGCCGGTTGAACCCAAAGATCAGCAGGACAAAGACTCGTTTTAAGCTTGGATTCAAATCCTGGATCGTTCTGCCCTGGCGGATACCTCCAGGATTTGGGCCCTGCGGCTTTCATGATGTAGCACGGACTAGGTTTAGGAAGTCGCAGTATAAAAAGGAAAGCCATGTTCCAAAACAAACTGGCGGCGATCTATTCAATTTCCCGAATCGGCATCGCGTTTATCTGGCTGTATCATGGTCTCGTTCCCAAGCTGATTTTTCAACATGCGACTGAACTAGAATTGGTTGCCAAAGGGCCGGTCATTCACTCCGCTGAAACGACGGTGTTGATTGCGGGAGTCATCGAAGTCGTATTGGGCTGCCTCGTGCTTTTTCTGTGGCATCACAAATGGCCAGCCCAAGCGTCAGTTGCCGGATTCTCTTTCCTGCTTTTGGGGGCTGTAGTGATGTCGCCGGGGCACGCCATCCACGCGTTCAACCCAATAACATTGACGGTGTCCGCCATTCTGTTGGGGCTGATCAATTGGTTGTCACATGATGATCCAACGGACAACAATGACGTAGATGAGAAGCACAGATCCTAAGAACTATTTTTGCGTTTTTTTAGCCTCGAAGTGGCGGCCGCATATAGCCGCGTGGCGTGAGCCCGCGGTTTAGTTTGACTTGATAGTCGAAGCCGCGAAGTGGCGACCGCATACCAACGGCTGCCTTGCGAACGTAGCTTCGCGATTCCGATGTGCAGGGAAATTACCTCGGAGAGTCTTGCTACTTTAGCGAGCAAGTTTTGAAAGCGGCTTTAGTATGCGTTTTCTTTTGAGAATACGACACTGAAGGTTTTGAAGATGATTTTCAGATCCATCCAGATGGTCCACTCACGGATGTACTGATGATCGAAGAAAATCCTGTTCTCCATTTTGTCGAGCGTTTCAGTCTCGCCTCGGCAGCCATTCACTTGAGCCAAGCCGGTGATTCCTGGTTTGACTTTATGGCGGAGCATGTAGCCTTCGATTTGTTTGCGATAGAATTCGTTGTGGGCGTTCGCATGAGGGCGGGGGCCAACCATCGACATTCTGCCGGAAAGAACGTTGAACAATTGAGGCAACTCATCAAGCGATGAACGTCTTAGGAAACCACCGATTGATGTCAAGCGACTATCGTTTTTCGTGGCTTGTTTGACGGTGTCGCCGTTCTCACAGACAGTCATGCTGCGAAATTTCCAAACGTAAATTTCTTCGCCGTCGAGTCCGTATCGGAGCTGGCGAAAGAAGACAGGTCCTTTGGACGTCAATTTGACGGCCAATGCGATGCATGCCATTGGGATGGAGGCCAGCATCAGTGCGATGATCGACAAAACGATATCGACCGATCGTTTTAGCAATCCATCAACTCCGTAAAACGGGTTTTCGAAAACGCTAACAACTGGAATTCCTTGAACATCACTCCAACGCGAGTTGAGCATTTGATAGACAAACAGATCCGGAACGATGTAAACCGAAGCTGTCGAGTCTGCCAACTCTTGAATCAGCCCCCGGATTCGCTTCTCAGCTCGCATTGGCAAGGCAATGAAGATGACTTCCACATTTCCTGATTTGGCGGCTTCGATCAGATCGGAGTATCGGCCCAGTTTGTTGCGATCAACCGGCAGGTCAATGACGCGATCATCGGGGCGGTCGTCATAGAATCCAAGTAGCTTCAAACCAAGGTCAGGTGTCGATTGAATATTGCCAGCCAGTTGCAGTCCAAGCTCGTTGATTCCTACGACGGCGAAGTTTCGTGTGTTGATGCCTTTTTCGGTCTTCCATCGCTTGAACCAGCGAACGAACATTCTGCTGGCCAGAGAGATGACGGTTGTCATTGAGAACCAAATCGCGAGGCTTTTGCCTGATAATTCAGTGGAGTAGATACTGAGATTGCCTAGTCCTGCCAGGAGGAGAAACGTGATCGCCCAAGCGATCGCCGAGCATGTGACTTCTTTTTCAAACGCTATACCGCGCCACTGTCGGTAGACCCCAGCAAATTCGGCGACCATGTTGAACACGCCGATCGCGATCAGGCCGATAACGATCGTCGACTTACTGTTGAACTCCGGCATGAACCTGATCAATAGAGTCAGGCCAAGCAAAATGGCCAATGAGTCGAGCAGTTTCATCAACAAAAACGGCCAGGTTTCCTGCTGCTGGATGTTGATTGGTGTTGCCTGAGACATAACAAATTTCGTGACGAGTTCAGTGGTGGAGAGCAAGACAGTGGTCTAGTTGCCAAAACGTAGTTCGCGGCACGATATACTCGAGCGTTTTGGCGTCTCTTGCCCGGAAAAGACGCAGGCTCAATACGCAAAATACCGATGATTCTGGATATTCTGGTCGCGCTGGCTTGTAACTCGTTATTGGGAGCCAGGCTTTTCATTGGTCATTATTGAAAGCATGATGAAACGTCGGCGTGAGACATTCTGTAGAAGAGTTGGCCTTTGGGGCGTTCCTAGTACGTTCCTACAGAGCGGCCCAGCTTGCGTTATCACTGCTTGGGATCCCACCTAAACCTTTTTCCACGAAGGCATGAAAATGAAACGGCTAACCCCTCAAAAAAGACGGCCTTCTTCGCGAAGATTGAGTTCGATTTCCAACTCAACTCAAGCTTTCTCGTACGAAAATTTGGAGCCGAAAAATTTGTTGGCAGGCATTGTCTTTGTCGACCTGGTCGGGCCCAATCTCAGTATTTGGGGAGACGCGAAGAACAATGCAATCTCTGTTGATCTGAACGCTACCGATTCGCAAGGCTTGGTTCAGGCGTTGGATGATTCTCGAATCGTGTTTTCGGATGACTTTGCAGATGGTGTCGATCTAAGCGGGCTGCGAGATGTGCGAGTCTTCACCGGGCGAGGTGACGATTCGGTAACGATTAACGGCAAGGGATTTGTGGCTCAGGACGATTTGATTGTCTCGCTTGGAGCCGGTAACGACTCGCTCTATGTAGCCGGCAGTAGCGATCAGCGGTTCGAAGTGGATGATGTTTGGTTGTATGGGATGAGCGGTCATGACTCGATCTTCCTTTCGCATGTGGATATCGCTGACGACACGACGACATTTGCAGCGGCGGGCCAGGATGTGGTTGTTTTCAACCAAGTCAACGTTGGTGATATGGCCCGAATCTGGGGGCAGGTTGGTCACGATTCGATCTTGATCAATGAATCAACCTTCGGTGACGACGTCCGAATCGAAGGCGGTCCGGGCGCGGATCGTTTCGAATCAATGTCTTCCGATTTCCAAGACCGTCTTTTTGTCAAAGGGCGACAGGGTTGGGATACGGTGATGGAGAACGTCAGCAATCAATTTGATTCTTCGCCAATACATCAGTCGATTGAACGCGAGGATTCCATTCCCAATACAGCCGGAAGAACGCAATTGGTGGTCGACCAATTGAAAGCGAACTTCTTTGAAATGGCTGATTCTCTTGAGCTCCCGACGGGCGATTTGGTTCAAGACGGATTGGCGGAATTGGCCGCCAGCTACGATACAAATTTGATCACATTGGAACTTGATGCGGCAATTCAAACGGTCGCCGTGACCGATCCAACGCCGACAATTTCTGTTCAATGGGATCAGGCCGTCCAGCAAGCCGTCGCCAATGAAGCTCCCGGCCCGACCATTGGATCACGGGCCTACGCGATGATGCATACGGCCATGTACGACGCTTGGTCGGCCTATGATTTGACCGCCCGCTCAACGCAGCTTGGTGACGATCTGCAACGGCCGGTGAGCGAAAATACGGAAGCCAATAAAACGGCCGCCATGAGTTTCGCGGCTTATCGAGTGCTTGATGACCTATTCAGCGACCAAACTGCGATTTTTGATGACGTTATGGACGAACTTGGTCTCGACCCAAGCAACGCATCGACGGACGTCACAACTGCGGCGGGGATTGGGAATCGGATGGCGGCGGCTCTGCTTGAGTTTCGTCATTCAGATGGTTCGAACCAACTGGGAACCGACAGCAACGGAACGAACGGTGTAGCGTACTCGGACACAACAAATTATCAGCCCGTCAATGGCGTCGGTGACGCTTCGATCTTGGACGCCTGGACTCCCGAGTTTGTCCCGATTGATTCAGGGGATGCGGCGATTCGCACGCAACAGTTCTTAACGCCTCAGTGGGGTGATGTGACAGCGTTTGGGTCTTCTTCGTCTGATGAGTTTTTGCCGGACGCGCCTCAACCGTTCTTGCTGGTCGACGGTGATGTCGATTTGGTTGCCAAGACAATCACGTTGTCCGACGGGACGATACTGGATATTGACAAGAGCCTCATTGGAACCGTCATCAATCCGGAGTTCATTTCTCAGGCGGAAGAAGTAGTCGATTTCAGTGCGGCGCTAAATGATGAGCAAAAATTGGTTGCTGAATTTTGGGAAGACGGCGGTGGCACGTCTTTCCCACCAGGAACATTCATGACGTTTGGTGAGTTCGTTTCTGCTCGCGACAATCATTCGATCGACGACGATGCGAAAATGTTTTTCGCGCTTGGCAATGCGGTCTTTGACGCGGGAATTGCGACCTGGAATGCCAAAGTTCACTACGACTATGTACGGCCGGTGCGAGCCATTCGCGAGTTGGGCGAACTCGGTTTGATCGGCGAATTCAATGCCTCGCTGGGTGGCTATGCGATTGATGCTTGGACTCCGGATGGCGGCACCCAAACGATCCTCGCGACGGATTTCTTGACTTATCAAACACCGGGCTCGGATCCCTCACCTCCATTTGCCGAATACACATCCGGACATAGCGCGTTCAGCGCTGCTGGCGCTGCGATTTTAGAAATGTTCACCGGCAGTGATGAGTTTGGTGGATCGGTGACGTTCGAAGCGGGCGAGTCAAGGTTCGAACCGTTGGTCACGCCGGCTGAAGCAGTGACGCTGAGTTGGGATACATTCAGCGCTGCAGCCGATGAGGCCGGGCTGTCGCGATTGTACGGTGGGATCCACTTTGTCGAAGGCGACATCAACGGACGAACGCTTGGAGTAGAAGTAGGAGCGTCCGTTTGGGATCAGGCTCAGTTCTTCATCAACGGCGGTGTGGTTTAGCAGAAGCGGTTAACCGAAGCCGCGCAGGCAAAACAGCAGAAGAACGGCTGAAGGTTCGAGCGCGGCTGAGCTTTTTAACTCATCGCTCGCACGACGACCGAGCTGGCTTGGCCTTGGGGCGTGATGTTCAGATTGATGAATGAATTGCCTGGCGAATCATTGGCATCTTTGACAATGTTGATCGGGCAATCTTCCGCAGGCGAATCGCAGTTCAAGACTGGAATATGCTTGCCGTGCTTTAATGCCATCAGGCTGGCGATGATTTCAATCATGCCGCTGCCGCTGCCGAGGTTGCCCATGTAGCTTTTGGCGGCAGTCACTGGAACGTCTGGCAAAATCGCGTTGAGCGCCGCCGCCTCATCGCGGTCGGTTTCGATCGAACTTAGTCCGTGAGCATGGACGTGACCAACGTCAGCGGGGGCCAATCCAGATGTTTCCATGGCCGAAAGCAAGACGTTGCTGAACGCTGTTTTTTGATCCGCGACACCGCTTGGGCTGGCCACCGATGAGGAGCCCCAGCCAATGATTTCGCCGAAGATGGTTGCGTTGCGTTTTTCCGCTGATTCAAGTGTTTCCAGAATCATTGCTCCGGCTCCTTCGCCCAGCACCATGCCACTTCGGTCTTTATCGAACGGTCGGCAGGCCTTCGTTGGATCACCACCGGACACATCGGTGTTACGGTCGGCAAGTTGTTCCTGAAGAGCGATGTGAATCGTGCGAAGCAAATGGATACGAGAACCGGTCGAGCCAGCGATCATCATGTCAGCGGAGCCACGTTTGATGATCGTGGTGGCTTCAGCGACAGACAAATTTGCTGAGGCTTCGCGAACGGTGATTGAATTGCTTGGCCCACGCAAATCATTGTAAATCGTGACGTGGCTTGCCGGCATGTTGGGCAAGTACTTTAATAGCCACAGCGGTTCGACTTTCTTGAGTCCATTGTCGGCCCATTTTGCAAAATCAAAATCGCCGTTGTCGTCGAGGCACTCACGAACGCCAAGCGTAAATTCGGTGGGTTCGGTGATGATGTAATCACTGCCAAACAAAGTTCCAATTCGAGCCGGATCGAAGGCGCCTTGCTCAAGTCCCGAGTCAGTCAGGGCCAGTTGTGCAGCCGCAACACCCAATTGAATCTCGCGGCACATCAGGCGAAGGCCTTTTTTGATGCTGCGTTGAAGTTTTTTCTCGAGCGGCCCAAAACTGGAGATGTTGCCAGTGAATTGCTTGCACTCGCCTCCAAAGTCCGATTGGAAATGCTCAGTGGGTACGTTTTCAACCAGTCCGACGCCACTGCGGCCATTGGAAATGGAATCCCACAATTCGGAACATGAGTCACCAAGTGGGCTGATCATGCCCAAACCGGTAATGACGACGCGACGATCAGATGACTGCATAAAATCAAGCAACAACAAGGCGAATGGAGGGAAGATTCTTTCGGAGCCTGAACCTTACAGTAGGCGTTCACATATTCTACGAGACTTACAATTTTCGTCGAGGCGACTTTGCGGGGCCACTTTTTGCGGGTGATACGCAGCTTGCTCGCCGGCAATCAGAGCAATCCAATTGACCAACTATCGGGGGCGAATCGGGGCCAGCCCCGAATTGGCGGTTTGAGGAATGGTCGCACCTGTTGCCGGGCCACGATATTCGATGAATAGCAATGCATCGGCCCGCTTGGATTTTGGATTGAATCCAGGAAACCGCAGTCCTCCCCCGCCGCTGCTGTCAGGTTCTGGGTTGGCAACGATGCCGCAGCTTAGCAGCAGGACTTGATCGTTGGGCCAGCGGAATCGCTCATGAAGTCGCCAACTGACCAGCTGGGGGACTTGGAGGTTCATTTGCTCAAGTTTTCCTGCCGCGCCGGGTAAGTTGACTTTCACTGTGTTCAATTTTTCGACCTGATCGACGTCGCATTTGATGGTTGCTTCGATCGTGTTGTTGTCCAACGCGGAAAGACAACTGATTGCCAAGGTGTAGCCTTCGTTGATGTTTGTCATCAGAGGCTGGTAGTTGGGGATTTGATTGGGAACCCAGCGAAGGTTGCGGACGAATTGAACCGGCCGGGTTTTCTCCAGCACAAACGTTTGTCCATCGTGATTGGTCAATGTGCCACCACTATGCTGCTTGGCGTCGGCACGCCGGCTTAGTTGGCCTTGTAGGATCGCGGCGTTTTCTTTGGAGACCATCCAAGCTTCGATTCCCGGCGAGCGAACGTCGATTGGCTGCAGCATGGTGTAAGACTGGGATCGCCAATTTGGATTCGTCACCGTGACGAGGTTGACGTCGATTCGTTGAAGCTGGGCACGCGTTCGCACAAAACGGTCAACGATTTGCTTGACGACGTTTTGAATCTCCGGCGTATGGTAAACGTATAAGTGGTTTTTGTTGGCATTGAGAATTCCTAGTGGCTCGTTGAACCACATTTCGGTTCCGGTCTCGCGGAGAACCCAATCAAGGATCGCTTGTTGGGGTTTTTCGTTGTTGGAGACTTTTGAGGTGTAAGGAGAAATGTCGTATTCACGCCAAACTTGACCGGCCGAATTGGGGAGCTTGTCGAGGCGACTGGTGACGCGCGTGATTCCCGGCCCTTGTTCCTGCGGCACGTTCGCGCCGATTGGGTTGGAGGCTGAATGGTTGTTGGCGTTGATGTTGTTTGGATTGTTCGCAGGTGACTGCGTGATCGATTGAACGGTACCTGCGGCCGCTGGGTTACTCGAGTTGCCTCGTAGTGCGTTGGAATTGACGGGAAGGCTGGGGGCTGTGCCAGCAGCTTGGGATGGCGATCCGGAAGAAAGGACGCCGGTGGCATTTGAATTTGGGCCGAGATTCGTATTCAGGTTCGCGTTGGAATTCGATGTGGCGATCGGGGTGAACGAGGGCCGCCAGGCCGCGGGATTGGCGCGTGGGATTGATTCGCTGCCGGATGATTGGTTACTCACTTGAGCGGTGGCAGGCGAGTGTGGGGTCGTCAAAACTGCAACGGAGAAAGCAACAGCGGCGACGAGCGCGAATCTGAATCTCAAAGCGAAAGCATTGAGGCTGACATCGTGCGTCCAAATTGATCGTTCAAATCGCTTGGAATCCATTCGCATTGCGATCTCCGAAGAGTGTTAGGTTGTATAAATTTTGCTTCGCTGGTTTGAATCTGGCTTTGTTTGTTAGGCGAATCGTTGCCAACGTGTCTTTGGTTGGATGATCGCCAACGCCAGAAAACTGGGCAGCGAAGTATAGGTCGCCCGCTAAAACGCGGACAAGGCGAATCTCAGGTGGGGAATCGCTAGCGAATTCTTCGTTTTCCCCATTTCGGCTGGCGACTATGGCTGACTGATGCGTTCTTTTAAGTTGATCGTTCTGGATTTTTCTCGATAATGAAACCGCGGTCGTTGGCCGGGCAAGAGCGATCCGCGACGATTCTGAGATTGCAGAAACTTGGGGGGACTATGAGCAAATCGGCAGGAGATGGATATAGCGAATCTCCACGTCGCCCTAGGCAGCGAAACCTGCGGCCGGCACTAGATGTCGTGCAGCCTTCTTTTCTTCGAGCTCCCGAGTTTCATGAAACCGAATCTGAGCAACAAACCGGATCGGAAAGGCAAGTCCGTTTGCGGAGCCTTCAGCCTGTTCGGAGCCTTCAGCCAGTTCATCGCGCTAAAGATTCGACTTCTGCTTCATCGGTTTATGAAGAGGAAGTTGAAGCCAGGAATGTTGAAGGGGGCGGCGCTTCGGCGTCCCACATTGACTACGATTCGGCGCTGGCTGAACAAGGGGAAGCCGATTCTGCAGGCAACACCGTCGCGGCTTTTGAGACGGCCAGTCGCGGCCTTTCACAAGTTGATGAGCAGCGTCCGGTTGAACTCTATGAGCATGCGAATTTTGAGCTGACCAATGTGCAAAGTGAAAAATCGCCCAAGCAGCGATTTGACTTGAACTATGTTGCCGAATCGGAAGCAGATTTAATCACCGAAGGCCGGCGCGTACTCCCGGTTTGGTTGGTCAGCATGCTAATCCATCTGTTCTTGCTGATATGTTTGGCAGTCATGACTTTTGGCACTGATCCGACCGCTGGAATCATGCTTGAATTGATGCCGGTGGATGAGGCGGTCGACTTTAGCTTCATCGAAATTCCGCTGGAACTGGAAGCTGAACCCATGGAAGCCCAGCAGGATCTGTCCCAGTCCTCGGTCGAAGCGGATTTGTCAGGTACTTATCAAGTCTCTGAAGTTTGGAGCGAAGATGCCGATTCCCTGCTTTCGCTCAGCGAGGAATTTGGCGATGTCGAGATTGGTGAGCAGATTGACATTGGCGATCCTGTCGTCAAGCCATCGGGAACGTCCTTCTTCGGGTTGAAGTCATACGGCGATCAATTTGTGTTTGTGATCGATTGCTCCAGCAGCATGACTCAGAATTTTCGTTGGGAGCGGGCGGTCTATGAGCTGACCAAAGCGATCAAAGGGCTCGACGAAGACAAGGAATTTTTGGTGCTGTTATACAATTCGCAAACGTTCATCATGATGGATGTTCCCGAGGGAGAAATGGCGTTGATCCCAGCAACGTTGGCGAACAAGGATCGGCTTTACGATTGGCTCGATCAGCAACGTCCCAATGGTGGGACATTCCCGGCTCACGCGATGCAGGTGGGGTTGGCATTCGACCCATCGGCGATTTTCTTGCTCTCGGACGGCGAGATTCGAGATCATACAGATGAGATATTGAAGCGAAAGAATCGTCCCCATCGGCGATCCAACGGTGAGAAGGAAAAAACGCCTATCCATACTGTCTTGTTAGGCAATGGATTTGGTCGCGAGCAAATGAAGTCGATCGCCAAATTCAATAATGGCAAGTTTCGCTGGGCTCAATAGTCCGTTCTACTTGTCCGCTCTGCTCATAGGATTGCCCATAATCCAGCTACGGAGGCTATGTCGAGCCGCAAGATAGTTATTCCGACACCGTAAATGCTCAAATAGTGGCGTTTGGGCTCTCGCGCTCGTCCACTCTTTGGAGCGAATCCCGTTGACTGTTTTGGCGGTTAGGGGTATCTTATTTAGCTCGATAGAAGATAAATCAAGCGGCTTACACTGGCTTTTTCCCTTCGTTTTGTGTCTGCGATCGTCGCAGATTGAATGAGGGGATTTTTAGTTTTGGTAGAACATTGCTAATGGCAACTGTGTCTTTGGAACGGATCGTGAAACGATTCCCCGACGGCACGCTTGCAGTTGATGGTGTCGACTTGGAGATTTTCGATCGTGAGTTTCTGGTCGTGGTTGGGCCAAGCGGTTGTGGCAAGAGTACAACGCTTCGTTTGATCGCGGGATTAGAAACTTGCACCAGCGGTGAAGTGCGAATTGGGGGGCGGTCGGTGAACGCCGTCGCACCTCGAGATCGAGACGTTGCCATGGTGTTCCAGAGTTACGCTCTGTATCCGCAATTGTCGGTGTACAGAAATTTGACCTTCGGATTGAAATTACGTTTTGGTGGCGGAGTACTTGCTCGTGGTTTAAGAAAGATTTTTCAACCGCGTCGATCGGCTGAGTTAGCTCGGCTGCGTGACGGGATTGACTTACAGGTTCGGCAAGCGGCCCAACGTTTAAGCATTGAACATTTGCTAAACAAAAAGCCGCATCAGTTGTCCGGCGGTGAATGCCAACGTGTCGCTCTTGGGCGTGCGATTGTGCGGGAACCGGCGGCGTTTTTGTTGGATGAGCCGCTTTCGAATCTCGATACGAAACTTCGGCAGCAAATGAGAGGGGAGCTTCGGCGACTGCACCGTGAGTTGCAGACGACGATCGTGTATGTGACTCACGACCAGGTCGACGCGATGACATTGGGTGATCGAGTCGCCGTAATGAATGAAGGAAGAGTCGTGCAAGTTGGCCGGCCGCTGGAGATTTACCAGCGGCCAGCCAACTTGTTCGTGGCTCAGTTTTTCGGAACCGCTCCGATCAACCTGGTGCCGGGAACAGTAATAAGGACAGCGGCAGGATGTGAGTTTAGTGGACATAAACTGCGGTTGGTTTTGAACGAAGATGAAAGTCAGGTTTTGCACCGGCTGTTTTCAGTCGGTGAAACGCGAGTCAAAGTCGTGCTAGGGTTTCGGCCCGAAAGCGTAACTCGAACCGACATTTCGCCAGCAGCGGTGGAGGAATCGGCGGGAAACACTGGGCTTGAGTTTGGGTCAAACGTTTTCGAAGTCGACCGTTTGGGTGAGTCTACTTTGGCTCACCTGCAGTTTGATGACGTTGAGAGTCAGGGAGAGAGTTCTGGTTCATTGGTTGTGCGATTGCCAGCCGAGAGTGAAGTCGAGCCAGGAGATCGGTTGAGGTTGGAAATCGATCGGGGA
Source organism: uncultured Pirellulaceae bacterium (assembly GCA_964589435.1). Taxonomy (GTDB): domain Bacteria; phylum Planctomycetota; class Planctomycetia; order Pirellulales; family Pirellulaceae; genus Mariniblastus. Next base: position 15,254 of record CAZPTT010000076.1, read on the forward strand.
AAAATTTTGTTGTTTGACCCCGAGTCGGGTCAAAATTTACTGAAAGAAATAAAATGAACGCCAGCGAAGTGCTAAGAATCGTCGATTCACTACACCGCGAAAAGAACATCGAAAAAGAGATTGTTTTTGTGGCGATCGAGTCTGCGCTTGTTTCGGCGGCGCGCAAACACTTTGGCGAAGAAGCCGATATTGAGTTCATCATTGATCGAGTCTCTGGCGAGATTGCCGGACGTTGCGGTCAGGAAGAACTGGATTACGAAGAGACGGTTGGGCGCATCGGAGCTCAAACCGCCAAGCAAGTCATTATCCAAAAGGTCCGAGAAGCAGAGCGCGATTCGCAGATCGTTGAGTTCAACGAAATCATTGACGATATCGTGACCGGAACGGTTCATCGAAATGAAGGCCGTGTGACCACGGTCACGCTCGGTGGCGTCGAAGCCATTCTGCCGCGTAGCGAACAAATTCCGGGCGAGTCCCATCAGGCGAACGAACGCGTGCGGGCATTGGTGACCGAGGTTAAGGCTCAGGGCAGTCGGATCAAAGTGGTTCTCAGTCGAACACGGCCAAAATTTGTACAGCGCTTGTTCGAAAGCGAGATTCCTGAGATTGCCGACGGTGTTATTTTGATCAACGCTATTTCGCGAGAGCCAGGTTATCGCTCAAAAGTCGCGGTCAGCAGTATCGATTCCAAGGTCGATTGTGTGGGAGCTTGTGTCGGCGTTCGCGGCAATCGCATCAAAATGGTGATCGACGAATTGGCGGGTGAACGAATTGATATCGTCCGGTTCGATGAAGATCCGCAAGTGATGATTCCCAATGCTCTTCAGCCTGCTGAAGTGGATGAGGTGATTCTTTGTCAGATGATGGGCCGAGCGATTGTGCTCGTGCGAGAGGATCAATTGTCGCTGGCGATTGGAAAACGCGGACAAAACGTTCGTTTGGCTAGCAAATTGTGTACTTGGGACATCGAAATCATGACCCAGGGAGAGCTGGAGCAGCAGATCGACCGCGCCGTTCAGGGATATTGTCGGCTAAATGATGTCAATGAAGATTTGGCAAATCATCTAGTAGGAGAAGGCTATTTGTCTTACGATGATTTGTCGGTAATTGAGCCCGAAGACCTGATGGAAATGGGGCAGCTTACCGCCGAGCAGGTTGACGCAATCGTCGAAGAAGCCGAATCGTTGGCCGAAGAAGCTGAACAGCGAGCCGCCGAAGAGAAACGTCTTCGTCGATCAGAAGCTGAAGCAGCGAAAATCGAAGCAGCAAAATCTGCTGCTGCCGCCGCGACAAGCGTTGCAACGGCACCAGTCAAAGTCGAAGCAGCGGATAGTCCTGCGGCTTCACCTTCGTCAGCGGAAACGGCTGTCGAAGAAAAAGCAAAAACAGAGTCCGAAGCCCCTGCCCCGGATGCCAAATCAGAAACGAAGGCAACCGAGTAAGAGTTTCGAATTAAGATATGACGAACTAAGATTGATTTTAAATTAAGCTGGGCCTGTGATCCGCATGGATCGCAGCCAAATTTTTTCCTCGGATGAGGTCTCTTCTCGTGAAGATTATGCCAAAGCCGAACAAATGTACATTACGTGTCTATGTCGGGCGACGAAAACGGTTTCGATCATTTTCTAATGTTGTCAGATTAAGGGGACGGTTCATGTAACAACTGGTATTTCGATTCAGTACTTCGCCGTTGGTGAGGGCTCGAATCAAACAGGAAGGCAACCCGCACGTGCCAATACGCATTTACGCGTTTGCAAAAGAACTTGGGCTTGATAACAAGCAATTGCTTGATATTTGCGAAAAAGTAAGTATCAAGGGCAAGGGATCTGCGCTTGCAAGTCTAGACGATGATGAAGTGGCCCGAGTAAAAGAACACCTCTCAAGTGGTTCGGCTACCGCAGTGGCGGAGCCAGATGTCATCGAGCGCACGCCAATCCGGCCCGCGCCATTCCGTTCGGCTTCGAAGAAAATTTCTGAAATCTCAGCTCCTCAAGCGAGCGCTGAGGCCGAGGCGATTGTTGAAGAGACACCCGCTGATGATCAGCCGGCTGTCGAGGAAGCCGCCGAAGATGTAGCGGCGGAACCAGTCGCGGAGACGCCGGTCGTTGAAGAGCCAGTTGCCGAAGCACCCGCTGCAGATCCGCCCGCTGAAACGGAAGAGACGCAAGATGCTGTTCAGGAACCGGCTGCTGAAGAACAGCCTGTTAAGCCAAAGGTCAGCAGTTTGTTGATGCGGCTGCGGAAAAACAAGGAAGAGCAAGCCAAAGAGGCTGCGGCGCCGCCTCCTGTTGAAAACGACCCGCCACCGAAACAGAAGAAGCCGGCTCCACCCAAGCCAACTGGGCCGACACCGATGACTCGCCGAACCGGCGGTCTGTTACGCCGAACGGGTGCCGTTCGCGATCTTGATCAAAAGGCCAAACGGAGCGACGACCCGGCCAAGAAAGACACGTTGCGCCGAAAGACCGGCACGAATGTGAAAATCGCGGCTATGCCGGATGTGAAGCAGCCGACTCGTGGCTCCGGTGTCTCGGGTGAAAAAGTCCAGAAGCCAGATATCGCGCTTCCGCAAGATGCGATCGCCAAAGCGCGCTCCGGTGCGGCTCCGCTTGAGCAGTTCACGAAGTCATCCAAGACAAAGAAAAAAGGCAAAGCCGGCGAAGAGTCAAAGGTTCTTGGCGAAATGCCGTCTTCGACTCGTCGTGGCAAGCGTGGCTCTGATCGAGATAAAGACAATTCTCAACGCGAAGACGGTATGGGCGCACGACCGGCTCGGTCGTCTCGTCGGCCTTCCCCGCGTCGCCACAATTCGTACCGACGAAATAATCGACGTCGTTCGGGTAAAGTCGCTAACACGGCCGCGCCTCGAAAAGACAAAGTCGTGTTGCAGCTCCCCTGCACCGTTCGTGAATTTTCCGAAGCCGCTGGTGTGCCAGCGATTCAGGCTTTGCTGACCATTCAACAACTCGGCGATGATTCCAATAAGAACATCAATTCGCAAATCGAAGAAGAGTTGGTGGATTTGCTTGTCGACGAACTCGGCGTGGAAGTTGAAATTCGCGAAGAACAAACACTTGAAGATTCTGTTCTCGCTGAATTCGACGAATCCGAAGCTGATATCGAAGCGATGGAGCCGCGCGCCCCTATCGTCACGTTCCTTGGGCACGTCGATCACGGTAAGACTTCGTTGCTCGACGCGCTAATCGGAATCGATGTTGTGTCCGGTGAAGCTGGTGGTATTACCCAGCACATTCGAGCCTATGAAATCAAGAAAGGCGACAACAAAATTGCCTTCGTCGATACTCCAGGTCACGAAGCGTTTACCGCAATGCGTGCTCGTGGTGCTAACGTGACGGACATCGCGGTGTTGGTGGTTGCGGCAGATGACGGCATCATGCCTCAAACCGAAGAGGCCATCAGTCACGCCAAGGCAGCCGGCGTCCCGATCATCGTTGCCCTCAACAAGATCGACTTGCCGGGTGTCACGCCTGACAAAGCGATGCAGGATTTGGCAACTCATGAATTGCTGCCAAGTGAATGGGGTGGTGAAACAGAAGTCGTCAAAACGAGTGCGATTAACAATATCGGGCTCGACGAGTTGCTAGAAACCATTTTGGTGACGGCGGAGCTGCACGAATACAAAGCTAATTTTGACCGGCCAGCGTTTGGTACTTGCATCGAAGCCGAGCAGCAGTCCGATCGTGGTGTCGTGGCCAAATTGATGGTGCAAGGCGGAACTTTGAAAGTCGGCGACAATGTCGTTTGCGGTTCAGCGTTTGGTCGCATCAAGGCATTGCATGACACGCTGCGACCTAAGAAGAAACTTAAAGAAGCAGAGCCTTCGACTCCGGTTAATGTGACTGGATTGGACGAAGCACCGGGTGCCGGTGAGAAGTTCTACGTGGTCGATGACATTGCCAAGGCACGTGAAATTGCCGAATCGAGAAAGTTCCGTGGAACGGTTCAGCGGGTCGGTGGACGTACTACCAAGACTTCGTTGCAGGATTTTCAGGAGTTGCTGGAGTCGGGAGATTTAGGTGCGAAAACCGGCGAGGTTGTCACGCTCAATCTAATTATTCGAGCCGATGTGAAAGGCTCAATTGAAGCGATTCAAAAAGAGCTAGGCAAGATTGCTCATCCAGAAGTCGAAATTAAAATCCTTCAAGCTCTCCCTGGTGGTGTTTCGGTCGCTGATGTTCGGTTGGCTGATGCCTCGGACGCAGTGATCGTTGGATTTAACGTCGTCCCGGATGAAAACGCACGTTCTCTTGCTGATGAATTGGATGTCGAAGTTCGGCGTTACGATGTCATCTACAAGATTACCGATGACTTGAAAGCGACCCTGGAAGGCAAGCTCAAACCTGAAGAGCAAATTGTTGAACAGGGAATGGCCATGGTGTTGCAGACGTTTGTCGTCAGCAAAACCGGCACGATTGCTGGTTGTCGCGTCATGCGTGGAACGATTCAGCGCGAATGCCGCTTGCGTGTCATCCGTGACAGTCGTGTGATTGGCGATTACGCCATCGAAACGCTTCGGCGTGAAAAAGATGATTCCAAGGAAGTTCAGCGTGGCATGGAATGCGGTATCAAACTCGCAGGCTTTAACGATGTCAAAGAAGGTGACACCCTCGAGGCGTACAAGATCGAAGAAGTGGCTCGAACCCTGTAACGCCGCGTCAATGATTGGCTGTTTTGACGGAGCGTCACGGCAGCCTGATCAACCGCCGCCGCGTTTCCACAGCTGATTCTTTTTATTCGTTGTCCGTCACGTTATCGCCAAGTCGTTTTTTTCAGGCCAATTTTTCATGAGTTCACGCCGAGTCCTTAAAGCCGCTCAGGCAATTCGGGAAGTCGTCAGTATGGCAATCATTGCCGACTTGAAAGACCCACGAATCGCCGATGTCACAGTTACATTCGTAGAGGTGTCGCCCGATTTGCGATTGGCCAAAGTCAACGTTTCGGTGATGGGCGACGAATCGAAACAGAAGCTGTGCTTGCATGGGCTTCAGAATTCTGCGGGCTATCTTCAGCAAAAAGTTGGCCGCCGGATCGACACGAAATACACGCCGCGGATTCAGTTCGTGATCGACAAGGGTATGCAGAATTCGATGATCGTGACCAAGATTCTCGAAGAAGTCCTGCCTCGTTCGGTCGACGAAAATGATGAAAGTGCCGAGTCATCCTCCGATGAATCGGACGAAACAATGGACGATGCCGTCGATCAAGAGAGTGCTGATCAGGGAAATGGTGATCTGTCTGGCGACGCTACGACTCAAGTCGAAGCTAATTCACCAGAATCAGACTTAAGTTAACCCGCCAGATCGATATTGGTTTTTGCAACGCGTTAATTACATCCCTTTATTTTGTTTTAGCTTCAAAGAGTACCCATGTCAGCCAAGAATCGTGCCGACCTGATCGCAAAACTGTTCAAGTTCGTGAAAAAAGAATTTCAAGCGGTTAGCCCTCCTTCCAATCGCTCGGTCATTGAGCATTTGCTCTACGGTTGTTGCCTGGAGGACTCGACGTTTGAAGCTGCGGATGAGGCGTTTGCCAAACTTCAAGAAAATTACTTTGACTGGAATGAAGTTCGGGTGACGACGGCCAACGAGTTGGCTGAATCCATGAAGTCGTTGTCTGATCCTCAAGCTTCCGCGACTCGTTTGAAAAAAACGTTGCACGGTGTATTCGAGACTTACTATCAGTTTGATATCGATTTTCTCAAGAAAGAAAATCTGAGTAAGGCCGTTATTCAGTTCGAGAAATTTAAGGGCATCACTCCCTTTATCGTTTCTCATGTTGCCCAAAATGGACTGGGTGGACATTCGATCCCACTCGATAAATCTGCGATGTTGCTGTTTTACACGTTGGGTATTGTGACCGAAGAAGAGTCGGCAAAAATGCGTGTGTCAGGCCTTGAGCGAACGATCCCCAAGGCTAAGGGGATTGAGTTTTCGGTTTTGCTTCATCAGTTCGCCGTCGCGTTTTCAAGTTCGCCGTTCAGCACAAAAATTCGCGATCAGATTCTCAAGATCAGCAAAGACGCCAAGGATCGATTTCCCAAACGTGGCGGTCGCAAGAAAGTCGAGCCAGCCAAACCGGCCAAAGAAAAACCGGTAGCGGAAAAATCGGCTCCTGCAAAGCCAGTCAAAGCGAAAGCAGCCAAACAAAAAGTTGTGAAGGTGGCTAAAAAATCGAAGGCGAAACCCGCCAAAGCTACCAAGGCGATAAAGAAGACAGCCGTGAAAAAGACAGCCGTGAAGAAGACGGCGGCGAAAAAGAAGACCGCCAAGAAGCCTGTCGTATCGGCGAAGACCACCAAAAAGGTCACCAAGAAAACGACTAAAAAGAAGAAGCTGCCTGCGAAAAAGACGTCCGCCAAAAAGGGAGCTGCTTCAAAGCGATTGGGCAAGAAGAAGCCTCGCTAAAAAAGTAGTTCGACCGTGTTGGCTTTGATGAATTTTGGCTTAAAAAAAGTTTGTTTGAGTTAGTCAGTTTTGTGATGAGTTCGTTTCTAGATTGATTTAGGGATATTGCGATGGCCGGCCACAGCAAGTGGGCAAACATCAAACACAAGAAAGCCGCCACTGATGCCAAACGAGGCAAGGCGTGGAGTAAGCTTAGCAAGGCAATTATTGTCGCGGCCAAAGCAGGCGGCCCGAACCCTGACGGCAACGCTACGTTGCGCACCGCGATCGCTGACGCCAAGGCGGTCAGCATGCCCAAAGACAATATCGAACGCGCGATCAAAAAAGGCTCAGGCGAAACTGGCGGCGCTGACTACGAAGAGATCATCTACGAGGGCTATGGTCCCAACGGCGTGGCGATCATGTGCGATATCCTGACCGACAATCGCAATCGTACCGCACCGGAACTTCGCAAGATCTTCGAAAAGGGAAGCGGGAAAATGGGTGCGACCGGCTGCGTCGGCTATCTGTTCGATCGAAAAGGCCTGTTCGTGATTGACTCCAGTTCGTCCACTGAAGAGCAGCTGATGGAAGTTGCCTTGGAAGCCGGTGCTGAAGACATTGTTACTCAGAATGACACGTTCGAAGTTGTCTGCGATCCAGACGTTTACTCCGATGTTGGCGACGCTTTGGAAGCTGCGAAAATCACTTGCCTCTCCAAAGAGGTCACTCGTATTCCACAAACGACCGTCGATCTCGACGTCGACACGGCTCGAACAGTTCTCAAGCTGATGGAAACGTTGGACGATCACGATGATGTGCAAAAAGTTTCAGCCAACTTTAATATCTCGGATGAAACGATGGCCGTTCTCGCTGAAGAGGATTAGTCTATCTGCTGGTTGAATCGGAACGCGGAGAGGTGTCCCTAACGAGCTCAGCTTGCTCGTAATATCGTCGTGGCAATATCAATCATCATTCGCCCAGTTCAAACTTGACTGCCAAAGCGCAGTGGTCAGATGGATAGCCACCGCATGGCAACGCAACGTTTGGATCGATTAAGGATTCATTGGGAACGTTCCAGACGTCGACCAATCTCCAATTCGATTCTCGGCCTGAAGTGGCTCGATAGAAAACAAAGTCGATCGTGCACTTTTTGACTTGTTCTCGAATCTTCCAAGTTGTCCAAGCGGGTTCGGTGTTGTTCGGGATCGAATTGCCAACGCTCGAATAAGCGTCTGTGAAGCCTCTTGAAAGCATGGCTTGAATTGCTTCGGAGTCCTTGGTGGTGTTGAAGTCACCGCAGACGATGGCAAGATCAGGATTCTTGTCTTGTAAGCCGACAAGTATTTCAGCCAGTGCGATTCCTTGCTTGACACGCGTTGCTTCGTGTTCTGCCTTGGCTTTCAAATGGGTGGTTACGATCTGAACATTGGTTTCTGTTTCACCCAATGAGCATTTGAGATGGACGACTCCGACGATTTGGCCCATTTCTGGCGCGTTGCAAACAACCGAGAAATGAAACTGTTGAGAGTTAACCAGCTTGAATTTGGAACGCCAGAAAATCGCTGCTCCGTCTTTACCGGTCGTGCCTGGCGATTTGCCTTTGGGGAAGAACAGCCCGTCGTACTCCCCGGAAAATGACTCCTTAAGCTCGTCAAAGTGGTCGACTTCCTGAAGGCAAAAAATGTCGGGCGAGGCTCGCAGGCATTCGGCAACGATCAGCGGCTTTCGGTGTTTCCAATCCAGGAACGATGGTTCGACTTTGGGAAAGGCGTACGAAGCCCAATCGGCCAGGCAATTCCATTGCAAGACAGTCAATTGATTGGGGCGATCTGGCGTTCCGGCCAGCCACTCACGTTTCAATAATTCCATCGAATTCCCAAACCGTTCATCTTCAGCCGTTCAGTCGCTCACGAATCACTTGTTCGCATTCGTCAATTTTGATGCGGGTTTGTTCCAGCGTATCTCGATCACGAATCGTTACGGTTTTGTCAGTCAACGTTTGGCCGTCGACCGTGATGCAATACGGCGTGCCGGCTTCGTCTTGTCGGCGGTAGCGTCGACCGACGGCACCTTTCTCGTCATAAAACATGGTGAAGTGTTTTTTCAGATCGAGATAGATTTCTTTGGCGACGTCAGGCATGCCTTCTTTTTTAACCAATGGAAAAACAGCCGCCTTGATCGGAGCGAGGCGAGGGTGAAATTTCATTACGGTTCGCGTTTGCATTTTTCCTTTTTCATCTGGTTGCTCATCTTCGGTGAATGCTTCGCAGATAAACGCCAATGTCGCACGATCAGCACCTGCCGATGGCTCAATCACGTGGGGCGTGTATTTTTCACCCGACAGATCATCTCGATAGCCAAGGTCTTTACCGCTGCCTTTCCATTTCGGTTTGCCGTCCTCGCCAAGCTGCAACTCAAGCGGATCCGTTTTTTCGTTCAGTTTACCTTCCATGTGGCTGCGCAGATCGAAATCGCCCCGATGGGCAACGCCTTCGAGTTCGCCATATTCACCTTCGGCCATGAACGGAAACGCATACTCAATGTCGGCGGTACCAATGGAATAGTGGGCCAGTTCTTCTTTATGGTGTTCACGCATGATCAGCCGGTCGCCTGAGATGCCCATGTCGTGGTACCATTTTAGGCGTCGGTCGCGCCAGTATCGGTACCAGTCTTGAGATTGATCGGGATGACAAAAGAACTCAATTTCCATTTGCTCAAACTCGCGTGAGCGGAAAGTGAAATTCCTTGGCGTGATTTCATTGCGGAAGCTCTTGCCGATCTGCGCGATACCCAGCGGCAAGCGATGCCGCGTGCTATCGAGCACGTTCTTGAAGTTAACGAAGATGCCTTGGGCCGTTTCGGGTCGCAGGAACGCCGCGCCTTCTTCGCCCGAAAGTGCTCCGACATAAGTCTTGAACATCAAATTGAATTCACGCGGCTCGGTTAGCGTGCCAGGAATTTTCGCATCCGGGCCGACGACGTCTTCGAAACTATCCACTTCGGTCAGGCATTTGACGTCGCCATCCCACGCGAGCGAATCAATGTCTTTGTTGCGAAGGTTGAAAGCCTTGAGAGCTTGTTTGGTGATGACCGATTGCTCGTCGTCGCCAGCGGGCGCGGTTACAAAGAACTTTTTGCCTTTGGCTTCTACCCAACGACCATTCAGTTGGTCATGCCGGTAGCGTTTCTTGGTGACTTTGCAGTCGACCATGAAGTCATGAAACAAGTCGTAGTGGCCTGAGCACTTCCATACTTGCGGGTGCATGATGATCGAGCAGTCGAGCCCCTCCATCGCGTAAGGAGAGGGTGCGCCGCTGAGCGTGCTCATGTCATCATGGGCCGAGACCATGTCTTGCCACCACGCATTTTTTACGTTCCGTTTGAGTTCAACGCCAAGCGGGCCATAATCCCAAAAACCTTGTAGGCCGCCATAGATTTCGCTGGATTGAAATAGAAAGCCTCGCCGTTTGCACAGCGAAACGATAGTTTCCATGTTCATAGGTTGTCAGAATTCCTGGTTGGATTGAGTTTGTTGCCCAATGATTTTAGAGGTATTTCAATGTTTCAAGAAGGCGGATGTCAACGGGCTTGGGGAGCAGTAAGAAACTGATTAACGAATAGACCAGGTTTTCAGATTCAATTCTGGAACGACCGGAACTGCATCGATCTTCGACGCAAACACGATGTCTTCGTCGTGGCCGATTCGAACTAAGTTGACTCCGCCTCCCGCTTCTCGGAAAAAGTCAGCAAGCGGTCTGTCCGGGGTAAGCGACCTACTAATTGCCTGCCAATGATCTAGCGCAATTTTGGCATTGTCACTTAGCAGATTCAGCGAACGTGCTTTGTTCTCAGGAGCTCGATCATCTTCACGTTCGATCAGTCTTTCGACTAAAGCTCCCGCGAAGGAGACATCTTCACTTGTTATGAACCCATCGGTTCCTGAGCAGATGACCGTCACTTTTTTGTCCAGTAAATTTGAGCCATCGGTGATTGCTTTGGCAACCGCTCCGACATTGACCATCGCACCGATCAGGACTTTTTCAGCTGATCGGCAATGCTCCATTGCGACAGTTCCGTTGGTTGTCGCGAGCACCAGGGTCTTGCCGGCAATCACATCGGTGGTGTACTCGATTGGGGAGTTGCCATGGTGAAACCCGGCGACGATTTTGCCGTTTCTTTCGCCGCCCAACAATGCACTGGGATTTTCCGCTTGGCATTTGCGAGCCGCTTCGATTCCGGGCTGCGGCAAAACTTGCTTGGCACCGTTGGCGATGGCGTTGGCAATGGTGGTCGTCGCTCTCAAAACGTCAGTGACAACGGCAATTCGGCCGGTCAAAGACTGTGGATCAAGCAGCGTTGGTAAAAACGCCACGTCGAGGAACTTGTGGAGTGGATTGGCTGGGCTGGGTTCGGGCGTCGTCACGGTTTTTCCAACAATTGGACGCATCAGGCTCCATGGCAATTTGCCGAGGTTAATGTATCCTGACACGCTCGGTTCATCTATTGGAAGTAAGTATCGGGCTGGTGACAATCCCGATAGGTTTTTGCGTTGTTTGCTTGGTTTCAGGCGGCATTAGGCTCCGTCGAATCCGCTGCCTTTGAGCCATGCTCCAAGACTCTTCCGTTTGCAACAGTCGAACTCTGAAAAATCTCTGCGACTTCGGCCAATCACAGAACGATGACAGCGATTTCTTTGAACGAAATTTTAACAGCACTTTTTGACATCAATCCCAATGACAACAGTTGATAAATCAAACGATCGCGTTCGCAAGATGTTTGGCGAGATTGCGCCTAAATACGACCGGATGAATCACTTGCTGTCGATGAACGTTGATCGCTATTGGCGGTGGAAAGCCGTTCGGAAACTCGCCCCCAATCAGACAGATCCGATTCTCGATGTCTGTACTGGTACTGGTGATCTGGCATTTTCCTTTCACAAATACACTGATGGAAAAGTTCCGGTTGTTGGATCTGATTTTTGTTTTGAAATGCTAGAAGTTGGCCGCCAAAAAAGTGGTAAGACCGGACGAGAGGTTTCGTTCGTTGAAGCAGATGCTCAGAACTTGCCGTTTCAAGACGATGAGTTTCAGGTTGTGTCGGCAGCGTTCGGATTGCGAAACGTTGCGGACACCGATCTTGGCCTCAAAGAAATGACTCGCGTCTGCAAGCCGGGTGGTCAGGTTGCAATTCTTGAGTTTTCGATTCCTCGTTACCAACCAGTCAAAGGCATGTACGGTTGGTACTTTAAGAACGTATTGCCGAAGATCGGCCAAATGCTGGCGCGGAATGATTCAAGCGCCTACAACTACCTGCCTGATAGTGTTGGTGAGTTTCCTTGTTATGAGAAGCTAACCGAGCGGATGCTGGCAGCGGGGATGTCGTCAGCCAAATTTTATCCGCTGACGTTTGGCATCGCGACTCTTTACATCGGTGTGAAATGAAGTATCCATTCGTGTTGGCAATCACTGGCGCAAGTGGAGTCATCTACGGCCAGCGTTTGCTAGAAGTCTTGTTGGGCACCGACGTTGAAGTCCATCTCACGATCAGTGATTCCGGACGGCTGGTGTTGCAGCATGAACTTGGCTTGACGATTGATCTGAGTAATTTCACTCTCGATCAGATCTTGCCAAATTACGAGGGCGATCGCCAAGTCGTCTACCATCATTACAAAGATTTCATGACCCCAATCGCCAGCGGCTCGCACAAGACCAGCGGGATGGTGGTCTGCCCATGTTCTGGAAGCACGATGTCCGGCATTGCCAATGCGGCAAGTCAAAACTTAATTCAACGGGCCGCCGATGTTCACTTAAAAGAACGTCGGCCGTTAATTCTCGTGCCTCGCGAGGCTCCCTTGTCCCTGATTCAGATCGACAACTTGCGAACAACGTGTGCTGCAGGGGCAACGATTCTACCGGCGTCTCCTGGGTTTTATCACGGCTACCAAACCGTTGATGACTTGGTAGATTTTGTGGTTGCCCGAATTCTTGACCACGTCGATATTGAGCACAATTTGATGAAGCGTTGGGGAGACGAGTGAAGCGTGGATTGATCCTGATGAATTTTCGGTTTTCCACCCTCTGGCGACGGTGGCTACATCGAAAAGCCTCCGTAGTCCTTTTTAATTGAAGGGCAATGTGTTTAACGTTTAGCCGGCAGGCGTCAGTGTTTGTTGTCGAGCGAATCTCAAACCGAACCAGACGAAAAAGAAATCGAACACTGAGTACCACATTAACCAAGCTGCTGGAGATGATACGCTTCAGCCATACGATTTTTGCTTTGCCGTTCGCACTACTAGCAGCGGTGATGGCGTGGGCTGCGCCTGCCCCGGAAGGTTTTGAAGTCAGCTTTCGCTGGCTTCATCTGGTTGGCATTTTGGTTTGTATGGTGGGAGCCAGAAGCGCCGCCATGGCGTTCAACCGTTGGGCCGATCGCTTTATCGACGCGAAGAATCCACGCACTCAAGGTCGCCATCTGCCCGCCGGCGAGTTGTCTGTTTCGACGGTCGTGACATTCACGGTTGTCTCGACATTGATCTTCATGGCAGGCACGTGCTTTTTCCTTCCCAACTACATGCCGCTGGCCGTTTCGATTCCAGTGTTGGGCGTGTTGTTTGGCTACAGCTATACGAAACGATTTACTTCGCTCGCACATTTCTGGTTGGGGTTGGCTTTGATGCTTTCGCCGATTTGCGCTTGGCTGGCGATTCGAGGCTTGTTGGTGGTTGCTGATCCAGCCGACTTGATGCCGGCGGTCGTTTTGGGTTTGGCTGTTTTGTTTTGGGTTTCTGGTTTCGACATGATCTATGCTTGTCAGGATTTTGAATACGATTCTCAGGCGAAGCTCAACAGTATCCCGGTTCGGCTGGGCGTTACGGGAGCGCTTCGATTGGCGGCGATTTGCCATGCGGTGATGATCGGATTGCTGGTTGCATTGCCGCTGCTCCATTATTGGCTGGGCCCGAATCTGGGGTTGGGTTGGGTCTATTGGCTGACCGTGCTCGCAGTTGCTGGACTGCTGATTTACGAACATTCGTTGGTTCGAGCCGACGACCTGACTCGCGTGAACATCGCGTTCTTTAACGTCAATGCAATCGTCAGTATGGGGCTGTTTGTGGCCACGTCGTTGGATCTGCTTGTTATTTGACTTGCCAAAATCCGGTTCTTTCAAAGTGCAGATAGGTTCTGCCGTGGACAAGTTTCCCCCCTCAAAATAGACTTGAGGGCCTGCAATTTCGGACGCCAAACTTCGTCGTGAAAATTCAGAATTTGCCGTTTGGATTCGTCAACTTTCATCTGCAAAATTTGATTTGCAAACCTAAGCGACCCGAATCATCGCATCCTGAAGACAAAGACCTCAAAGACCAATCGAGAACCCAATGATTTATTCCGTTGATCCACGCTTGAAAACGATTCGCGACAAAGTTGAAGCCGGTGAGCGATTGAGTCTCGATGACGGGATTTTGATGTACGACCCGCAAATTCCGCTCAATGATCTCGGGCAGTTGGCGAATCTGGTTCGCGAACGGAAGAATGGCAACGCGGCCTATTACAACATCAACACCCACTTGAACGCGACCAACGTTTGCGTCTATCGATGTGTGTTCTGCGCTTTCCGCTCCGATCTTCGCAGTGACAAAGGTTACGCGATGGACGACGAGCAAATTTTGCAGCGCGGTAAAGAAGCGATCGAAAACGGGTGTACGGAACTTCATGTCGTTGGTGGATTGCATCACCAGCGGAAGTATGAGTGGTACCGAGACATGATCGGGTTGTTGCACACGAACTATCCAAAACTACATCTAAAATCTTGGACGGCAGTTGAAGTCAACTGGTTCGAATTCCTGACGAAACGACCGACGGCGGAAATTCTGCAAGAACTCAAAGACGTCGGGCTGGGAAGTATGCCAGGCGGTGGTGCTGAGATCTTCCACCCAGAAGTTCGCGATCAGATTTGCGAACACAAAGCCGACGGCAATAACTGGATTCACATTCACCGTACGGCTCACCAATTGGGAATTCGTACTAACTGCACGATGTTGTACGGGCATGTTGAAAAGCCTCTTCATCGAGTCGATCACATGATTCGCTTGCGAGAACTCCAAGACGAAACGGGTGGATTTCAAACCTTTATTCCATTGGCCTTCCACCCAGACAACACAGGTTTGTCTCACATCAAGAAGCCAACGGCTTTGGATGACCTGCGAACCATGGCGATCGGTCGTTTGATGCTCGACAACATTGATCACATCAAGGCCTATTGGATCATGCTAGGAATTGGCACGGCACAAACAGCGCTTTCTTACGGAGCCGATGACCTTGATGGAACAGTTCGACATGAATTGATCTATCACGATGCCGGCGCGACGACGCCTGAGTTCTTGTCAGTCGAGAAACTTGAAGACTTGATCCGCGAAGCAGGTCGTGACCCGATCGAACGAGACACGCTTTATCGTCGCGTGCATCGCGGAGACGGTGGACTGACTGATTGGGAAGTCGGTGATGCAATTCCCGTCGCGGTATAGTCAATCCGTTTGCCGTAATGGCGTGTGGGCGATTTCTTGAACGACAAGACCTTTTTTGGTTTCAGCCGCCTTTTCTAGCCGGTGTCGCATGAAAAAGCGTCGCTGATGAAAAGAGTCAGCGACGCAAGATTGTAAATGCAGTATGAAAAAGGGTCTATTTTCCTAGTGGTTTTGATCGCAACTGCCTAATAAATATTTCAATCGGCGTATCCAATAAACTGCTCTCTACCGCATCCTCCTCCAGAGATTGGAGCAGTTTCTTTTTTTGTTTGAGAGGAAGAGAATCAACAACTTTCTTGTACGCATTCAATTTAAGTCGATTGATTTCTTCTTCCAGCTGAATGGCTGTTTCATTCGATTTCTTGCGGACATTTTCTTCCTCAATCTTGGAAAGTTCCATTCCGTCAAAAAGTTCCGAACTACAAAGAGTGTCAGTTAGGCCGTCACGAACGAGCATTTGCGATGCCCAGGCTTTGGCTTGAAACGGGAGAAAAATTCCGCGAATGTCTTTTCGGAGTTT
>CAZPTT010000077.1:0-563 GCA_964589435.1 uncultured Pirellulaceae bacterium
GAACTTTGCCGCTGGGCGGTACATCGAAGTAATTTCGCGGACGCCAGTCAGTTGGCTTACGAACGATTGACAGAACGTAGTCGGGTTGGTTTTCGGTGATCCGATTGGCCATGAGTGCTTAAGTCTAAAAAATGGTGGTCGTTTCTTGGCCAGTCGCGGAGCTGGTAGAAATACCGTCGTACCTGTCGTAGTGAAATCCGCGAAGTTATGTAAAATAAAACCGCAGGCTGATTCGATTTTTAACGATAAGAATCGTTTCAATAATCGAGCTCAGTTGGCTGGGAATCTGGTAAATTTGGACTCAAATGCCGCGTTCTTGCAGTTTGTAAAGGCAAAGTTGTTTGAGGATGCCTTCGTAAAAAGCCACTTTTTTGAGTCCACCAAGGAATGTTATGACAAAGCGAACTGGAACTAACAGCAATTTTCAATTTTGCCGTCGACCCTTCGGATGCTTGAGAAATATTCGGTTGAGTGCATCCAAAATTCGGCTCATTTTTTTTGCCATTTCGGTTCTCCTCATCACGTCGACGAGTTTGGTGGTTTGCAGTGATACGGAAGCCAGA
>CAZPTT010000077.1:573-5213 GCA_964589435.1 uncultured Pirellulaceae bacterium
AAAGCCACCTTTGTCAGCTCATTTTTTCGCCCCACTTCTATCAACCCACCAAAGAATGCCATGACGATGCGAACTGCAACCAACAGCAATTTTCGAGTTTGTTGTCTGCCATTCGAATCCTCGGGAGCCATCCGATTGCGCTCATCGCAATCGCGGCTTGTTTTTTCCATCTTAGTTCTCCTCATCACGTCGACGAGTTTGGTGGTTTGCAGTGATACGGAAGCCAGACTGGTCGATGCTTCCTCAAGACCGGTCAAGCCCAACGTCCTGGTCATACTTGCTGATGATTTAGGATTCTCTGACTTGGGTTGCTACGGCGGGGAAATCGCAACGCCTAATCTCGATTCCGTGGCCGCCAACGGACTGCAGTTTACGCAGTTCTACAACACGGCTCGATGCTGGCCGACACGTGGCTCGCTGATGACTGGCTATTACGCTCAACAAATTCGCCGCGACTCTTTGCCAGGTATTCCTTCGGGTGGAGGGAATCGCGGAGTTCGACCTGATTGGGCTGTACTGCTTCCTGAACTTTTGAAGCCCGCTGGCTACCGTTCCTATCACACCGGAAAGTGGCACATCGACGGCATGCCAATCGCCAACGGTTTTGATCGCTCTTACTACCTGAAAGATCAAGGGCGCTTCTTCAATCCAACCACTCATTGGAAAGATGACGTCAAGCTACCGGCAATTGAAAAAGGGACGGACTTTTATGCGACGACCGCTCTCGGCG
The DNA here is from genome assembly GCA_964589435.1 of uncultured Pirellulaceae bacterium. Lineage (GTDB taxonomy): Bacteria > Planctomycetota > Planctomycetia > Pirellulales > Pirellulaceae > Mariniblastus. Next base: position 1,304 of record CAZPTT010000077.1, read on the forward strand.
ACCACGCGATCGAAGTTCTCCAAGAGCATGCAGAGCTTCATTCGGCCAAGCCGTTTTTTCATTACTTGGCGTTCGCCGCCCCGCACTTTCCGTTACATGCACTACCCGAAGATATTGCCATCTATGAGGACACCTACGTGAAGGGGTGGGAAGCCATTCGGAACGAGCGTTGGGCGAACCTCGCTCAAAGGGGATTGCTCCCGGGAGCAAACCTTTCAAGGGTTGAACGCAGCCTTGGGCCGCCCTACCACTTCCCGAAAGCACTCGAAATTCTCGGTTCAGGCGAAGTCAACAAGCCAATTAGCTGGCGTCAGTTGACAGATGAGCAGAAGAAGTTTCAATCCGAAAAGATGTCGATTCATGCGGCCATGATCCATCGGATGGATATTGAAATCGGCCGAGTGTTTGAGCAGATCAAGAAAATGGGCCAGTGGGAAAACACACTCGTGGTTTTTCTTTCAGACAACGGCGCGAGTGCCGAGATCATGGTGCGTGACGATGGTCACAATCCCAACGCAACGCTAGGTTCAGCGGAGACTTATCTCTGCTTGGGGCCCGGTTGGTCGACGGCTTGCAACACGCCGTTTCGACGTCATAAGACTTGGACGCATGAGGGCGGGATTTCGACGCCGCTGTTGATGTCGTGGCCGCAGGGAATTGAGGCGCGCGGTGAGCTGCGACGCGATCCCGGGCACGTGATCGATATCGCTCCCACTGTTTTGGAATTGGCCGGAGCCCAGACGTTGCCGAACGCTCCACAAGCACCCGGGAAAAGTTTGGTGTCTGTTTTTGCAAGCGACAATGGGGATCATGCCGGTCGTGTTTCGAAAGAACACAATACGATCTGGTGGTTTCACGATGGACACAAAGCAATTCGGATGGGTGACTGGAAAGCGGTTGCTCCGATCGGCGAGCCATGGGAGCTTTACGATTTGTCGAAAGACCGCAGTGAAACGTCGGATCTGGCAATTCCCAAATCAGCGAAGCTATCCGAATTGGTCTCGCAGTGGCAAAAGCAGCACGATGAGTATGTGACTTTGGCGTCACAAGATTTGTCTCAAGAATCGCTTTTGAAGGCCAAGCGATCCAAGCGAAAAGCGGGTGTCATGGGTAAGGCTCAGGCAGAAGCCAAACCGAAACGGGCTCAAGTTCTGCTTTCCGGCGAGTCGTTCATGGTAAATGATCGGCATGCCTTTTTGATGTCACCGAAAATTGAGCAAGACGGTGGATTGCTAGACGATGAAAAGCGAGACGGCGCTAATGATTCGGCAACCGAGAAACCATGGATCTTTTATGCTCCGACGTTGGCGGCTTATCCCGACAAGGCCGAAAGCTGGATGCATCAGCAGTTCCTCGACGCTGGTGTTGCCGTGGCAGGCATCGACGTTGGCGAAGCCTACGGAAGCCCTCACGCGATCCCACATTTCAATTCTCTTTACGACGAAATGGTTCGGCGTGGCTATTCAAAAAAACCAGCGCTGCTGGGCCGTAGTCGCGGTGGGCTTTGGGTCAGCAGTTGGGCGCTTGCTCATCCAGAACGTGTGGCTGGCATCGGTGGAATTTATCCAGTTTACGACTACACGACTTATCCCGGTGTACAGCGTGCTGCGGCTGCCTACGATTCTGATGCGGATGCTCTGCTGGCAAACCAGCAAGAATTGAATCCGGTCAAGCGGTCTCGTGAATTGGCCGAGGCGAAGATTCCAGTTTGGATCATCCACGGAAAGGCGGACAAAGTCGTTCCGTTGGCAGAGAATTCTCTGTCATTGAAACAAGCTTACGAAGCAGCTGGTGCCAAAGAGCTGATCACATTGATCGAAGTCGACGGGCAAGGACACAATTTTTGGCCAGGCTTTTTCAAGTGCCAAGAACTAGTGGATTTCCTGATCGAGAAGGCCAAAGCCGAACATGCGACGAACCAATGACGTATTGGTCGGGCAGGCGATTTAGTTCGATGAACTACTGATCGTTGGTTTTTCAACGCCGCTTGGATTGGATTCGCTCTCATCTTCAAGTCCACTTTCGGCGTCATCCATTTTGACGCCTTCTGTTTTGACGCCCTCTCTCTCGGTGTTATCCATTTTGGGGGCTTGATCTATCACTGCTGGGTTGGCATCAGGGAAATTGAAGACTTCCGAATTGTGATCATTGGTATCGGATTTCAAAAGCTCTTCGGCGAGCAATCCGTCAATCGGAATGTTGCCTAAGCTGATGGCTTCCGACAAACTTTGGTCGGGGCTCGAAACCGGCCCACAATGAACACCGCCTCATGTCTGAACACCGGCGCGTGGAAACAAGAAAGTTTGAATGGCCAAGCATACTGCGGCGATACCAAATAAAGGTTTCCAGTTTGGAGGAGTGCCGCTCACGATGATCAGGCCTTTCATTAGATGTTGAGTCGCCAAGTCGATTTATCAAAATCGGTTGAAACAGGTGCGACAGTCCGTGCTTTGACTTCTAGATTTATCATAATCGATATTTCCAGAATGGCTGGGAGATTTATCGCCTTGTGCTGATCCCCAAATTCGAACTTCTTGGTTGAATGACGCGTTTGACGGTATGAACTTACAGAGTAAACGCCGAATAATATATCGCCGAGTAATATATTGTGCGTAGGCAATACTGACCAACGGGCTCAGTTTCTTTGATTCGATTTTGCCTTTGGTTTAACTTTTCTCGGTTTCGACTTTCTCGAAGTCGGCTTTTTAATTTCAGCCAATGTGAGGCTGGGAACCAAAAACACAATTTAATTGAGAATTGAGTTGTGTCGTTCGCGGTCTTTCAACCATGAAGAACAACATGCAGGCAAACATTGGACTTGGGCTCGCCGCCCTCGGACGACCGGGGTACATCAATCTTGGCCACGCGGAGGACCTGAATTCGGATTACGGAATCGGAACCATGCGCCGCCACGCCCACGCTGTCTTGGATGCGGCTTGGGAGCTGGGTATTCGATACTTTGATGTGGCTCGTTCGTATGGTCGAGCGGAAGAGTTTCTGGCAAGCTGGATTCATGATCGGCAGATCGGACACGAGGAAATTCAAGTCGGTTCAAAATGGGGCTACACTTATACGGCTGCCTGGCAAGTCACGACTCCCGAGGGTGTTGAACATGAAGTCAAGCGGCACGACTTGAGAGTTCTACAGACTCAATTTCAAACCAGCATGAACCATTTGAGTGACCATCTAGATCTCTATCAGATTCACTCGGCAACCCAAGCAAGTGGCGTTCTGGAGAATCGCGAAGTTCTCGAACGACTCAATGGATTGCGGGAATCCGGTATCAAGATTGGCCTGTCCGTCTCAGGTGTCAATCAATCGACAACCATTGATCAAGCGCTGGCAATCCAGTTTGGCGACAAGCCACTTTTCGGTTCCGTTCAAGCGACCTGGAACTTGCTTGAAACTTCTGCGACTGAATCGCTGAAGAAAGCGCATGCTGCCGGCGTGGATGTGATCGTTAAGGAAAGCCTTGCCAACGGTCGGTTAACCGGTCGCAACAATGCAGCGGACTTTGCTCAACGCCGCGCGGTGCTCGAAGGAGTCGCCAAAGAGCTCGATTCGACAATCGATGCGATTTCGATAGCGGCCGCACTCAATCAGGATTGGGTGACGACGGTTCTTAGCGGTGCTGCAACCGAGGCTCACCTGCGCTCCAACGCAAAGGCCGCTGAAATTCAATGGTCGACTGACCTGACAAAACGACTTGATGCAGTGCATGAACCTCCAAAAGATTATTGGCAGCAGCGAGCCGAGTTGGCTTGGAATTGAGAGGGGTTAGAACGGTGCCACAAAAAAAAAGCGGCTCACGTGAGTGCGGATTCGCCTTCACATATGAACCGCCTGAATGTGTACCGCTTTAGATGTCGCACAGCAAGCATGCCCACGCAAGCGAGGGCATGGCACCCGG
>CAZPTT010000077.1:5313-7522 GCA_964589435.1 uncultured Pirellulaceae bacterium
AGCCCGATGTCGCACAGCAAGCATGCCCACGCAAGCGAGGGCATGGCACCCGGGCTTGGAATTGATTTCAGGTTCAGGTTTGGCACAAAAAAAAGCGGCCCAAGTAAAAGCAAATTTGCCTTCACTCAAGCCGCCACGTATGTCGAACGTCTTATCCACTCACAACCGGTTCGACCCAAAAACAGGCCGAACCGGTGAACTTCAAGCGGCGAATCTCAACGCTGGACGCTATTTCCCAGTTGCTGACTTTGGTCGCTGCGGACGATCGGGTCGAGTATCTTCACCTCGTCCACGATATCCTCCTCCGCCACCGCTGCGTCCGCCGCCGCCTCCACCGCGTGAGAACAGTGATCCGATCCCCGTGGTGAATTCTTCTTTGGAAACGGCACCATCGGAGTCTTTGTCGAGAGTCATTAGTCGATCGGCCATTCGGTTGCCTTCGAGTTCTTTCGCGGTCACTTTGTCATCTTTGTTCGTGTCCATTCCGGCGAACATGCTCGCAGGATCGAACTGTCGTCGTCCGCCACCGCCAGGCCCACCAGCTCCTCGGCCTCCACCAGGTCCGCCGCCACCAGCGCCTCGACCTCCACCGCCAGGTCCACCACGCCCGCCACTTGGGCGTCCTCCACCCTGCTCTGCTTCAGGTTCTTCGGCCTGAGCCAACATTTCCGCAGCGGAATCGACTTCTTCGCCTTTGTCGGCAACGCAGTATAAATTCTTGGCGCTACGAACGAACATCCGGCCATTGCTGACCGCTGGCGAACCCCAAAAAGTTTCCTTTTCAGTGGTGAAACTGTTGATCGCAACTTGCTTGGCTTCGTCACCGCTGAGGTCGAAGACAAACATTTGTCCACTTCCGTTGAGGTAGAACATCATGTCGCCAGCCACAATCGGTGACGCATAATCAAGTGAACCGAATCGACCGCCTGTTTTCTTGGCACCTTTTACGCGTAGCTGTTGGGCACGCTCTCCGCTTTCTGCATCGACAACGGTCAGGATGTCGCGAGCGACAACATAGATCTTTGACTTGTGACGAACGGGTGAAGAGAAGCTGCCACTGTCACGACCCGTCCAAGCAGTGTGGGTTTCACTGACGTCGCCGCTGCCACCGGCATCGACGGCAATGCTTCCGCCTCCGCGACCAGTAATTGCGTAAATACGCTTGCCATCAAGAACAACGCTCGAGTAGGCCTGCTGCGCGCCCGTTGCATTGGCAAACCAACGAAGGTCACCATTGCTTGGGTCGAGTCCCCAGAGCTCTTTGGCAACACACATGACCAGATCTGTCCGTTTGTCGTCGACTTTGACAAGTGTCGGCGTACCCCACATGCCATCGAGTCCTTCGGCTTCCTGTCGCCAGAGTTCTTTACCGGTTTCTTTGTCCAATCCAATCACGGCTTGGCTCTCGGCAGAAGCAGTAATGATGACGACGTTTTCGTGGACGATTGGGCTTGATGAGGATCCCCATTTGGCTGGATCCGACTCTTTGCCGACTTCTGCGTCCCAAAGCTTTTTGCCATCAAGGTCAAAAGCGTGGACTCCACTCTTTCCGAAAAACGCGTAAACGTTCTTACCATCAGAGACTGGCGTGTGCGAAGCGTATCCATGAGCCGTTACGCCGATTCCAGTGTAGGGATCCTCTGGCATGGAAGCCTTGACATCTTGTTGCCAGAGTTTCTTACCCGTTTCGGTATCGATACAGACCAGATGCCGAACAAGGTTTTCCAGCTCACCAGGATCTTCTTGGGTCAATCCGTAGCCAGAATAACAAGTGACGAAAGCTTTCTTGCCAATGATGATGGGGCTGGACGCACCCGGTCCCGGCATTTCAGTTTTCCAAGCGAGGTTGGCTGTCGGTGACCAAGCCTTCGGAAGACCTTCTGCATCACCCGCAACTCCAGAACCTGACGGTCCCCGGAAACGAGGCCAGTCATCGGCACTAGCAGATGGAATACAACTTAAGGAAAGGTTACAGACAACCAATAACACTAACGTCAATGCTGAACGTTGGATCATCGTTTCTTCTCGCGGGGGGCTTGAAATTCAAAGGGAAAAAGTTGCGATGACTATAGCACATGCCAAGACGCGAGTTGGTCTGGCCAATGAAACTTTCACCGACAATTCAAGCGATAGCGAGAGTGTAACCTGTTTGGTTTTTCACACTTGTGGAGTAGCCCACTCTGATTTTGCAAGGCGGCGCTCAATTCGA
>CAZPTT010000077.1:7622-8687 GCA_964589435.1 uncultured Pirellulaceae bacterium
GAATAGTGATATTGCCAAAATTTTCTGTGGCAGCGCAAATAACCTTTCGCAAATAAACCATTAGCGATGTGGCAGTGGAGTGTTGGGCCGAACTGCATCTGCTGGACGCGGATTTTTTTCTCCAAAGAACAACATTTGCTCTTTCGTTTCGATCGTAATAAAAGACTCGTCGATTTCGCCGTCGGCTCCTGTGACTTTTTCTAAGTCAAGTTTCAAGTGCTTGGCAAGAAATGGATAAACCGCCAGCCGTTTTGATGCGCCGTAGTCGTGCTGCTCGCTTGGAAAATGTGCGTTTCCAACCTTGTCGCTGGCTTCATACAAATCATAAACGTGTTGCACATAAGGGAATTCAGTTTCAGGCGTGAAGCGAGTCCAGTCATTGCCGTTTGAAACAAGCAGTTGTGGTCGCGGAGCGGCCATGGCCGCGATTTCTGCGTTGTTTGTTTTGTGTGTTTCGCTCCAATGAATCGGCATTCCGCTTTCGCAAACGCAACCTCCGAAGAAGTGCGCTGAGACTTGACACACCGGAGCCGACACTGCGATTCGATCGTCAATCGCTGCCAGCAGAAAAGTTTGGGTCCCTCCACCGGAACAGCCTGTCATGCCGATTCGAAGTGGATCGATGTGCTCCAAAGACAAAATGAAATCGATCGCCCGCATGCTGTTCCACGTTTGTAGTCGTAAGACCTCCGGCGTGTCTCGGTGAGACCAACCGGCTTCTTCCCAGTCGCCGTATCCAACCATGTCATACAAGAACACTGCAGCGCCCATTTTTGCGAGGACTGCACATCGCGATTGACGCTCTCCTTTGAATCGGCCTCCGTGTCCATGCGGGCAAAGAATTCCCGCCAGCCGTCCAGTGAATTTCGTTGGATAGTAAAGCGATCCGGTGACGTAAAATCCGGGTGAGCTTTGAAAGGCGACGTTGTGGACGAGGTAGCCATCGTACATTCGCATTTTCGAAAACTTGGGTCGCAAGGGCGTTTTCTCTGGCAAAGTCGTTAACTTCGCGCCGTCGATTATTCCTTGGCGAATGACCGCCTTCCGTTTTTCCCAGCCAGCCAC
>CAZPTT010000077.1:8787-30337 GCA_964589435.1 uncultured Pirellulaceae bacterium
GAACAGCCGACTTTGTGCCGAGCCCACTCGGGGCGCTTGGCAAACCACTTCTGTTGTTCAGCTTGATCGGAATAAGGTTGCTTCAGCAATTCGTAGAGCTCCTCGATTAACGATGCGTCACCCTGTTCGGCTTTGTCGATCGCCAATTGAGCCATGTAGTTTCGTAACACGTATTTCGGGTTCACAGCATTCATTTGGGCGGTTCGGTCGGCCGAAGAACTGCTCGACTGCTTGAGTCGTTCTATATAAAGTTGGAGCCAAGTTTTCCATTTGCTGCGAACTTCACCAGTCAATTCAGCAGGCACATAGAACGCATCGATGAGCGGAGCGAGAAAATCGCTCGCTGAATTGGATGATGACGCTTGCTTCCCATCGTCTTTTGCCAACTCGTCTTCCAAAGTTTCAGCGTCCACGTTGGCCAAGCACCGAAAGAAAATGGTCATGTCTGTTTCCGTCAGTTGAAGCGTCTCCTCCAATTGAGCAAGCAACTCGTAGTCGCTGCGGGAGACATCAGTCAATCCAATCTTCGCTCCCAGCATTTCGTTGTACTGGATTTCGAATCTCGATTGGTATTCTTGAAGTACTTCTTGGAGTGGAACCGCATCCTCAACAAGTAAATGCAACGCGTTGGCCAACTGCATCACATTCCACAAGGCAATTTGTGGTTGGTGTCCATAGCGGTATCGCTGGTGTTGGCGATCCGTTGTGTTGGGAGTCCAGTTGTGGTCGTAGCCTTCCAGCCAGCCGTACGGGCCGTAGTCAATCGTGTCGCCGTGAATCGACATGTTGTCGGTGTTCATCACCCCATGCACAAAGCCTACTCGTTGCCAGTGAATCACCATGTCGAGCGTCCGCATGGCGACGGTTTGCAAGAGCTCAATATAGCCAGCTTTGTTGGGCTGAAGATTTGGGAAATGATGACGAATGGTGTAGTCAGTCAGCGCTCGCAGGTTTTCAGAGTCCGCGCGCGAAGCGAAAATCTGAAAGTTGCCGAATCGAATAAAGCTGGGAGCAACCCGGCAAACAACGGCACCTGGCTCATTGGCCGCATTTCCGTCGTACATCATGTCACGCATCACTTGATCGCCCGTGGTGATCAGCGAAAGCGAACGAGTCGTGGGGACTCCCAAGTGAAACATGGCTTCACTGCAAAGATGTTCTCGGAGGGATGAACGGAGAACTGCCAGACCATCGGCTGTTCGCGAATACGGTGTTTCGCCGGCGCCTTTGAGCTGGAGCATCAACCGCTGGTCGCGATGTTTTATTTCACCAATGTTGATCGCCCGTCCGTCTCCCAACTGCCCCGCCCAGTGTCCAAACTGATGACCTCCATAACACATTGCAAACGGCCGCGCATCCTTGGGAACCGTAGCACCGCTGAAGGTTTTCAAGAATTCATCCGATTGTGTTTCCGCTTTTGAAACCCCGATCATCTCTGCAACGTCGTCAGCAACATGCAGTAGTTTCGGCGCACTCGGGACACGAGGCGTCACGAACGAAAACGCCGCCTGTTGAACCGGTCTGCGCGAATTGGACTCGATCGGGTCAGCGGGAAGTTCTTGGTTGAAGTGATTTTCGAAGTTTAGATTCATTTTGCAGAAACTTTGACGTCAGGATTTGAAGAGTCGGAACAGCCACTCTATTTGAGCAGATTTCTTTGTACTGATCGGCGAATTAGACAACGACCACACGGTATCGGTTGGTGGCTGGTCATCAAGTTAGCCATTAGCTGAATAACTCTTCGACAACTTTCGGGTGGTTTGCCGGGCCGATTAAACGTTGATTTAGACCTTGGCTGAGAAAGCTTAGCCGATGCGGATCCAACCCGAGTGAATGCAAAAAACTGGCTTGGAAATCTTTGACGCTGACTCCGTTTTCCGCGACGCGATAGCCAAGCTCATCAGTCGAACCATGAACGTAGCCGCCTTTGAATCCGCCGCCAGCCATCCAAATGCTGAAGCAATCCGGATGATGATCGCGCCCGAGAAATTTCAGTGTACCGTTGCGTGCTTCGACCATGGGCGTACGTCCGAATTCACCACCGAAAATGACCAGCGTTTCGTCTAACATTCCACGTTGTTTCAAATCTTTGAGCAACGCACCGATCGGTTTGTCGGCTTCGTTACATTTGAGCACCAATTGAGAATGCATATCGTCGTACTTGGCCGTTCCATGAATGTCCCAGCCCCAGTCAAACAACTGGATGAAGCGGACTCCTTGCTCGACTAAACGTCTGGCCAGTAAACAGTTGTTGGCGAACGAAGCTTTGCCTGGTTCGGCACCATACGATTCAAGGATATGAGCCGGCTCGCTCTTGATGTCCATCACTTCGGGAACCGCAGTCTGCATGCGGTACGCCAGCTCATATTGTTCAATTCGAGTTAGCGTTTCTGGGTCGTGGAACATTTCATGCTCGCGCCGATTGAGTTCGCTGATCGCGTCCAGTGTTTCGCGGCGAAGATCGCGCGACATGCCTTTGGGATTGTTGACGTATAGAATCGGATCGCCTTCCGAGCGACATTGCACCCCTTGGAAAACACTTGGCAGAAATCCACTGCCCCATAAGTTCTTGCCAGCTGATGGGATCTTTCCGCCGGAAACCATCACCATGTAGCCGGGTAGGTTTTCGTTTTCGCTTCCCAATCCATAAGTCGCCCAAGCACCAGCCGACGCTGCGCCGAATTGAGGCGAACCCGTGTGAAGGGCAAGTTGTGCTGGGGCGTGATTGAACTGGTCGGTGAACATGGAACGGATCAAGCAGATGTCATCCGCGTGGGCACCAATGTTGGGAATCTTTTCACCCAACTCCATGCCGCATTCACCATACTTCTTAAAAGGAAATACCGGCCCCAACAGTTTGGGACGTCCCTTAATGAAAGCGAAAGTCTTGCCTTCGATGAATTCGTCCGGGCACAGTTCCAAATTGCGTTTTTCGAGTTCTGGTTTGTAGTCAAAAAGTTCGTGCTGCGGTGGCGAGCCAGCCATGTGCAAATAGATGACGTGCTTGGCTTTCTTGGCCAATTTGGCCGTCGCATGGTCGGTCGATTCAGTGGCTGAGGTTGAGCTGCCTCCGACTAATTGCCCGAGTGCCAGCGCGCCCAATCCCATCGAACAGTTGCCGAAGAAGTGGCGTCGAGTTTGGAGTTTCGCCGACGCAAGGTGACGTTCATGATTCAATTCAAGTTTGTTGTTTGGCATCGTCTGGTTTTCTAGTTGTTCAAGAATGAATCGAGGTTCAAAACGACGTTCGAAACGACCGTCATCGCTGCGTGCTGGATAAGTTTGTCTTGCTCTGCCTGAGGCAATTTTTCAGCGTCAAAATTGTCACTTTTTCCTGTCATTTCGGCGGCACTTTTCAGGTCGACAGCAAACTTTTCCCGACTGTTTTGGTAAACACGCGTCAGAACTTCAACTTGAGTTTCATCGGGCTCTTCGTAAAGGGCCAACTTGATTCCATGTCTGATTTGGGTCGCAATCAATTTGTCTTCGATCGGGAATTCTTTCGCGTTGGTCGATGTAACCATCTCAGTCGCCAACGCACGGGCGGCTTCGATAAATGTAATGTCGTTCAGCGTCATGAACGACTGAAGCGGCGTGTTGGTGCGCAGGCGTCGCATACTGCAGACGTCACGGCTGGATACATCGAACGTTTCAAAAAGAGGGTGAGGTGCGCTTCTTTTTAGGAACGTGTAAATCGCACGTCGGTAGCGATCATCGCCTTGGCTTTCCTGCCAAGTCATTCCTCCTGTAAATGCATTCACGACGCGCTTGATTGGGTTGGGTGGGTAGACAGGTTTGCCATACATCTTTTTGGAAAGCAAACCCGAGACGGCCAACGCTTGGTCACGCACGACTTCGGCCGACAGTCTTACTCGAGGGCCACGCGAATACAGACGGTTTCGCGGATCAAGCTCCAGCATTTTGTCGGAGACGTTTTGAGATTGTTGATAAGTCGCCGAGGTCACAATCTTTTTCATCAGTGCTCTCAGATCCCAATCGCCATCGCGAAATTCCGTTGCCAAGTGATCAAGCAATTCCGGATGCGAAGGTTGCGAGCCTTGTGTCCCAAAGTCTTCTTCGGTCTCGGTGATTCCCATTCCCATGATTCGCGCCCAATAGCGATTGACCGCGACTCGGGCGGTCAATGGATTGCGATTGTCGAACATCCAGTTGGCGAGTCCCAAGCGATTCATGGGGAACGTTTCGCCCTCGATCTCGAACGCCTCGGGGAATTTTGCCGAAACTTTCTCGCCTTTGCTTTGAAAGTTTCCTCGTAGGTTCACGAATGTTTCGCGTCGATGTTTTTCAGCTCGTTCTTGAATAACTGGAACGCGAACTGGGGCATCTCGCTTGGCAATCAGAGTTTTGATTTCCCGGTTGAGTGGATCCAGTTTCTTCTTTTCGTACTTGGCGACGGAATCTTCGACATCGCAAATCGAAATTCGAACGCAGCCCATGTTGAGCCGTTTCCATGGCGGGTCAAATAATAGATATATTTTGATCTGTGTCGGTTGGTCGACCACAAGTGGTTCTTTTAGTTCGAAGATCGCTTCGTGTTGAGAGCGGTACCCATCGACCGGATGATTGACCGCCCAGCCCTGTTTTCCACCACTTTCGACAGTTTCGGCGATCGCAGATCTTGCATGGTGGTTGGGTTGGTTGAAGTCGTTAGCGGCGCTCGTAAACGGCAAAATGATTTCGTTCGGAGAAGCGGCAGTCGCGGCGGCATCTTCATCAGTTTCCCCATCGCTCTCTTTGTCGGTCGAGTCGTCAATCGATTCGCTTGGCTCAAGTTTCGCCATTCGAATTTGCGAAAGGATAAACGCACCTTCAGGGGCGCGGCCAACATTGCCGTTGTGCTTCACATGAGGCAAGGCCTCCAAGCGAATCGACCGGATTGTGGTAGACGCAGGAACGTCAAACGTGAAGGCGTACTCTTCGACTCCCGGCAGTGGCCCCGTCGCCAAAATCGAATCGTCGTCCAATAGTTCGAACTCGGTTCCCGCGCGGCTTTTCATTTCTGATGGAAGCAGCGTATTCCATACCTTGGGTGCTCCAGCCAGCTTCTTCTTTAGCTTGTCGATTTGTACATTCACTTTTGCTGCTGCAGCCGGATCGAGAACAGTAACTTCCAATTTCGGTCGGTCATCTCGATTGTCGGCGTCGACAGTGTGATTGAAAAAGTCCAACAACTGATAGTATTCGACATGGCTGATTGGATCGTACTTATGGGTGTGGCATTCAGCACAACGAACCGTCAAGCCCATCCAAGCGTTGAGCGTCGTGCTTAGTCGATCCTTCACGGCGATTGTCCGGAATTCTTCGTCGTTAGTGCCGCCTTCATTGTTGGACAACGTGTTACGATGAAACGCAGTGGCCAACTGTTGGTCTTTTGAGGCGTTGGGAAGTAAATCACCGGCTAGCATCTCGGTTGACAACGTTCGATACGATTTGTTTTCTTGCAAAGACCGAATGAGCCAATCACGCCATGGCCAGATGTCACGTTTCTCATCTCCCGAGTAACCGCAGGTGTCGGCGTACCGAGCAAGGTCCAGCCAAACAGAGGCCCAATGTTCGGCGTAGCTTGGTGATTCCAGCAAGCGATCTACCATCGACTCAAACGTTTGCGAATTTGGCTGAGCAAGATACGCATCGATTGTTTGACGTACGGGTTCGCCGTGGGCACCAGGGGGAAGTCCCGTCAGGTCAAGCGAAACTCGACGCGCCAATGACGCCGGCTCTGCGGCGGGGCTTTGCTCTAGTCCGGCCTCGAGGACGCGCTGCAAAATGAAATTGTCGATCTCGTTATTGATTCGCGGTGGCTTTTCCGTATCGGCATTTTTGATTTCAGGAACGGCTGGATCGGTTACCGGTGAAAATGCCCAATGGGTTTTGTAGTTGGCTCCCTTGTTGATCCATTTGCCGATCAACTCAATCTCGGCTTTCGTCAGTGCGTCGGCATGTTCGGCTGGCGGCATTCGAATGTCGTCATCATCGGTCGTGATTCGATCCATGACGTCACTGGATTCAGCATCGCCCGGAACGATCGCGTAGTCGGTGGCCTCTTCGAATGTGTCCAGCCGCAAACCCGCCTGACGATCTTCTTCATCGGGGCCATGGCAAGCGATGCAATGCCGGTTGAGTAGCGGACGAATTTGTGCGTTGAAGTCGATCGGCTCATCAGCGGCGACAAAATTCGCCACGCACGTTAAGAGAGTTAAAACCAGCATTCGTAATGCGTTGAACATTTCATCTTTCTGGATGCGAAAACGAAGTCAGTCTGAAAAAAGCGGCTTCGAAAATTTGTATAGGATCTGAAGACATCAGGCCGTCACCATTATGACAAAAAGAACCAGAAAAGTCCCAACTGGAACCGCATTCATATCGAGAATGAGCGAATTGAAGGTCGTGAATCAGCCGAAACTGATTTACAATTTCGCCATCGAAAGAGTTTGCATATGAACAACTGAATTGTGCGATGAATGAACTTGTAGTTTCCAACGAAATCCTGACAGATGCGGCCAAACTCCAAAGCCGGCTGGCGGAAGATGGCTACCTGTTCTTTCGAGGTCTGTTGAACGCCGAACGTTTGATGGAGCTTCGTCGTGAAATGCTCACATTGATGCAAGCCGGGGGATGGCTTGTGGCTGGAACAGATCCAGTTGACGGGATCGCCAATGTTGATGCGAGAAGTACCGAAGGCGACCCGGGTTACACCGACGTTTATCATCAAGTTTATCGGCTGCAGTCTTTTCACGAGATGGCTCACAGCGAGGAAGTGCTGTCCGTTCTCAAACGGCTCATGGATTGCCCGATGATGCCGCTGCCTCAAAAAGTTGCGCGGCTTTGGTTTCCCAAATACACAGAACATACAACGCCGACCCATCAAGACTTCGTGCATTTTCAAGGCACTCTTGAGAACTTAACGTGTTGGAGCCCTGTTGGTGATTGTCCACGCGAGTTGGGCGGGTTGGCCGTGCAGCGTGGCTCGCACAAAGTTGGCCGAGTTCTCGATCATCAGTTTTCGTTAGGGGCGGGCAGTTTGAATTTGGATGCTGATCAATTCGAGGAACTGGCGGATTGCGAATGGTTGACGACTGACTATCAGGCTGGAGACACGCTCGTCTTCCCTGCCCTGACGATTCACAAAGCGCTTCCGAATGTAACCGAAGATCGATTGCGTGTTTCGCTGGATAATCGTTATCAGCGTATCGGTGATCCGACGGCTGAGCATATGCTTGAACCGCACTTGCGATCGTCGAGCCCATTGTCGTGGGACGAAGTTTACGCTGACTGGACCAATGAAGAATTGAAGTACTATTGGAAGCAGTATGACAATCCAGTCCACCCGCAGATCACGACCTACATGAACGCGGCATTTGATGAGGCTGTGGAGTTAGCAAACTCAGGAGACGATCGAGCCGTTTTACATCGGCAACGAATTGCTGGTCGCAAAAACGGAACGCCACAATGCGTTCGAGCAACAGATGTGTTGGCGGCACTGGGACGTGTTGAAGGCTAAAACGGAAGCAGGCCAGAAGTGAAGAAGGCCAAGCAAGTATCTACGATCGATTTGAATTAAGAAATTTCGAAGTATGAATGACGCTGGCCAATTAGAAACAGTTGTCGTGTCAGCCAAACGTCGATTCACAGAACGCTTTGGCGTCGAGCCAACTTGGATTGGCGATGCTCCAGGGCGAGTCAATTTGATCGGCGACCATGTTGACTACAACGGCGGTTTTGTCTTGCCATTCGCGATCGAAAAATACACGGTCGTTGCAGCGGCTCCGTGCAGTCCGACCGCTGAAGAGAAGAGTTTGCATGTCTTCAGTGTTCAGCAGAACAGCTCTTGCGACATTGATCTCAGTCAAACTCTTGAGCCAACGGGCAGCGGTTGGGCCGAATATGTCAAAGGTGTTGTCCACGGTTTTCAGCTTTTGGGAGCCCAGGTTATGCCGATGCGAATGTTAATTGATTCTACAGTTCCCGCCGGCAGTGGGTTGTCGAGCAGCGCGGCGCTTGAAGTTGCGGTCGCGACCATGCTGGAGGTGGCTTGTGATCTTAAGTTGGCCGGTCAGGCCAAAGCGTTGCTTTGCCAACAAGCCGAACACGATTTCGCGAAGGTGCCCTGTGGTTTGATGGATCAATACGTGTCTGTCCATGGGAAACGCGATCACTTGCTGCTGTTGGATTGCCTTGAGCAGTCGCATCGGCAGGTTCCGTTTGATAACGAGAATCTGTCTTTGCTGATCATCAACAGTCATGTGCAACATGCGCTTGGCAACAGTGAATACCCGATACGCCGGCAGCGATGCAAGTCGGCAGCGAAGAAGCTGGGAATTGCAAGCCTGCGTTTGTTGGAAATGAAAGCACTGAATGCCCAGCAAACGAAACTCGGCCCGATTGAGTTCAGGCGTGCGAAACATGTTGTTTCAGAAAACGATCGCACGTTAAAGTTCGTTGATGCGCTCAAAGCTCAAGATTGGCCGGAGGCTGGCAGGCTGATGTATCAAAGTCACGAATCTCTACGCGATGATTATGAAGTCAGTTGCCCGGAGCTCGATCGGCTGGTTCAGATCGCAAGCGACCTTGGTAGCCAAGCTGGCGTCTACGGAGCGCGAATGACCGGAGGCGGGTTTGGCGGATCGGTGGTGATGCTCGTCAAACGTGAACTTGCGGATGATGTTTCGCGAATTGTTCTCGAGCGATTTAACTCGATCGTCGGGTGGAACGACGCGACAGCGTTCCGCGCACGACCGGCGAGCGGTGCCCACAGTGTTGAAGCGAATTAGTTGAAGCGAATTAGTTCTCGCGAAGTTCTTTCGACTGGGCAGCTTTCGCGTTTGGGTGGCACTGGCTCCGCCAGTTGTATTATCCAAGGTTGGAATCAGCTTTTTTGAATCCAGCTTTCGGGTGTGTTCACCTAGAAAGAATGCACTGGCAAAGCCAGTGGCACCCATTTTGGCTCGTACAAGAAATTGATGGGCCATGTTCTTGTTGAAAATACGTCGAGCCGCTCGTGAAGTTTGCGCCTCAATCTCTTGCCGTCACGCTTGCTGAGAATTCGCCCCTTTAACTGCTGCCTTGCAAATGTTTCTGAGCATGCCGCGAAACACGAATTCGTGAAGCGGGAAAAGAGAGTACCAATAGACGATTCCAAACAGGCCGACTGGATCGAAAATAGCGGTTTGCCGAACTTTCGTGACGCCTTCTTTCTCCGTGACTTCAAACTCCAACCAGGCTCTGCCAGGAACTTTCATCTCAGCGGCCAACCGCAACATTTTGTTGTCGATAATCTGCTCGACGCGCCAAAAATCCAGCGTGTCACCGACTCGAATTTGATCAGGATGACGGCGACCACGTCGAACACCAACACCACCCACCAATAAATCCATGAAGCCGCGAATCTTCCACAGCCAGTTGCCGTAGTACCAACCGGTTTCACCGCCAATTTGGCGAATCGGTGTGAACGCCTGTTCCGGCGGCAAATCGACCGTGCGCGTTCGCGAGTCGACAAGTCTCGAACCGAAACGCACGCCGCCCCAAGTCTTCTCTTCACCTCCCGCAGAAAACGCATCTGACCATCGTGTTTCGGCGAACTCTTTGTCTTCATAAATCAGTGCTCGAGCGATCGATATATCGACCGATCGCGGCACGATGGAGAACATTTCGTTGGCTTTGCCATTGCTGACCAAAGTCGGGTTGCGGAGGCTGTCCACGAGTTTTCGTCCGACCCGCGAATAGAGAGGAGTGACCAAGCCCAGCCAAAGACTGGAAAGGTACGGCGTCAGAAACGGAACTGGAATCATAAATCGCCGCAAATCACGTTGCTTGGCATAACGCTGCATGATTTCGCCGTACGACAACTGCTCTGGTCCGCCAATTTCATAAAGCTCAGATTCGCCAAGTGGGTGATCCAGAGCTTCAACCAAGTAGCCAAGCACGTCTTCGACCGAAATCGGCTGAGCCATGACGCGCACCCACTTGGGGCAAATCATGACGGGCAATCGCTCGACCAAAGCACGGATCATCTCGAAAGAGAGACTCCCAGATCCGATAATAATGGAAGCTTGAAATTCGATGACGGTTGCCGACGAAGTGCGTAAGATATCGCCAATCTCTTGTCGGCTGCGAAGATGTTTGGAAAGCTCATCCGAAGGATCTCCCAGGCCACCGAGATAAATGATTCGTTTGACGTTTTGCTCTGAACAGGCTCGCGCAAAGTTCTCGGCGGCGCGCCGATCAGTCTGCTCAAAATCTTCATTGTCGCCCATCGAGTGGATCAAGTAGTAAGCCGTATCAATTCCCTCGAGCGATTTCGAGAGCGACTCAAAATCAAGCGCGTTGCCAACGGCGACTTCCACGTTCGGAGAATCAAAATTAACACCATTAGAAGATCGACGAGTCAAACAGCGAACTCGCCGATCTCTTTCGAGCAGCAATGGAAGCAAGCGTCCACCCACATAACCGGAGGCACCGGTCAATAATATATCGGAGGAGTTTTGATGATCTTGCAATTTGCAACCTTCTTAAATTTCTGCAGCGTAAACCATTTCGCGAATTGTAGGGCTCAACCAACGCACGAGCCAACTGGGTTGAGGAAACAATTCGATCGGCTTTCTTGAACCAACTTGCGCCTTGAGGCCGATGTTGCTAAATCCGAGAAGTTGGCCGACCAAGTTGAGACTAGGCATCGGTTTGCTCACCATTGTCCGCGCGGTTTTGTAATCAGCAAATCGAACCAGCACATGGTCACTGACAAATTCGATCGTCGCTGTTTGGTCGGCGATCGCGAGTTCAAGTTCGCCGACCATTATGACTTTGGGGAGTCGCTCTTTTCGTTAGTGCTGATCGTAAGCGAACCATTGAGAACCCACTTCGCATGCTCGGCATCGGTTCCAGTACCACTGGGAACCTGAACGTTCATGTCTTGGAAGCCATAAGTGATTTCAGCGTTGGCTCCGGTCAAGCGATCGTAAAGTCCAATGGCTAGATCCGGCCAGTTTTTCGTGTGGTCAGCATTCATCTTAAATTACTCTTTCTCTTTCATGTTGATTAAGAATCGGAGATCGGTCGAAGTGACGATCTTCCTTTTTACATTCGCGAAGCTGCTATGATTCGCCGCACGAATTGGAAGACCTTTTCGCTCTGCCCTCCTCGTTGAACGGAACCGTAAACGAAACACCGATGCAACGTCACAAAAAGCTTCTCGAATCCAAAGGCAGCGCGAAGACGTGAGATGTAGATGCAATACTGTTCGGTGAGGCTAATCGTTTAACAATTGGACGGCAGGCGTCAGCGGTTGGCATTTTTGAGAGAGTGCCGAGCCCGGGCCTCACGTTCAGCTTTCGCTTAGCTTTCGCTTAGCTTTCGCTTAGCTTTTGCTCAGCTTTCGTTCATCTTCTTTTCTGGGCGTCGTCCGGCGTTAAACCGGTTGTGGGATAAAACTCTGGTGATGAGCGGTCACTCGCTCGGCGATCCTGTGCGAACGCAAGCACTCGGTTGCGAGTAGGAGAATCGTGCGGTTAGACCCTCAAGCCCGCAAAGCACTACCGCCACCAAACTCCGTAGAAAATCCAGCAGTCGAGGACAATTCATGACTTACGCGCGAGCCCGGCTTTGGCTGGGTATCACCGGCGTCGGCTCTTTAGTGACAATCGCTACAATCGCCCTTTGCACCGGATTTCCTAAAACACTTCTCGGCACGGAAACGGCGTATGGAGTCGGTTCACTTTTGCAGCTCTCTGCCGTGACGGGATTATTTATGCTGTGGCTGATGCCATTGGATTTCCTGGGCGGATTTATTCTTCCGGCTCGGTTTGGTAAGTCAGATCAACACTTTTTGTCGTGGCTTCGTGGGTACGCTGTCGCTGCTTTTTCGCAGGCGCTGCTATTCGTGATTTTCGGCTCGCTGATTCTTGTGCTGAGCCAATGCCATGGGATCGTTGGCGGATTGGTAGCAATTTCGGTCGGGATCGTCGCATGTTTTTTCGTTCGCAATCGCTTACTGTTGAACCGCGAGGCAAAATCTGATTCCTCCGCAGAGAAATTGCTCGACGCGATCAGCATGATTCAGTCATGGCAGATTTTTGTTCCGCGGACTGTCGTCGTCCAGCACAAGGATGTCGGGTTCACCGGAGGCATTGTCGGGTTCGGGAAACGATCTCAAATTATAATTCCCCAAGCGTGGCTTTCGTTCACGCTTGAGCAACTCGCCACAGCGATCGCCAGACGCGCGGTGGCGATCGAAAATGGCAGCTACGCTCGTGGCTTGCAGTTGGCGTTTGTATGGAATGTCTGCGGGTTTCTGCTTTGTACTCTCATCCCTGGCGCGGGGCTGACATCTGTGGCGGAACTTGCAATGACGATCTGCGGATTTACACTTTGGTCGTTTGGCGGATTGCTTATTCTCCCAACGCTCAGTCGCAACGCTTCATTGACGATTGATCATGAACTCGTCCGCCGAGGTATGCCGAGTGAACTGATTTCGACGACGGCGTTTACGCTTGATCAGATGCAAGATGGAGAGCCTGATCGTTCGCCTTGGATTGAAGCTATCTTCCATCCAGTTCCAAACGTCAGTAGTCGCAACGTTGTTCAGCCGATTCGCGGATTGGCGGCGTGGAATGTCGCTCGAACGACTTTGTTTTTCTCATGGGCATGTCTTGGATTCCTCTCACGCTCCGTTCATTGCAACGTTGGACGCCCTGAGCTGTGGACGATGTTGCCAACAGACTGAAGCAAGATGCCGGCGACTTCAAACCAAATCGCTGCGGAAGTCATGTGATCCCTACCCCCGAAATTTGAAACGATTTTGAAACTTGAACATGAAGAATTTGACGACGGCCCAAACCGATAGGATCATCCAGATGGCTTGGGAAGATCGGACGACCTTCGATGCCATTCGGGTTCAATTTGGACTTGAGCCTGGCCAAGTCATCAAGCTCATGCGAAAGCAATTGAAGCCGTCCTCGTTTCGATTGTGGCGATCCCGCACAGCGGGGCGCAATACAAAACATCTTTCCAAACGCTCTTTCGAAGTCGGTCGATTTCGCTGCAAGAGTCAGCGAGGGTAACTAGATGTTTGGCATTTTTGGAGCTGCGAATTGGCGACCGAATATAGCCGCGAGGCATGAGCCCACGGTTTAGTTTGAGCTGATAATCCAAGCCACGAAGTGGCGATCGCTAACGAACGCCTCTATTGCGAACGCCACTTCGTGGCTTGATTTCGATGAAACACCAATTCTGCGGGCTCCCGCCCGCAGCTAAGTGCGACCGCTCCTTCGGAGCTACTCTGGTCGAATGTTTTACCGGCTACGCTGGGCCTCACTTTGCATCGCTAGTCGCGAAGTGACGACCGCATATAGCCGCGCGGCGTGAGCCCGCACACCCCATGATTTAACGAATCCAACTCAACGAAGAGCCGCTCGTTTTTCAATAAGCAAAATGCGCAAAACGAGAATTGAGTTTGGCATTCTTGCGGATCGTCCTTTCTAAGAACTCTTCCATCTTGTTCGATCAGTCAATTTGAGCGTCTTCGATTTCCTCGAGTGCGAGGTAAGCAGCGGAAATGCTCTCACCGGAGAATTTTCTTCGCCAAGAATCATTCGGCGGATTTTCAGCTGACGGGTCTTTTCCTTTCAACGCGCGGCGGTAGAGCAAAACCGAGATCGCGAACCCGATGATTCCGACGATCAGCGAGACGATCAAGGAATTCGGGTAAAGCACGAGGTCGAATCCGATCGCCACGGCAACCGGAATCCACATCAGCCACCAGGCAAATCCAATAACGACTCCAGAGCGGAGATAGCCCGAACTAAGACTGTCGAGTTTGCTGCGAATTTCTGCGACCGATTTAGAGTAGTCGATCGCTTTGATACGAGTGCATATGAAAGCTGATTGAGCAATGACGAGTACGCCATAAACGTGGACGATGACTCCGTTGATAATTTTATGTGGAAGGTGCGTATTTCTCGCCCAGCATTGGGCTCCCAGTACGATAAGTGCGATGCCAATCAAGATTTGCAAGATTTGTCCGCGTAACAACGGCCGCAAGGAGCCTTCGACATTTTTCATCAACTGCCGACGTGTCAGCAACATCCGTCCGGCCAACTCTTGTTGCGCCAGGCTCGCTGATTCAGTTGTATTTCTCTGTGGAGTTTGAGAGTCAAACGCAAGCGTCTGGGCAACGACAGGATGATTGCTTGAAGTGATTGACTGCACGTCGGACTTGATTTGACTTGCGCGTTGATACCGTCGTTGCGGTTCCTTCTCAAGTGTTCGCAAGACAACTTCATCGAGCCTGACATCAATCTCGACTTTCTTTGACGGCGCCGCGAACCGACCGATCGGAAGCTCACCCGTTAGCATTTCGTAGAAGACGACGCCGAGTGAGTAGATGTCCGAGCGATGATCGACGTCGTGAGAACCTTCTAAATGCTCGGGTGCCATGTAGCGCGGCGTTCCCATGACTTGATGCGTTCCGGTAAGCATCTCTTCTTGGCTGTCATTGCCCAGTATTCGAGAAAGGCCGAAATCGGCAATCTTTACTGAGCCATCGGCGGCCATCAAGATGTTCTCGGGTTTGATGTCGCGATGGATAATCCCTTTGTCGTGGGCGAACTGCAACGCATCACAAAGCTGCGGCACGATGGCAAGCGCGTGCTCCGGCTTGAGCTCGCCCGCGTTGACAACACCTCGAAGTGTTGAACCCTCCACAAATTCCATCAGGAAGTAGTAGGTGTCTTCTGTTTTTCCAAATTCGAAAACGGAAACGATATTGGGATGACTTAGTTTTGCCAACGTCCGTGCTTCGCGTGTGAAGCGCAACGCAAACTTGACATCGTGTCCGAATTCTTCCGGGAGAATTTTCAAGGCGACCACTCGGTCGAGTCCAGGTTGACGGGCTTTGTAGACAGCTCCCATACCGCCTGCCCCTATGAGTTCGATAATTTCCAGTGACGGAAAAAGCTCGGCAAGTCGGCCCACCGTGGGTGGTTCAAAAACACCTGGACGTTGAATTTCTTGACCGAGAGCGTCATTGATCGCCTCCGCGATTTCCTTGGAGGCATTTGGAAAGCGATTGATGTATTCCTGTTTCGTTGGCGTCTCGCCGCGTCGCCGCCGGTAGTCGATATCTAACGCGATTAGCTCAGCGAACAAAACGTTGCGCTCAATTGTATCGCGAGGCAAATCGTCCTTCGAAAGCAACAACTCGATTTTCGGCGGTTGGTCAGATTGCCACTTGCGTTCGAAATCGGCGCAAAGATCATCAATCCGTTCTAGGGCCTCGATCGGTAGTTTTTGCTGTCGGATGTTCATTTTGTTCGACCAATTCCTGCTGACATTTTTCTCGGATCAGATGCAAACGACGTTCGATCGTCCGCTCGGAGCAGCCAAAACGCTGAGCAATTTCAGCATTGGAGTACCCCTCCAACTTAGCACCCGCTAAATCTCGAAGCTGCCCGACACCCAAATGAGAAAAAAATTGCTCCACCGATTCGTGCATCATCAGTACCATTTCAGGGGACGGTTCGTCACCGATGGCCTCGATAACATGTTTATCGTCATCAGCCTGATCCAACGAATGGATCTTCACG
This sequence comes from uncultured Pirellulaceae bacterium, assembly GCA_964589435.1. GTDB lineage: Bacteria > Planctomycetota > Planctomycetia > Pirellulales > Pirellulaceae > Mariniblastus. The sequence goes on from CAZPTT010000077.1 coordinate 24,387, forward strand.
TTTCCGCCCCGTCGCTGCCGCAAGTCGTGCCTTCGTTTATCGATCACTTTTCTGGCGGCCATTCGCAGCAAGAGTCGCCAAAGATCGTCTCGATCAGATAAATCTGGAAACCGTCCTTTTTCGGCCGCGTTGTAAAAACTATCGAAAACACTCAGCACAATGTCTTCTTCGTCTGAAACGGCTCGATTTTGTCCTGACAATCGGCCCCGCACAGAACGGACAAGGCGGTCGAAGTAGTGTTCCCAAATTCGATTCGCGGCGATTGAATCACCGTCTTTCACCAAGTCGATCCAGTGGCTGACATTCGTGCTTTTCGACATGCGACAACGCTACCAGAATCAAATTTCAAGAAGAAAAGGTTGGGTCGATTCAATAATACCACACAATGAGTGAGGGGTGCTTTTCCGGTAAAGGAGAGCCGTTTAGTTCAGTATTCGTATTATCTTTGTCGAATCGTCAATTTATTTGAGGGAGTTGCTGGTCGGCTCACGCACTGAATTAGAGAATGGGCTGGGCTGGCAACCTTCAAAATAAAACTGATCAAAATAAATTGACGTTACCGGAACATGAAGACTGAAGAGTCCATTTTTGCTGAAGCTACCGAACTGCCAGTCTCGCAACGAGCAGCTTTCATACGAAACCAGTGCGGGAACGACAGTCAACTTCGGCAGCGGGTTGAGAATCTGGTGGCAGCACACGAACAGCAAGACAGCTTTCTTGATGGTATCGATCCATACGAAACGACGAATCCAACAAGGATAACCCCCAGTGAATTGAAGGTTGAAGTTGGTCGGGACATCGGTTCGTATCGGCTGTTGCAGAAGCTTGGCGAAGGCGGTTTACCGAAATTCTTGATGCGCTCGATTCTGGCGATTCGCGTTCGGCGAAAGACCTTCTGCCGCTGGTATACGACGAACTTCGCCGGTTGGCCGCTTCGAAACTGAATCGAGAAAGGCTTGACCACTCCCTGCAAGCAACGGCCTTGGTGCATGAGGCGTGGATGCGAATAGCGGGCGACGAAAAGGGTGGCGAGCGAAAATGGAACTCTCGCGGCCATTTTTTTGGAGCGGCCGCTGAGGCAATGCGAAGAATTTTGATTGATCATGCCCGTGCTGCGAAAGCCGTCAAACGAGGTGGCGGTCGACAACGAATCGAACTTGATACTTGGAATCACCCGGCCGCTTCGGAGCCAGAAAAGCTGTTGGCGTTGGACGAAGCTTTGGAAAAGCTAGAGCGGCAGGATCAAGTGAAGGCCAGGCTTGTCAAGCTGCGATTTTTTGCTGGGTTAACAATCCAAGACGCTGCCACCGCTCTGGAAATTAGCACGGCCTCTGCCGAGAGGTATTGGGCCTACGCCAGAGCATGGCTGAAAACCGAAATGCGATAGTGGCGGTCGTTCTGCGATGAGTGCCTTGAGCGCAGATACTCTGCTCGATCGAAAATCGAAATTATCAAATTCCATATGGCTGCGAAGCTCAGGCTACGTCCAAAAGATTGAAACACACACTTTCGTCTTGATCTACGAAGCAGAAGTAGTTGGATCTCGAAACAACACTCGAATCGGCAAACTTTTACTTTTTCGGATAGTCGTTTCCTGACCAGCTATCGAGGACTGATCTCTGCCAGTCTTCCAATTCAACGCGCATCTTGGCAACTCGATCAGGATGTTGATCGAGTACGTCTTTTGATTCGATCGGATCATCGTCGAGCTTGTAAAGCTCCCAAGTGATGTCGGCTCCGGTTTTGATTTGAATCCGGTGTAGTTTCCATGGCCAGTTCGTCCAGGCGGCATGGCCATGGAGATCAGTTTTGTCACGTTGAGGAAACGCGTTCACGTTTTTCAAAATTCGATCTGGATAAGGAGTGGCTGCGCCGGATTGCTGAGCTGCCATGAGACTCTTGATGATTCGATCACTCCAGGTGGCTTGCCCATCCATGTAACCGTGCCAAAATCCCATTGGAGGATGAGTCGACGTTTTTTTGTCCAAGATTGGAACGATTGAAATGCCATCCAACTTAGGTTGATGCTCGACATTATTAACGCCGGCGATTTCTAACAACGTCGGATAGAGGTCTGAGGAGTTGATTGGCGTATCAATTTCAGCCGGTAGATAGCGGGATGGCCATTCCAAAATTGCTGGAGCTCGCAAGCCGCCTTCGTAAATCGAACCTTTTTTCATTCGCCCGCCTGACGATTCAGCCACCAGCCCACCGTTGTCACTGTGATAAAGAAACAAAGTGTTCTTCGAGATGCCTAGGTCACGCAGGCTTTTCCGTAGCCGACCGACTTGTTGATCGAGCAGCGTAATTTCACGATAGTAGCCCGCCGATTTCCCGAGTTCTTCGTACAACTTATTCGCGTTCGGAATTCCCTCGGGAACTTCACCAAACGGGTCGTGCGGTGCGGGAAGCCAGGTCACCGTGAACATCGGCTTGCCATCGTCTTTATGCTTTTCTAAAAACTCGATCGTTGCGTCCATGCTGATCATTGAACCAGAGCCTTCGTGGCGTTCGTAAGTTCCATTACGACTAAGGTAGGGATCGTTATCAAAAAAGTTCAATCCTGAAAGCCATTCATCGAAGCCTTGTCCGCCGGGCGAAGTGGGACTGCCCGGCTGCACGGATCCGATATGCCATTTGCCGAAGTGCCCAGTAACATAGTCTGCTGCCTTAAGTGCTTCGGCGATCGTGATCTCATGCGGGCGTAGGTAGTGACCATGATTCGGAACGTTTCCGCGAAACGGGTGGCGACCGGTCATCACACTGGCGCGTGTCGGCGAACAGACGGGTGCGGCCGCGTAAAAGCGATTGAAAACAACGCCAGCTTGGGCCATCCGATCGAGGTGCGGTGTCTTTACGACGGGATGACCTGTATAGCCAGCGTCGCCGTAGCCGTGATCGTCCGCCATCACCATGACGATATGAGGCCGCTCTTGTGCATGCGACACGGATATGGCGGGTGAAATTAGCAATAGCCAAATTGCCAAGCAAAGTTTCTTACTTACTGAATTCATCTTTTGTCTTTTCAATCCGTCAGCGGGAAAAACATTCATTTGAAATTCAATGCCGATCGGCGTCAGGCCGTTTCGTTTAGTATGAAAGCCAGTGTATCATCGTCCATGTATGAAGTCGCAACCAAAGAAAGCTCAGCAAAAGAAAGCTCAGCGAATGAGCTTGCTAGAAAAAGCCTGCGAGAAAAGTGCAAGATTGGATCCTTCTGTGTCAGTCACTTCCGAAGAACCTAAAACGCAATCAGATAAACTTCCGGTTTCTGGGGGCAGCAAACGCTATGCTTCGCTGGATGCGCTTCGTGGATTGACGATTGCACTAATGATTTTGGTTAACAATCCAGGTTCGTGGAGCCATGTGTATGGGCCGCTTCGACACGCTCCATGGCACGGATGTACTTTGACAGATCTAGTATTCCCGTTTTTTCTGTTCATTGTCGGATCGGCAATGTACTTTTCGTTTTCACGCTCGGATTTCCAATTTGACCGAGCTGTCGGGTTACGAATTGCCAAGCGAACGATCCTGATTTTTGGAATCGGGTTGCTTTTGCACGCGTTGTCGTCGTACACCTTCTCGAGTGACTTTCGGATCATGGGCGTTCTTCAAAGAATCGCACTTGCCTATGCCGCAGCGGCTTTGATCGTCTTGTTCGCTCGCCAGCGCTGGATTGTGTTGAGTGTCTCGGCAATTCTGCTGCTGAGTTATTGGGGAGTGTTGGTGCTGTTCGGCGGCGAGAGTCCTTACGCGTTGGAATCCAATGCCGTTCGCCTCGTTGATCAAATGATCCTTGGCGCTAAGCGAATGTACTCGGTTGATGGCGTTGCCTTCGATCCAGAAGGCTTACTCAGCACGATTCCTTCCATCGTCACGGTGCTGATTGGTTTCGAAACAGCACGATATCTTAAGTCTGAATCGAATCGTATTCGGAGTGTCGTCGTACTGGCCTGTGTAGGAATCGCCTTCATCGCTGGAGGCTGGGCGTGGGGATATATTTGGCCGGTCAACAAGGCATTGTGGACGGGTTCGTTTGTTGTTCTCACTGCGGGTTGGGCGATGCTCGTTTTGTCGGTGCTGGTCTGGTTAATGGATGTTTGTCGTTTCAAGTTTCAACCACTACAAGCCTTTGGATTGAACCCGTTGTTCCTTTATGCTTTTTCCTGGATCTGGATGCTCAGCTATTGGCTGATTCCAGTTGGCGAAGGAAAGTTGTTCCCGTTGGTGTTGGGATTCTTTGTCGCCGGTGAGGAGATTAGTAAGGCTTCCTCATTCTTGTTCGCGATCAGCCACGTTGGATTTTTCTGGCTCGTTGCGGAACTGCTTTACTTGAAGCGGATCGTTATCAAAGTTTAAGTCCGAAGGAAAGCAAAGCGCGGCGAAGCTAATAAGGATCTGATGAAGACCGAGTAGAATTGGACTTCGTCGTGAATTGAACTTCGTCGTGAATTGGACTTCAGACTCAACTAGATAGATTTGCTTCTTCAGCTCGGCTTTGTTAGAAGTTTGCAAACTCATCGAGTGGTTCGTAAATGCTGGGTTGACTAATCTTCACGGGTGCCATGCCCTCGCTTGCGTGGGCATGTTCGCGCACGCGAGAGATTTCAGGCCTGACGGGCCACTAGTGACCGAATAATCAGGTGTTAAATTTATGATCCAGACGACGTTGAAAAAGCGATTTTCAAGACAAACCCGATTCGTCGTTTCGCGAATTGCGATTGGAATGAGTATGCTCGCAATCGGAAACCCCGTTCACTCGTCCGCTGCGATTACTCAGGAACTCGATTCCAGTTCGACGCGTTCGCCAGATTTGAAAGTTGAGTTTGGTGAGGTCGCGAGAACATCTGTTTTTGGCAGCGAAGAGTTCAGCCATTGGGGAGGTTCGCTGGTGAGGTCTGACGACGGGCTTTATCACATGTTCTATTCGCGCTGGCCCAAGCATTTGGGCTGGTCATGGGTCGTTGATTCAGAGATTGCTCACGCAACGGCGAGCAGCCCGTTCGGCCCTTTCGTTCACAAGGATGTTGCGTTGGAGCGGCGCGGTAAAGAGCATTGGGACGGATGGTGTACACATAATCCGACTGCCCACAAATTTGATGGTAAGTATTACATTTACCACATGGGCAATACGGGCCAAGGCGAAATTGTTGGCATGCCGGGCAAGCCAAAACTGAATTGGGAACATCGAAATAACCAACGCATCGGTGTGGCGGTCTCCGATTCTCCAAACGGGCCGTGGGTTCGTCATGAAGCTCCGCTAATTGATATCAGTCCTGACAAAGATGCGCCGGATAGTTTGATGACTTCCAACCCAGCCGTCTGCCAAGGCCCGGATGGAAAGTTTTTATTCGTCTACAAGGCCGTCGGTCAAGAAATTGCTCCACCCAAAGGCGGTCCCGTCGTTCACTGCGTCGCGATTGCAGATAGCCCGATTGGCCCGATCGTAAAACAAAAGCGTCTTGTATTCACTTTCGAGGGCGAACGATTTCCGGCGGAAGACCCCTACATCTGGTACCAGTCCGGCAAGTACCGAGCGATTGTAAAACGCATCAAGCACATCAAAAAGAAGCGTGTCTTTTCGCTCGTTCACTACGACTCGAAAGACGGCCTCGATTGGCAGCCGGCCAAACACCACGAGATCTCCGACCGTACAGTGACTTGGGAAGACGGCACGACCGAACAATTTGATCATTTGGAACGACCCCAAGTCTGGATTGAAAACGGTGTCCCGATTGCTTTGATATGCGCTGCGGATCGCATCGATGACAACAAGGTACGGCATTCGTTCAACTTGCAAATTCCATTGAAAGTTACGGAAGTTGAATCGCGGTAGTGTTTCATTAATCTTGAATTGACCAATTGCTGAATTGGCCGAATTCTGAATTGCCTGCCTGCTTAGTTGACCAATCTTTGATGGGTGCCATGCCCTCGCTTGCGTGGGCATGCTC
>CAZPTT010000078.1:0-27660 GCA_964589435.1 uncultured Pirellulaceae bacterium
GACTTGTTCGACAGTTTGGGTGCACTTCAATACGAAGCAGGAAATCTAAAAAAGACAATTTACTTGCTTCGAAATGTCGTACTCAATCATCCTGGTGATCACATGGCTCGCCAGCGTTTGGCCCAAGCTTATGCGGACGCTGGAAAGTTTGAGAAGGCCGAGGCCATTCTGCTTGAACTCCATGACGCAAGTCCACGAAACAAGCAACTGATTCAGATGCTCGCGGAAACTTATGTTTCGCAAGATAGACCTTTAGACGCTGAATCACTCATTCGCGATGCCCGAATTGCAGGCGTAGATTCCGAAGCATTCGAAATCATTTCGACAACTTTCAATGCCTCGCCGACGACGATAACCAACTAGACCAGCAAGCTTCCCTCACCCTACACAGGGCTCATTCATGAGGGAATCAAGTAGATATGATTCAGAAAGAGCTCGGAAAAAGTTTATTAGAGCACTTTTAAGATTGCTGTTCATGAAAGGCTATCAGGTTTGTTATTCTCTTTGAACACCATTTCAAGGAGGTAACGATGGCCGGAAGCTATTCATTGGACTTGCGTGAGCGAGTGATGTCGGACGTAGACAAGGGTATGTATATCGAGGCGGTTGCGGAGAAGTACTCGGTATCAACGCGTGTGATTTTCCAATGGCGAGATCTTCGAGATGAGACTGGCGAATTATTGCCTCGCCAAGGGAAGACAGGCCCCAAGCGAAAGTTGGATTCTTATCGCTCCGCAATCCTTGCAGCTGTCGAGTCCAACCCAAGCCTTACGCTCGAAGAGTTAAAAACGAATCTTGAGCTTCCGGGATGTATACCTACGCTCTGGCATGCGCTTCGTCGCTGGGGCATCGTACTTAAAAAAAGTCATACGGGCCGCCGAGCAGCAACGTGCTGATGTTCAATCCAAGAGGCGTTGGTGGGATATCTTGGTCAGCCATCAACCGATTGGCAATCTTGTCTTTCTTGACGAAACAGGTGCCAACACCAAAATGATTCGACGTTACGGCTGGGGGCCAAAATCATCACGCGTCATCAGCGATGTTCCTCATGGACACTGGAAAACCACAACATTCTTAGCGGCCCTGATGAGGTCAACTGGTTTTACCGCTCCTTTGGTCGTCGACGGGCCAATGAATGGAAATGTTTTCTTAGCTTACGTCCAGCAACAATTGATTCCAACTCTCAAACCTGGCGACTTAGTCATCATGGATAACCTTAGCAGTCACAAGCGAGCCGGGGTCAAAGAGGCCATAGAATCCGTTGGAGCAGAATTGATGTATCTGCCGCCATACAGCCCAGATCTAAATCCAATTGAACTTGCATTCTCAAAACTCAAAACACTCTTGAGGAAAGCTGCAGCTAGAACCACCGATGAACTTGAGAACGCAATCGTCAAAATCATCAACCAATTCAAACCCAGAGAATGTGCAAATTTTTTTGGGCACTGCGGATACAATGCAAACTAATTCTAAAAGTGCTCTAGTGGGAGCTAAAGCCTTTGCCAGCTTTGCCAGCCCAAATTTAAATTGAGACTTTGGAGTGAATCTCGTCGGCAGATTGCGCGATCGGTTGGTAGTTCATCATACGAACTTGAGTTTTGCCTTTTAGCTCATAAGTGATTTCACGCCATTTGACTTGCTGCATAAAGATTGAACGCAAGCAAGACATGCCATAGATCAACTGAGCGATTGGTACGGTAAGCATCAATTTGGTGACTCGAATCAACCCAATTGGCTGCAACGTTTCACCTCTTAACGCACAACTTCGAGACACGCTGCTGCGAACCGTCAGGTAAGCTGCGACCGACATCAACCCACTCACCAGCAGTGCCACCATTGTCGATCCAGCCACCCAATAGTTGCCCATCAACAAGCCAGCGATACTCAATCCAAATGTTGCCATCATGATTGAGTTGCTGAATACGGAGTGAATCACGGACAAAAAGAATGTGGATTCGTACAGACGCGACCAAGTCAGCATGCGCGTCACCCACATCGTGACATACGAGAATGTGCATCGCTCTCGGTTGATCATGATCAACGATGGAGCAAAGTGGACAGCAAGTCCAAGCTTATCCATGACTTGCCGCATCGGCCCATCGTCCACTACCGAATGACGCCAGACTCTCGACAACTCTGCCTTACGAACATCTTCCATTCGCATGGCCAATGTTCCAGCCCAAGGGTTTTGGAAAATTGCAGTTGGAACCAGCGCGCCGGCATTCCACATGCTACGAACTAACGACCCCCACGAAGAACCCGCCATAGGTTCAAACCATTGATTGCCGGTCACTAAACCGATCGTTGGGTCAGCCGCCAATGGGCCCGTCGCTTCGGCCAGCCAAGTTGAATGGGGGCGAACGTCAGCATCCATCAGCACAACGTAATCGGTTTCCGGAGCGACGTTAGACAATCCCTGAATCAAAGCACTGCATTTCAATCCACAAGTATCAAGTGGATCTTGCATTTCATGAATGGTCAAAATGTTGTTAACGTCGTGCTCACGCTTAATCTCTTGCACGACGCCCCAAGCCATATCTCCACAGTGATCGACGACCAAGTGAACCGCATAGTTGTCAAACTCTTGATTCAGAATTCCGATCAGCGAATGACGAAGCGACGGATCACAGCCGCGAACGCACATCAGCACGGCAACGGAATTTTGATTTTCGCTTGGTAGCCGACAGACTTCTTTTCGAAAGAAGGTTCTGCGGAAATAGATAGCCACCAACAATTGCACCGCCGCAGCGCACAGAATAACCGCGGCAAATATGGTTGCAAAAGTGGAGAACATGGAGCAAGACCCGGTGGTGACGATGCAACGCATGAAGAGAAGACGGAAGATACACCAGTTGGGCAATATCGGGCGTGCGACTTTTCGCCATTGCGAAAAAAATCAATATGTCGACGTCAAATTAAGCGAATTGTATCTGATATTCTAGCTTGCCAATGACGCGTTTGGCAGCTTTAAAGTTCCAAATTGCCCTAACGACTGGCCATCAAATCCAGCATCAACCTTAGAAACTGTGGCACATCTGACCAGAATGCCAGGTTCAATCGCTGTAATCGAATCTCTCTCAAACTGAAATCGTCCAAGAGCCAAGTCGCCGTTGAACCGGTGATCAGATGACGTCCACCGGCCAACCGCTGATTCTCTTTGGCTTCCCCGCCGGCAACGTAACAGCTCCAGCGGCCACGGCCGGTGTGAGAGTAATCGTGTGCTTGGTGAATCACTTTCGAAACAGCGGAAATATCAATGACGGGAATCTTGTTTTCTTTGGCTGAATGAATCATCCAGTTGTCCCAATTACCACGTCCGACGGCGAACGGTGGAGTTGGATTGTAAAGCCTTCGGTTGAAAACAAAATACTCCTTGCAAGCAATTGAACTTTGCTTCCCCTGACTATGGCAAGACTCCAAAAGCTTTTGAACTTGCGACGTGTCGCCGAAATCAATTTCATACTCAACCGATAGATCAATTCGCCTTCCGAAAGCGACAAAATCATCAAATTCGGCAGCTTGGATTCGGTTGATGGCGGCCACAAAATCGTTCAACAGAATGACGTCGCTGTTGCAGTAAACCAAGATTGGGGATGACGTTTGTTCGTGGGCGATTTCGAACGCGGAGCTAATCAGCGGCGTGCCGCTTGAATTCGACTTCATTCCACCCGCGTGTCGTACGCCCAACTCAGCCGCCGCTTCTTCGATCCCCGGCTCATCGCCAATCAAAAGGACATCGACTTGAGGGCTAAGCGCGGCCCAAGAACGGATCGCATTTCTCTGAATCAAATCAACTGAGGGATCGTTCGAAGATTCAAATGGTTTCGGTACCGCAAAAATTGTGATCGGCGAAATGGATTTTGGGGACGATTCTGAATTTGACCGACGGGTAGCACCGGCCTTCGATGGGCTCAATTCTAATGATTCGTCGAGCGCGCTTGGGAGAGAAGCCGCATTGGCTGCCTCGCCTGGCTCTGATCGACCATTAGAATTGAAGACGTTCATGATGCTTTGCTCAATGTCGCAGCGAACTTAAGAAATGGATCACGCGAAAACAGAAACGAGTTTGCGGTAGTTGATGGTGAAAGTCCGAATCCAATAAACCGCCTGAATGTTCCACCAATCCAACAACGAAAATTCTGGCTTTTCGGGTCGCCATCCACGCCAAGCCGTCTGGTCTAGCTGTTCGAAAAACGTTTCACGCAGCGGATGATAGGGGCGATATTCCCAAGGCTTAAATTCTGTCGTGTAATGGATCAAAGCCGGATTGTCGCGCATCTCGATGAACTCTGCGCGGTCGATTGGACTGAATTCTTCGCTCGGGTATTCGAAAACGTGAACGCCTTGATTCCATTTCGAAGGAAGCTCTTTCCATTGTCCGGCGAACACGACATTCAATGCGTACTGATCCCAACACCAAACGTATTTAGGATTGTTTCGCAAACAGGCCAGCAAAGTCTCTTCAATTTTTTCGTCTCGCCAACGTTTCAGGTTGATCACCATCACGCCGCTATTGAAATAGGGGGCCGAACCGTCAATGCCTAGCTCGCGCCAATTTTGCACTGGCGAAATCGCGGCCAAGTAGGGGATGGCTTTTTTGTACTTGGGGTCGGCTTGCCTCGCATCAATAAATGGGCACGCGATATCGGTCGCCGCCATGCAGTAATTGTCTTCAACGTCATAGTTCCACAACTCGGTCAGATCGTGCTTGATCAGCACGTCGGAGTCCAGGTAGATGACTTTGTCGATCGAATCCGGCAGCAAGCGGGCCGCCAACAATCGAAAGTAGGCCGTGTGCGTAATGTGGTGCGAGATTCCCAGGTCAGCGACTTCCGCACGATCAGGCTTCATCACATGAATCGAAATTGGCAGATCGACTAACGTCTCTTTGAGGCCCTGCCAGCTTTCCTGAGATATACCACCGTCCATCAACAGGACATGCAAATGATGATCGCCAGTTAATGAACTGGCAGCAGAGTGCAGCGTCACCGAAAGCGGGCGAACATAGTTATCGTCGGCGGCACACAAAACGATCGGATCTTCCGGTCGGGTCGATTGTAGCGCCAGTTCGCGTTGTTGGAGTTTTTGGATCACAGCGTTTTAAACTTAGCTTCCTGACAACGATGACGACGGATTTTTCTGGGCAATCTTCGAATCGTCGGGCAATTTATCCACCGTACCAGGCTCAGCCCCAACTCGCTGCCGGCGTGTCTTGAATCGTCCGAGCCAATCCACAATCGACTGTCTCAAACGAACGATAGGGCCAGCAATTGGGTGGCGATGAATCTGCTCGAAGATCTCGTGGGCTTGATCCAACTCCGATTGGAGCTGATCTTTTTCTCGGTGAAGATGTTCAATCTCTCGGCGCGCATGTGACAATTCCGCTTGAGATATTTGTAAGTCGTTGTTTTCAAATTCGATCGCATTCGGATAAATCAAAGCGTGGTCGAACTCATTTTCGTGCGGCGAATCGGGAACACTCAAAATCTGCAGAGGAAAAGAAAGCGGCTCACTACCCCCATTGGATGACTTAATTTGTTCAGCCGCCAACCTGAGCATTTCTTGAATTAGTTTCTCCAAGCGATCCGTTGCCGCCAATCGTTCGCCGCTCCCGTTCTCTGCTTCGCCTACTCTTCCGCCCACCCCGGAGTTCAGCAAAGCGTCATGCAGCTCGCCGCGTTGAAAGTGCATTTTCGATTCGGGAGGCCGAGCAAGCTGCTCAAGAACAACGCCGATCGATTCTGCTGACCGAATACTCCAAGCCGTCTGCAGATAGATCGGGCAATTGTGGTAGTCGAGTGCGGCGACAGGCAATCCAACCAACATGGCTTCCAACATCGCTGTCGAGTGTGTCGAAACGACTGCGTCGACGTTGGCTAAGACTTCGCCCAATTCGCGACCACTCAAATCACTCAATTGATTTTCAACACCGATCTCAGCTTCCAATCCAGCCGTCAATCGCCACACGACCTCGACGTTCCGTTGATCGACTCGCGGGTTCGCCTGAAACCAAGCTCTTAAATCATCGAGGCTTTGTTTGACACGAGCCATTTGTTCATCGTTGAAGCCAGGCGTTTTTGCCGTCATCACGAGAACCCGAAACACGCCGTTGTCGTTCGACCGAGTTCGCGAATCGCTTGATTCGCGAATGGCATCCAGCCGTGGAATTCCCACGATCTCAGTCCGGCCAGTATTCCCCCAGCCATCAAGAACCCGAGCTTGAGATGCGCCAATACAAGCTGCTTTGTGTGAAAGCACGGGACGCATGGCGTAGGGGCAGGCCGGTTCATCTGGCCGATTCTCCCACGCATTTCTCCACTCCAAAATTCCGTCGATCAGGTACAGAGTGGCGACATGATTTTGCTTAAGCTGCTGGCAAGCGTTGCGAAAGCGATCGAAATGCTCGGAAAAGAAAATCGCCAGATCACCTGGCTTGGCTACACCCACCACGCTTTCAGGTTCCACAATTTGCACCGGCATACGCTTCTTCAGCGAGGCTGCGTGGTGAGCAACCTCGGCATGCGTGCCGACGAAATAAATGGAAGGGGTTTGCATTTTGAAAGGGGGTGCATTTGGCAGACTGCATGGAAACTTCAAGCGCGGCGGTAAAAATGTAACTTCGAGAAGCAACGCGTCTTGCGCTTACCACTCAACCATTTCGCCATCTTGACGTGAGCACAATCGGAAGAGCGTCGTTTCATCGATACGGCTTTTATATCCGTGTACACTTCCGTCGCCCAAAACAAAGTTGACAATCGACGGGTGGGACGAGCCAAAAATTGGTAGGTCACCAGGAGCTACCGTTTGGGACTCGCCCGCCGACAGCTTTAAGCCATAGCCGCCAATTCGAATAAAACCTTCGGGCTCATCACCATGGTAAATAGAGCCATCGCCCCAGCCACCGGGGTGTTGCACACCGTAGATGCTCACATACTTTTCACCGAGGAAGATGGTGCTCGAAAGACCATCGACAACATTGGAGAATTCATATCGTCCGGTTCCGCCACCACTCATGACTTCTCCAACGACCGGATTGTCTTTGGAAAAACCAGAATTAAAAACGCCATCAACTTGTTGGCTGAACTTAGCCCACGCATCATCGATCAAATACTGAGACGTGCCAGCGTTGCCTGCATAATCACCAACGGCACCAACGTGATAACCTTTGGTTTCGTAGCGGCTGACGTAAGGATAATTTCGGTTGCGGGACGGACACAACATCATTGGCATCGTGACCTTGATCGCTTCCGAATTCTGGTAGCGGTACTTTTGAGTGATGTCGAGATTGTCGTAGAGATTTTGATTCTCAAGATACGGCATCAGGTAAACTGGCCAAGTCAGAAATTCGTCGGCTCCTCGTGCCGGTGGAATCGCACTAAAGCTGCCTTCGAAATTATGAATCGCGATCCCAAGTTGCTTCAGATTGTTGCCGCAGCTAGTTCGTCGGGCGGCTTCCCGCACCATCTGCACGGCTGGCATCAGCATCCCAATCAAAATCCCGATGATCGCGATCACGACAAGCAGTTCAACAAGTGTGAATCCACTTTTGCGTTTCGTGAGCGAGTTTTTCATGAGTGACCGCTTCATGATGATGTCCACATTGATGTTCGTAACGGATTTCGAGCCCATTGGCTAAGGTTAGCTCTTAGCTAAAGAAACGACAAGTTTTAGCTGAAATTACGTGGAAAGAATCACAGATTTGGGCCGCTTTATTCTCAAAAAGCGGCCATTTCAGGTTCAAAAATGCTTGCCAAGCCGGTTCCCTGATGTGGGACAGTTTTAAGGATAATTAAGTTCCCCACCAGGAAGCTATCGGCAATCGCTTTAAGTGCTCAGGCCCGAAGCTCTCGAAAGCGCCAATAGCTGGCCGCGAAGATTGTTTACTTGCACGAGATGGGGAAACCATGCCCCCGACAAAATTCGGGCGCACCAGTATTTGAATTGATGCTGCCGAATTGCCTTTTTGATTTCCGCAGCGGTCAATTTTGATACGCCCCGCTCAACCCACGTTTCGCCTTGGCCTTGAAAGTAATCTGAGATGTACTTCAAGCTGGTTCGTGATTCAGGAATGACATGTTGCAACTCTGCCTCGGGGATCCAAACCCCAAAGTGATTTGCGGCAAGCATCCGGCTAAGCACATCGATCTCATCAAAACCACGAACGCCGCTGCCGACTCGACCAAACTTCGAATCGAATCGGAATTGATCTTGAACCAAACGACGAGTCACAAAGTTAGCACCGTAAGGAAGTTTTTCGACTTCAGTAATTTGAAACCGTTCGCTGCCTTGCTCTCGTTCGGCAAACACGCCACCACAAACGTCCCAATTTTCGTGAACCCATTTCGGCACTTCGTGCTGAAAACATGGCTTGATCCGTCCGCCCCAAAACGAAGCCGCCGGATAATCGTCAACAGCCGAATCGTAAACGCTTAACCAATTCTCTGCGACGATCACATCGTCATCCGTCCAAACGATAAAATCGCCTGACGCATGGTCAATAGCACAATTTCGGCTGAACGAATGTCCCTGTTTCGTTTCGAGTACGACCCGGATCGGTAGGCGATTCGAGAAAGCGTCACAAATACTCCGTGTCTGATCGGTACTATTGTTGTCAACAACAAGAACTTCCCAGTCGATGGCGTCGACCTGTTTCATCGCAGCAATTGATTCCAGCGTTGCCGGCAGCGTCGCTGCTCCGTTCCAAGTGCAGATGGCAATTGTGAATTTCATTTTGAATTCGCCTCCGCTTGTGGATCGCTTCCACCTGGGGAAACCGAATTCGCATCAGGCGTCAGTCCGGGCTGAGTCAAATTGGCTTGGTCTTCAATTAGTGTCTTTAACTCCGCAAAGATCTTGGTGGGCGAAAACTCTTCGCTAACGAACTCGCTTGCAGCACCCGCCATTCGAGCAACTTGATTCCGGTCTTGCGCCAAATCAGCGATCGCTCTGGCAAACTCACACCAACTGCTTGCGCAAACCGCACACCGACCGATAGCCGATTCAATTCCAGCCAATCCCGCCGGCGTCGATACAAGCGGAGTCGAAAACGAAAGAGCCTCTAAGCTTTTGATTTTGAATCCAGATGGAATGACAGCCGGATTGATGGCCAAATCAAGCTGCCTATAAAAGTTCGCCGAATCGTCGAAGCGACCAGCAAAATCGACATTCGTAAAATCAAGTTCCTTCGGTAGATCAGTTTGCGAGAGGTTCCCGCCGACGATCAACTTAACATTCATTTCGGCGGTCGCCTGAATCGATGGCCAAACATGACGCAGGAAGCTTTCTAAACACAGACAATTAGCAACTCCAGCGGATCCAACAAATCCAATCTGAAAATCGTCATGGTTTATCGGCAACTCATGTTGCGGCGAACTTGAGCGGAAGGCGTCTCCAAGTTGGTCGATCGGCCAAGCGTGCTTCGCAACACAAACGCGTCGCTGCGGCACCATCTGTTTGAGCCTCGCAGCTTCATCTTCCTGGATTGCCAACAACACGTCCGCGTGACTCAAAGCCGCGGCTTCTTCTTCCGCATCAATTTGCAACCAATGTTGATGTCCAAACTTTGCAAATTCTTCACAGCGAACGTGCATTAAGTCATGGGTATCAATCATCAAGAGCGGGGCTACTTGATTCGGCTCGATTTGCTTCCGAACCTTTCGAATTGACTCCGCCAAATAGGACAAAGTCACGTACTCGAAAATCACAACGTCCGGTTGGTTTTGCTCAACCCAGTCGCAAATATAGTCGGAGATCAAATCCGAATGAAAGTCCGCGAGCCTTGATGGCAATGACGATTCGCCCACCGATTCGGCAGATTGCGGCGCAACGTCTGATGACCGATTAAACAGCTTTGAAAATTGACCAACCATCGCACTGGCGAAACGGCCCGGCATTCCAGGTCCGACCAAGCAACGTCGATTCGATCCTTGGCTGCTTCTTTCACCGTTTGTATTGTCGCTATTTTGAAGAGCGTTGGCTAAAAGGACGTTGGCTTGATTCCATTCCTCAATCGACATCTCACCGAGATAGGCAACTGTCACGTCGGCAAACGTTGCGAGGTATTCGTACATCACAGCGATACGCTTGCTGGAGCCTCGCTGAACCTTCCAAAACGGCACACCGGTTACCAAAAGAACTTTCGGGAACGGGTTGTTTTCCGGGTTCATGGGCAGGTGGCGATGTTACGAATGCGAATCCATTTTAGTGATAGTCATTCGAATTATAGGCCAACTCAGAAAATCGAAGAACGTGGATCAGGTTGGCGGTGCCAATTCTTGAAAAATATCATTACGATTAAGAGGATTGGTTATACGAAACATCCACAGTAAGAAAATATGGAGACCTTCCTTGTCCGCGAACACTTCTGAATACGTTCCAAATGAAGATCGATACGATGGCAGAATGATTTACCGCCGCTGCGGGCGTTCTGGACTGAAGCTGCCGGCCGTAACGCTGGGATGTTGGCACAACTTTGGTGGTGATGCGCCAACCAAGAATCAACGCGACATGATCTACACGGCTTTTGATCATGGGATCACGCATTTCGATCTCGCCAATAATTACGGCCCGCCTTACGGGAGCGCCGAATCCAATGTAGGAGTGATTCTCAAAGATCTTCCTCGAGACGAAATTCTGATCTCTTCAAAAGCGGGCTACGACATGTGGCCCGGGCCGTACGGTGAATGGGGTTCCCGCAAATACTTGTTGGCCAGTCTCGATCAATCGCTTCGGCGCGTCGACGTAGATTACTTCGACATTTTTTACAGCCACCGTTTCGATCCAGAAACTCCAATGGAAGAAACGCTGGGCGCTCTCAACACCGCCGTAGAGCAGGGCAAAGCTCTCTACGTCGGGATCAGCAGTTATTCCTCCGAGCAAACAAAAGACGCCACCGAAATATGCAAGAAGAATGGCTGGGCAAGAATTCTGATTCATCAGCCCAACTATTCGATGCTCAATCGCTGGGTGGAAGACCGCTTGATTGGAGTCTGCAAAGATCAAGGCATGGGGATGATCGCATTCTGCCCGCTGTACCAAGGCTTGCTGACCGACAAATATCTGCAGGAAGTCCCCAAGGGCTCCCGCGCCGACACGGTTCCAGATTGCCTGCGGCCTGCCGAACTCACCGAAGACGTCATTGATATTGTGCGAGCATTGAATGTGATGGCCGAGGCACGGAATCAAAGCCTGGCCCAAATGGCAATCGCTTGGCTGCTTCGCCATCCACAGATCACTAGCGTCCTCTGCGGAGCCAGTCGCCCCGAACAGATCGTCAACAACTGCGAGGCACTGCAACGGCTGGATTTCGAAAAAGAAGAGTTGGAGGCAATCGACGCATTGGTCTCCCGCGTAAATCTACCGCCCTCGCTATGGACCAAAGACGATTAGAGGTAATTTCAAAACCAGCGTAGGCTTCCAGGAAGAATTCGCACGGAGAGTCGTGTTAGTTTAGCGAAATGGGTTTTGAAACCAGATCCGGAAGAATCAACTGTTCCTTCTTTCAACTGATTGCACTTTACGTTTTTCATTTCACCAGGAAGACACGATGAACCAAAACGAATTTGTCCGTGCTGCTGTGTACGAAACGGAATCTGCGGCGATTCTGGCCAAGGCTGTCCTGGAGGACAATCAAATTACCGTCACGATGTCAGGTCTGGAGCCATCGGCACTGGGCCTTTCGCTGGACGGAGAAGACTCGATTGAAGTTTTCGTTCGACAGTCCGATTTTGAGAAGGCTCAAAAACTGTTGTCTGAATTGGAAGAGGTCGAAGAGGAAATCACGCCGGCATGGAATTGCGACTGCGGCGAGGAAGTCGATGAAGGCTTCTTCGTCTGCTGGTCATGCGGCGAAGAATATCAAGCGGACAAGAAAGCTTGAGTGAGCATTCGCTCAAGCGTCACATCGCTGTATTTTCCAATTCAAAGTTCAAAAAAATGGGTGCAATGAAACAACATTGCACCCATCTCAAGTTTCTTTGACACAGAAAAGTGTCCGCGATTTATCGTCGTCGCCCTCGACGCTGATTGTCTACTTTTCCGTCGCCGTCCCGGTCTTCACCGTAAGGGATTTCATTTTCAAAATAGATCCTTTGTCGCCGACCAGCTTTGACATGCTCGCTATACGTTTTTCTCTTTTCAAGGGAAGCGAACTTCTCGTTAGACTTTAGCATCGCTTGCTTGATCTCGTCCGCACTCGCTGAGAGAGGCAACTGATCCATGGCGGTGCCTTCAAGCCCAAACGTTCCCGATCGAACGATGTGAATAGCAGGTTTAGAGGTTACACCTTTGATTACCTTAGACCAATTTTTGTCGGTTTCTTGATTGGTAAATTTGAGGTGAAACTTGCCTTTAATTTCATCGTTGGCAAAAACCTTTTGAAGCTTGCTTTCCACTTGCTTGCGGCTGTCATTTTCCACATCAACTTTGCCAACATCCACGAGGACTAGCAGTCGTTGATCTGCAGACGCAACGTTCAAGGCTTGTCGAAAGGAGTTGAAGTCCTGAAGAATCGCGTCTTCTGCCTTGCCAACGGCTTGGTAATTTCCCGCAATTCGATTCATGCGTTCAATCATCACGTCATCACCACTCTCCGCTTGCTGCCCTCGTCTGCCTCGCGTCGCCAAACTCTGAGACGGCCCACGCCCAGATCTGGTCAGCCGTTCTTCACCGGTCGGGTCGAATATACAGAACGCAGTATTGGCGAAGGCACCGTTGAGCAATGCTCTCACTTTTTCTTCGGTGTCTTTGCTTTCGAAAGTCTCAATGCGAATACAAACGAACTTTCGAGACGCTTTAATAAAATCTTCGTTCGCGAACAAACTGTTCTGCGTTTTTGTGTAGCCAGGTCAGAACACACCTGAGATCCCCGAACAAGTCGTCGCGGCTGACATAAAGAAAATCGGACGGTTGGAGCGTTTGGCTTCCTTCAGGCCCGTTTCCCAAGTCGTGTACCAAGCGATTCCAGCTTCGCCGATTTCCTGTGGGTGTTCGGGAACATCCATCGCGTTCCCCTTCGTTCTGTTGCCAGCATTCCGTTGGCCATAGCAAGCCGCAGAAAACAAGAACAAAATGCAGACTGATATTTTGAGTGACGTTTTCATTTTTGATTCACCTGATATACGAGTGGTTTCGTCTCTGACTAGACACGCAGGTGGATTCTTTTGAGGACAGGCTACTTGGCAATTCTCAAAGAATGACTTAGGTTCGCCACGTCAGATGAGAATTTGCCTCCCAGATTGAATCGATCGTTTGTTATTGGCAGGCCAAGTAATTCAAATGCTGAATTTGAGTTCACTCGTGTTCCGTAACGATATCCAAATGAACTTCGCGCATGGGTAGCCAAAAGTCGTTTTCCATTTTCGGATCATTTGAACGAACAATGTTCAAGCTGATTTGCAGCTTTTTAAGCGCGGTATCAAATCGGCTTTTCGTGCAGCCCAGTTCCTCGATGGCTCGTCGTCGAAGCGGCCCGGTGAAATTTGGCTCCAGCCGAATCATTTTGAAAACGTCTTGCGAAAGTTGATCCAATTCGCTGACTGGCTGAAATGCCTCCGGATAATGAACCTCACGGAAGTGTTCCATCTCCATCAAAACCGCATCACCACCGGAAATTTTTCCATAGAAGATCTCATCGGGGTACGTTTGCGGAATTCGCGTCTTCCAATCCCAAACCGCCGTCACTTTCGGACTCCAACCGCCCGCCTTAGGTTTCTTTTCCGACAATTTCGTGTTGTCCCATAACGAAGGGTAAGGCGAATTCTTGCTGCCAAATACAGTGCAAATTTTGTGTTTCAACACAAATTGATAGGCCTCTTCAAAAGTTTTGAACATGTCAGGAGTTATCCAGACCAAAATTGGAATGATACGTCGCCGAAATTTCAAACGCTATTTCCTCGCGGATGGTAACGCTTGCCCGTCCGTTGTCAAAATTTGAAAATGGTGAAAGCCAGATTTCAATCCGCTAAACTTCCACACCACTTTCTTGGCGGGCGTCACTTCAATCAATTTCACCGCGTCGCCCTTAGCATGGTAGCTTGCGATCACCGTATTGCCGTTAGGTAATCGCTGCACCCCGCACGCGTCGTCGATCAATTTTTCACCAAGATCATCATTGTCGACACTCCAAACGATCGCGCCGTCTTCGTCGACTTCGATCACGCGGTTTCCATTCGTGCAGCCAATCACGGTGTTGCCATTTTCAAGCCGAATTGCGGTGAATGGCCAATCTCGTTTCTCGCGTCCGCGTTCGTCTGTCGCAATCGTGCGGACGACCTTGCCGGTAGCCGGTTCGTATTCCTTGACCGCAAAATCAAGCAGATGTGGGGCAATGTAATTTCCATTAGGAAGCAATCGCAACATGCGAGTTTGCATGTGTGCGTTTTTCTGCTGGCACTGAAATGGCATTTTGCGAAGCACTTCGCCGTTTCGGTTGATCACAATTGCCCGTGGCGTTTTTCCCAGTTCTGCAACCAAGTATTCGTCATCGCCAATCTGCTGAACGGTACTGATTTCTTTTTGCTGCCCCTGATATTTCCAAACGAACTTCTTGGTTTCTCGATTGACTTCGCCCACGCCGCCGCGAGGAAACTGATCACATGGATAAATGGCAAGTAGTAAGTTTCCGTTTTCCAGCATCCACCCATCGCTTGCAGGTAGCTTAATTTGCCATTCAACCACTCCGCCTTCGTCGACGATCACGACTCCATTGGCTTTTCCCAATCCAAGAAATGAGTGTTTCACGATCGATTCATCTTGTTCGGCGACCGGAGACTCCGCTTGCGTTCGAACTGGACTGGCCAAAACTGGAGCGGTCAATCCGCAATCGAAAACGAGCAGCAAGAGTGAAGAGGCCAACAGAAAGCATCGGGGCAAAGCTAACTTTTTCATCGTTCATTACCAAGGCAGGGAATTTGCTCCATCGGAAAGCCGCGGTCGACGATCCATAAAAAGCCACTATAACGCATCTCCCCTCAAACGGTGGCAAATCAAACAGCCGAATTGAAACGAAAGAGGATTGCTTTCTTACGCGCTGTAGCAACTCAAACTGAGCGTTTTCAAAATCGGCGTCGCTATCCATCGACAAATGGCGGATCGTAAGAAAATAGGCCGTAACAAATGCAGCGCAGTTACGGCAACTTCAGTCTGAGTGATAGGCGCGTGTTTTGCCGTATCATCGTCGCTGACGCTCCTTGATAGCGGCCTACAATCGCTCAATTTGAGTAGTTAGGTCGCACTCTCTGAAGAATCGTGAGGTAAGCGTTTGGGCTCTCATAATAGCGACTCATGAATTGGCTGCCGACCAACAAACTAACCGCCGGACGAAGGAACTAAATTCATAGGAGAATTGCATTGTTGTTGGGGCGTGCGCAAGCCGCCCGGTGAGGCAATGGCTGGACGGCTCGCTCCGTTCGGCTACGAAAGAAGCAGACATTGCAGTTCTCTGACTAAACTTATCACCGAATCGACAAAGTGTTACGATGTTTGAGACACGGAATTAGTCTGGCCAATACAATACGAGTCTTCTTCGATGGCAAAACCGAAACGCCGAAAAAGCAATGCCTTTCCTCCTCCCGCGGAGCCAGCAACGACTCAGCGTCCCGTTGGCCCAACCTACGATGCGAAACCCAAAGTTCGCTGGGGATTGGTCGTCTTGTTCTTGACGATCGCGCTAGGGGGCACCTATTTAGCGATCGCGTTGCGTCCAAAAAATGACGCTCCAAGATTTACTTACAAAGTCAAAAAGAAGTACCGACACGACGAAGCCGCCTTTACACAAGGGCTTCTTGTTGACAACGGATTCGTCTGGGAAAGCACTGGTCGAAACGGCCAATCGACCGTTCGAAAAATCGACTTTGAATCAGGGGAAGTCCTCTCAAAGATTGATCTCGATGAGAAATATTTCGGCGAAGGATTAACGTTTCACAACGATAAGCTTTACCAGCTAACTTGGAAGAGCGGCCAGGGATTCGTTTACGACCGAGATTTGAAGCAAGTGGATAAATTCGAATACGAAGGAGAAGGCTGGGGGCTTACCAGTGATGGCGAAAGCTTGATCATGAGCAACGGTACGGCCGAAATCCGATTTCTCGATCCAGAAACTTTCGAAATTCGCCGAACCATTCGGGTTCGACGCGGTGGCGTCAGAGTCGGTCGTTTAAACGAATTGGAGTACGTGGCTGGCACTGGCAAAATCTTCGCCAACGTTTATCAAACAGATTTCGTTTATGAAATTGACCCCAAGACGGGAGACGTCACTTCGCTAATCGATCTTTCCGGCATGTGGCCAATGAGGCAACGCCCTGTCGACGCAGTCTTAAATGGAATTGCTTTCAATGACGAAACAAGACGTTTACTGGTCACAGGCAAACTGTGTCCCACGATTTACGAAATCGAATTGATTCCGGAAGATTAAGACGCGCCGTGAAAAATGAAAAAAACTGACGCGCAAAGATGATCCAACCAGCGTCAGTCCACAAGGAGACGACTAATCCATAACGGCATTGGATGAAGTTGCGAGAACTTCCTGCTCGACCTGAGTCTGCTCGTCGCGAACTTTCTCTTCGAATCCGGCCGAGCTGACCTTCATGTAGCCAGCGATCAAAACGATCGCCAACATCATCGCGATCAAAAGATCCAGCCACTGCGATTCGCGCTGACGAAATTGCTTGGCTTTGTCGCTTCGCCCCGACAGCCTCGCCACAAAAAAGAAGACGGCCAGTGCCAGGATAATCTTCAACAACAGCAGGATGTTGTAGGTTTGATTTCCGTCGGGGCTCAAGTCATAGCCCATCGCTTTCGTCGCCGCGTTGTAAAGCCCGCTAACCAGCAGCAACAATGTTGAAATCATGACAAGCTTCGCCCATCGTTTTCGAACATCATCTCGCACATCAAGAAAACTTGGCTCGCCTGTTTTCGTAACACAGCATCGTAAGAAGATAACGCCGCCGACCATCACGATCGCTGGGACGATATGCAGCCAACGAAAAACCAGTGATAAAATGTCGCCCATTGTTCATTCCTAATAAAATGTCACGCCGTGATTCGAATGGGCAAGAGAAATTCCGGCCTCGCAAGAAAACATGACGTTAAGTTGCTTGACCTCTATTGTACTGTCTTGTCGCTAACCCCGCTTTATCGTTCGCTCCGAACCGCACCGAGTTGTCCTTTTTAACATGGCGCAAGATTGAATTTGACAACGGGGCAATCTTGTTCGGTCAGGAGGAATCTAAGGCTTCGCCGACGCCATTGAGGACGACGGTCTCTAAGCCAATTTGGCTTTCGAGCCGGTAATACATTGAAAATCGCGTGCCGTTATATTACCTTGCCTGTTCGCAAGATCCCATCAAAGACCTCACTAGCAGAAGACGAATTCCATGACCACAAAAGTTGGCATCATCGGCGCGGGCGGAATGGCCGAGTATCACATCGCAGGATTCAAGCAGGGTGGAGCGGAAGTTGTCGCGATCGCGGATGCGTCGTTGGAAGCTGCCAAGAAGGGGGCCGAGACCTATGGCATTCCCAAAGTCAGCGAAAGCGTTGACGCGCTACTGAGCGATCCAGACGTAGACGCAATCAGTGTCATCGTTCCCAACAAGTTTCACGCACCGCTTGCGATCAAGGCACTCAAGGCTGGCAAGCATGTGTTTTGTGAAAAGCCACCAGCGCTCAGTGCCGCCGAAGTCGTGGAAATGATCGACGCCGCAAAATCGGCTGACAAAACATTGATGTTCAACTTCAACAATCGGGCTCGGCCAGAATCTTACGCGATGATGGAAGAAATCAATAAGGGAACCATCGGCACGATTAACTCAGCCCAAGCCAAATGGATTCGCCGAACTGGTATTCCGGGTTTTGGTGGCTGGTTCACGACCAAAGCACTTTCGGGCGGCGGCCCATTGATCGACTTGCTCCACATGGTCGACCTTGCAACTTACTTCATGGGCAATCCTGAGCCGGCCTATGTAATTGGACAGACGTTCGATAACTTCATTACGGACAAAGATTTCAAAGGCCCTTGGGGCATCCCCGACAAAGCCGACGGGACGACCGATGTCGAATCCGCCGCTCATGGATTCGTGACTTTCAAAACTGGACAAGTCCTGAGCTTCCAAGTTTCTTGGGCCGAGATGGTGAAGCGCGAAGAAGTCTCTGTTGTCTTTCAAGGCAGCAAAGCAGGCGGCAAAGTCGAACGCTTGTTCGGCTCCGATGGATTGGACGACACTGCGATTGATACTTGTGAGCTGTACGTTCAAGACGCAGGCAAGTCAGTCAATCAAACAGTCGAAGTCGAAGAATGCGAAGATATGGGCCGTATTCGATCAGCCCAAAACTTTATTGGTGCCATTGAAGGTACCGAAGCTCCGCTTAACACTCCCGATCAAGCTCTCTCTTTGATGCAGATCATTGATGCTTGCTACGAGTCAGCCAAAACTGGCAAACCAGTGGCTGTTGGGTAGTGCCAGGCGAACGATCGATTGAACGACCTTTCGTTCGTTAGCTATTCCAACTGTGCGGTTGTAGGCCGCTATCAAGGAGCGTCAGCGACGATGATACGGCAAAACACGAGCCTATCACTCAAACTGAAGTTGCCGTAACTGCGCTACACTTGTTACGGCCTACTTTCTTACGATCCGCCATTTGTCGATTGGTAAAGATGCGGATTTTGAAAACACCCAGTTTGATTAGCTAAGCTGTCGAGGATTGGCGAAGTATTTTGATCTCGAGTCGTGATTTGCGGCGATTGGTCTAATGGTTCGTCAATGCTGAGCTGGCTAATTTTCTTGGGTGCCGTGCCGTCGCTTAGTGGGCATGCTCACGCAAGCGAGAGCATGGCACCCGTCAGTTCAGACCTGACGGGCCACTAGTTCGCGCGAGTATTGCCGCTTTCATCGAAGAACTAGATTACCGACTACGCTCACGGTTACTTTTTTCGAGTCGCAAATTTCAGCCCGGAGAAGGTCTCGTCGATGGCGCAGATTTTATAGTCGACAATCCCCTCGGCTAATCCCAGATTCCGCACCCTTTCTTGTGTCAGATCCGTCGGTACTCCAGACGCTTGTTTAGGCCAAGCGATCCACAACCCACCGTCTTTTACAGCACTGGCAATTGGCTCGATTCGTTTTGTCAACTCCGACAAATCACGCGGGAACCAAATCGTCAGGTCGCGATCTCCCTGAGCCGTCTTGCGGATCTTGACGTTCTTCAAATCGGGGCCAAGGATCTTTAGGAAGTCCGCCGGCTCTCCAAGCAGCGTTAATGTCGACTCCGGCTTGATGCCGAGTTTCTTTACCAACGGGGTTCGGCTGTATCCAGCAGGATCCGGTTTGCTGATTGACTTTGTCTTTATCGTTTTGGCCTTTGTTCTGGGCAACTTCTTCTTAGTTGGTTTCTTAGTTGGTTTCTTCGCCGCCTTCTTTTTGACAGGCTTCTTCTGGGCCGCTTTCTTCTTCGCCGCTTTCTTCTTCGCCGCTTTCTTCTTCGCCGCTTTCTTTTTAGCAGGCTTTTTCTTGGTCGCTGATTTCTTCTTGGCTGATGCCGTGGAAGCTTTGCCTGTTGAAGCCCTCTTCTTCGCCTTCAATTTTGATGCCGCAGAAACTTTCTTCTTGGCAGGTTTCTTGCTATTTGGCATTTAAGATCGCTTTCGGCGTTTGCCCAGTTGTCTTGCAGCTTGTGAATTGCCTGAGATTCAGCAAAATATTGTTGTCAACATTCAGCAAAAGGAATCGACATTGAACTCGTCTACCGTTGTCCCGGTCAATCTTGGCACGCGAAGCTACAAAATTCAAATTCAATCAGGCTTGATTGAAGACCTTGCGAACCAAATCAAAGGCACGCTAAACGGGAATCACATTATATTGGTCACCGACAACATTGTTGAGGGTTTCTACCACTCTCAGGTCTTAAAAGAGCTGAAAGATGTTGTCGAGCGAGTCGATTCAATCGTTGTTCCTTCTGGTGAAACGTCCAAGAGCGTTGCCCAGTGCGACAAGCTCTGGCAAAAACTGGTGGATTTTCGCACCGATCGAAAATCGAATGTCATTGCCCTTGGTGGCGGAGTCATCGGCGATCTGGCTGGGTTTATTGCGGCCAGTTTTATGCGTGGGTTGCCGTTCACGCAGATTCCTACGACGCTGCTCGCGCAAGTTGACAGTAGCGTCGGTGGAAAAGTTGGCATCAATCTACCGCAAGCAAAAAACATGGTGGGGGCGTTCTGGCAGCCGCAGTCAGTGTTGATCGACCCACTGGTTCTCAAGACGTTGGATCGACGAAACTATGTCGCGGGAATGGCCGAGGTCATCAAGTACGGCGTGATCATGGATCTGGAGCTGTTTGAGTTTCTCGAAAACTCAATCAATCAGATCAATAGGCGGGATCCAGATACGCTGACCAAAATTATTGCGTGGTGCTGTCGATGTAAAGCGACCGTTGTTGAAGAAGACGAAAAAGAAACAGCGGGTCGACGAGCCATCTTGAATTACGGCCATACGTTTGGTCATGCGATCGAAGCCGTGTTCGGATACGGCGAGTTTCTGCACGGCGAAGCGATTTCGATCGGGATGACGTGCGCTGCTCGACTGGCACAGCAGTTAAAAATAGCAGACGATGGTTTGCTGAAGCGACAAACTGAACTGTTCAAAGCCGTTGGATTGCCAGTCGACTGCCCATCCGAACGACACGATGATTTGATCGACGCGATGAAGCACGACAAGAAAGTGGCAGCAGGAAAACTAGTCTTAATTCTGCCAACCCAACTGGGACACGTTGAATTGATTCCAGCTCCGAAAGACGACGTCATTTTAAAGAGCTTGATAAACGAATATTGAAGTTGAGCCCTGAGTTCAATTTTTCAGTTCGGTTTTTCGGTTCATTTGAACGCCCACTATTCCTACCCAATCTACTCTGATCTTGGAAAGTCGTTATGAGTCAACAAAACGAAACGAACGGTCGACAGCCTATCGCTTCAGATAGCCCATCGCAAACTAATTCCGTTGATCAGAGTGAAAGAGATGCTGCGTTGTGTTTGCATCTTGTTTCCGGAATTGGGCCACGCGCGTTTGGAGAACTGGTTTCTCATTTCGGTTCGGCTGCCGAGGTTTTGAATGCTGCACCTGCCGATCTTCGTGATGTACCGGGAATTGGAACGAAACTTGTGTCGCAGATTGTTGATGCCCAAAGCAAGTTCGACATTGAACCGACTTTGAAACTGTGCCGCGACAACGACATCAATATTCTCGACCCAACCTGCGACGAGTATCCGACACCGTTGAAAGAGATTTATGATCCGCCGGCGATCCTTTTCTCTCACGGAAAATTGTCACAAAACGATTCAATTGCGATTGCGATCGTCGGTTCTCGTCACGCGACGCATTATGGAAAGACGGTTGCTGAGAAACTTGCTCGCGGGCTTTCGATGGCTGGCTTTACCATTGTTTCCGGTTTGGCACGGGGCATTGATGCGGCGGCCCATCAGGGAGCATTGAAGGCCGGTGGGCGGACGATCGCAGTCCTAGGTGGCGGCTTGTTGAAGATGTATCCACCAGAACATAAGGGATTGGCGGGAGAAATCCGCAACCAGGGAGCAGTCCTCTCAGAGTCACTGCCGATGAGCGCTCCCAAGAGTGGATCGTTTCCCAAAAGGAATCGAATTGTTACGGGACTGAGCCTTGGCGTTATTGTCGTCGAGGCAAGCGACCGCAGTGGAGCATTGATTTCAGCGCGGCTTTCGATGGAGCAAGGCCGAGAAGTCTTCGCCGTTCCCGGACGGATCGATAGTCGCATGTCTCGAGGCTGTCACCGCTTGCTTCGCGATGGTGCGAAGCTGGTTGAAAGTGTCGATGATGTGATTGAAGAGCTGGGGCCGCTGGCAACGCCGACACAGCTAACATCAGAAAAAACGATTCGGCATCCAGCCGAGCTGAAACTGACTGAACAGGAATCTTTGGTGCTGAACTGCATCGGTAGCGAAGCGACTGAGTTTGACCAGATCATTGTGCAAACTGGCTTGCCACCATCACGCGTGCTTTCAACCATCAGCGTTCTTGAAATTCGCCGGTTGATCCGGCGCGTCAGCGGAACCGCACTTGTGCGGAGCTAATAGTTTTTAAACGCTGAAATGGCCAATTGTTGCCGGTGCCATGCCCTCGCTTGCGTGGGCATGCTAACGTAAGCCAGAGCATGGCACCAATGACTTCGGGCCAGAATGTCATTAGATCATCACGACAAATGAGAATCCAACTCTTGATCGAATCCAAGTTGAACGACTTGAACTAAATGGAAAGCGAATCATGAGCCATTTGGGTTTAGTGGCGATTATCGTCGCCGAATACGATGCGGCGATCAAATTCTTCGTTGACAGTCTTGGATTTGAGCTGGTTGAAGACTCTCCTTCACTGACGAACGATGGACGCCCCAAACGTTGGGTGGTGGTGCGTCCTCCAAACGCAGAAACGGGGATCTTATTGGCTCAAGCTGATGGAGAAATTCAAAAGAAAGCGATCGGCCAGCAGGTGGCGGGCCGAATCGGGTTCTTTTACCAAGTCGATGATTTCCGAAAAACGTACGAGCACATGTGTGAATGCGGTGTCGAATTCTTAACCGAACCGCGCACCGAACCCTACGGAACCGTCGCCGTGTTTGTCGACATTGCCGGTAACAAGTGGGACTTGCTTGGCTGAAGCCTATTTAAGTCGCTTGCAATCCGTTCCATCAAACGTTGGGCTACAAGCACCGAGCTTCAAACGTTTGCGGACACAGATTTTTGAATTCGCTCGATGGCCGCTTCGGTATTCTCAAGACTATTGAACGCGCTCAAGCGGAAGTAGCCTTCTCCAGCAGCTCCAAATCCACTGCCGGGCGTTCCGACAATATTAGATTTTTCAAGAAGCTGGTCAAAGAACTCCCAGCTCGTCATCGCTCCTGGCGTCTTCATCCAGACATAGGGAGCGTTGATCCCGCCAAAGACTTCGAAGCCTGCTGCTTTCAGTCCCTCGCGCAACAGCCGAGCGTTGTTCATGTAGAACGCGATTCGTTCTTGAACCTGTTGCTTGCCTTCTTCCGAATAAGCAGAGGCAGCTCCGCGTTGAACAGGGTAAGAAACGCCATTGAACTTCGTCGAATGGCGGCGACCCCAAAGTGAATGAATCGAAGTCGCCTCGCCTTCTGGCGTTGTCCCAGTCAGATTTTTCGGAATGACGATGAAGGCACAACGGATCCCGGTAAAGCCTGCGGTCTTACTGAAGCTGCGAAGTTCGATCGCAACGTCGCGTGCTCCGGGAATTTCGTAAATTGAACGCGGAACGTCTGATTCGGAAATGTAACCTTCGTAAGCAGCATCATAGAAGATAATCGAGTTGTTTTCTTTGGCATAAGCGACCCACTTTTCCAACATCTCGCGTGACGCCACTGTGCCTGTTGGATTGTTGGGGTAGCAAAGATAAATCAAATCGACTGGTTCGCTGGGAAGCGGTGGTTCGAAATTCGAGTCGGCTGTGACTGGCAAATAGACCAGGCCTTCGTAACGCCCATTTTCGTCGGCTGGCCCTGTATGTCCTGCCATCACATTGGTGTCGACATAGACTGGGTAAACCGGATCGAGAACCGCGATCTTGTTGTTGCTGCCAAAGATATCTAGCAGGTTTCCGGAGTCACATTTCGACCCATCGGAAACGAAAATTTCGTCGGCGGAAACATCGACTCCACGGTCTTGGAAATCGTTTTTGGCAATCGCTTCACGAAGAAAGTCGTACCCCTGCTCTGGCCCATAGCCACGGAACGTTTCTTTAACCGCCATTTCATCGACGGCTTCGTGCATCGCTTTGACGATCGCGGGAACTAACGGTTGGGTGACGTCACCGATACCCATCTTGATAACATCGGCCTGCGGGTTGGATTCGCAAAACGCTCGAACTCGACGCCCGATTTCGGGAAACAAATAGCCAGCCTGCAGTTTCAGATAATTTTCGTTAATTTGTGCCATGATCAAAGTTCCGTCGTTCGAGAAATCGGTTCAATCAATATTTATAACTTTCGTTTGCCCCGTCTCCAACCGGGTGTAAAATGATGGGGCTACATTAGTAAAAACAAAACCGAGGTCACCAAGAAGTTGTTCAGCCCGTGCATTAAAACCGGGCCCAGCAACGAACCTCGCCACTCACGTAGCAGCGAGAAACCGATCGCCAATGTCATCAGCATTGGGATTCCGAATATTCCCTGCGGGTGGATGGCCGCAAACAAAAACGAATTCAGCAGGCACGAAATTGTAACACTCAACCAGCGACCCAAATTGCCGCCCGTCAGGCCACGCAGGTGGTGATAAAGCACGCCTCGAAACATGGTTTCTTCTACGATCGGTGCGGCGATACAAGCCGACACGAAAACGAAACCGATCAGGAACCATCCACCTTCAGCGACATATTCTTGAATCGGATGGCTGGGCCCCGCACCTGTTGTGAAAACCTCGGGCGATGGAGCCGGCAGGGCAATCGCCATGAGCACCGTGACCAAAATAACGGCGGCAAACATCACCGGCAGCGTCGCCAAATACGTGGCACTGCTGGCGACCGTTTCAAAAAATGGATTGGCTTTTGTCCAGCCGATATCCTCGCACGTTTGCGAAAACGAAATTCCACGGAGCGAAGGCCAAGCCAACGCGATCAACGAACCAAAAAACACAACCAGCGTTGAGCTCATCAGAATCGCTTGGTTGGTTATTCCCAACGCCATCAAGACCAGTGGAAATCCAAGCTGCCCCCCAAAAAAGATGGCCATCCAAATGGCAAACGTTTCGGCATAAATATTGTGGTTCGCCGAGCGCTGCTGGAACACTGGTTTTAGATTTCCGCTGGCCAGAAACGCAATCAAAGCAATGGCGACCCCGATTCCAATGATGGTTGCGAACAAACCAATTCCAAATGCTACGAACCACATGAGCATGTTCTTTTGAGCTTCACTCAGGAGAGCTGCTCGATCCGCTTCGTCGGGCGTGCCCGCTGGCACCAAAGCAAGACTGCCCAGCCAACCAAGTTTGTCTTTCAACTGATTCTTGTCGCCATCAGTAATGTTCGTATTTGTTTTGTCACCTGCCTGATAGTTTTCCAGCAACGTTTCAACAGTCTGTCGAAGCTGTTTTTGATCCTCGGTTAGCTCTAAATTCGCGGCCTCCGCACGCTCGTCGGTTTTCTTAAAATGCTCCTGAGCGGCTTCGACGCCTTCAATTTCATTGACCAAAATCGTGTAGCACAGTCTTTGCTCGTAGGGTCCAGAATCGAGTTCAGTCGGTAAGAGAATTGTCGAAACTGCTTCGTCTGCTTCCAACGAGTCGCCGTCTTGCTCACTGACAGCTGACTCGATTTGCCGTTCAGCTTCATCAAGAATGCTGGTGCTCAACCCTGAACTCAAATCGTTGTCTAATGCAGGGTTGGTCTTCAGCTCGGAGCTCAGAGTGTTTCCAGATTGCTCATCGGTATCAATCGTCTCGCGCTCTACTTCGGATTCTTCAGATGGTCTTTCACTCGTCGGAGCCGACTTTGACGACGTACTCAGAGTTTGAGTAAAGCTGTTTTGACCAATCAGCATCTTCGCTTGCATTTCCAACTGCATCAGGTCGGTGGAAGACGCTTCGGTCGCTGCCTCCTCCGCCATCATGGACTTGGAAACGTAGTTCAGGCCAAACATACCAATCGTAATGCTCAAGATGGCAGCCCACGCCAAATAGCCGCCGAGTGACATACGCTCTGGAGAAATGCGGTCAGAATCCTTGTCTTCGTTGCCACCTGGATCTGCAAAGGCAGCCATCACAATTTCGTTTTCTCTCTGCCTGCCAAATTGATCGGCGGATCCGCCAACTGGATTAGCGTCGTTTGGTTGTTCGTCGTTCACAAAAGTCTTTCGATGGCGGTAGGAGCAGCGAAGTCAATAAATACGACGGTCGTCGACGCCGTTTTTGGGCTGTTTAGTGAACGCCGAGATGATTCACAACAGTCAAGGCAATGGCCAGTCAGAATTGAAAGAGATTGGTGCCCTGCCTCACTTCCAATCATGCCCACGCAAGCGAGGGCATGGCACCCAAACAAATTGTTCAACTCAGCATTGAATTGTTCAGCTCCATTTTGCCGAACCACCCATGAGTTATAACTTTAGCAAGCGACGCGGGTTAATCAATTTGCTTGATCAATCTTTTTGCTTCGTCGAAGACGCTGTCCAACATTTCTTCGGTCAGTCGACCCGTAAATGTATTTTGTTGGCTGACATGGTAGCTTCCAATCAGCCACCGTCCTTCGGAAATCTTCACCTTCGCACCATGGCTGAATTTTGGTTTCGGGCGAATCGGCTCCATCTG
Organism: uncultured Pirellulaceae bacterium; assembly: GCA_964589435.1. GTDB lineage: Bacteria > Planctomycetota > Planctomycetia > Pirellulales > Pirellulaceae > Mariniblastus. The sequence continues at coordinate 26,336 of CAZPTT010000078.1, forward strand.
CCCAGCTTCAAACAATTGAGCTAACGTTTCTTTCCAGGCCAACCCGCCAAGTGCCAGAATGACTTGCGGACGGCAAAGCTCAAGGGCCTGGATAAAAAACGGGCGACAACTCAGCAGCTCATCTCGATTCGGCTTGTTTCCTGGAGGTGCGCACAAGCATACATTGGTGATGGTGCAGTTGATCAGCTTCAATCCATCCTTCACGCCCGTCGACTCTGGCTGATTGGCGAAGCCGGCATGGTGAAGCGCCCGATAGAGCCACTCGCCACTTCGATCACCGGTGAACATACGGCCAGTTCGATTGGCGCCGTGGGCGCCGGGTGCCAGCCCGACGATCAGCAAGTCAGCTTTGGCAGATCCGAAATTGGGAACCGGTTTGCCCCAGTAAGTTTGGTCGAAATAAGCCTTGCGTTTTTCTTTGGCGACTTTTTTACAGTGCTTACGCAAACGAGGGCAAGTTTCGCATTGGACGATATCACGATTAAGCTGCGCCCAGCGTTTCTTACTCACCGCGCCTCACTCTTCTTCTTCAGTCTTGTCGAGTCCTTCAGTTCCCTGTTCGCTATTGAGGTACTTGTTCTTAACATGTCGATAGCGAAGCTCCATCAAGACAACCAATCCAATGATCAAAACGATGCCGGCGATCTTCAGCCAATAATTTTCACGACCGACGTACTGATTGATTTGTTTTGAAAACGCATACATGATCGCGTTGCCAATCACGCTCCCAAACAACACGCCTAACACGGTCAACCAGCGACTTAGCCCAAGAAGTCGTCCGAAAATCGAACCGCCGATGCTTCCTGTGGTCGACGTTGGGAACACGACAAATGCCACGAGCCCCAAGAACGCCATCCGCTTCATCCACGGCTGAGCATCCATGATAAATTTTCCGTCCCATATCAGCGTCGCGACTTTCGGACCAACGTACGGCATCCGGAACAGAAATCCCATGTGAAACGTGACGAACAGTGCCACCATGAAATCCATATAGGTCACCATGGCGAACAGCTCACCCGGTTTCATCGAGACGCGAACCTGATCCGCCAGATCACCTTCGAGGCCAACCAAAATGATGAAGCGACCGAAGATGAAAAACGTCATGAACGAATGCGAGAGAACTTTTTGGGGAAATCCCCAACCGAAACGCAATCCAAGAATCGCCAAGATGATAGCGGTCAACAATACCGGCGCGATCAGCGTGAGCATCCAGATAAACGGATAGCGTTTGCGAAACGAAGACTCGAAATTCGCAAACGACCGCACCAGCTCTTTCCGAAGCGATTCAGGGTTCTTCGCGTTCGCTGAAAGTCGATCCATGGAGG
>CAZPTT010000078.1:27760-29675 GCA_964589435.1 uncultured Pirellulaceae bacterium
CTCGCCGAATTGTGCCAAATTCCAATGCATGGCTAGCGTCGATAGCTTGGCCATGACAAAAACTCATAGTTTACCTACTCTGCCGAGCCGTTTCGTTCGATACAAAACGTACATTATTGGCTTTAAAAGAGTTAGGGGGTCAAGGATGACTCAAACAAATCATCAATTAATTCGTCGTCAATTTATACAACAAACTGGAATTCTCGGGCTGGGAGCCATGTTTTGCTGTGGGTGTCGCACCGCCCCAATGACGGGTCGACGCCAGCTAATCATCATGCCAGAAGGTCAAGAGATTTCGCTGGGACAACAGGCCTTTCAAGAGACCGTCGCCAACGAGCAAGTCTCACAGAATACAAGATTATCGAGTTTGGTGAATCGGGTTGGAAAACGCATTGCCGATGTCGCTGGCAGAAACGATTACCAATGGGAATTTCGGCTGATCGCTAGCCAAACTCAAAATGCATTTTGCTTACCGGGCGGCAAAGTCGCAATTTATGAGGGAATCCTTCCAGTGTGCCAAGACGAAGCCGGATTGGCCGTGGTCATGTCTCATGAAATTGCCCATGCACTGGCCCGACACGGCGGCGAACGAATGAGCCAGAACATGGCGGTTGACGGTGCGAAGATGCTCGCCGAAAAACTAGCTGGCTCTTATGTACCAGACAAAAAAGATCTATTGATGCAAGCTTACGGAGTCGGATCAAAGTATGGAATCTTACTGCCCTACAGCCGGAAGCAAGAATCGGAAGCAGATCACATCGGCGTCAATTTAATGGCTTCGGCGGGCTACGACCCAACGGTCGCCCCCGCGTTTTGGACTCGTTTTGGAACCATGAAACAAGGCGAAGCAACTCCCGAGTTCATGTCGACTCACCCATCCGACTCGCGCCGCGCGAGTAACTTGAGAGATATGATGAACGAAGCGGAGGCAAGGTACCAGGAATCGCCCGGTAAGTTTGGCCGAGGCGAACGGCTGGTCTAATTCGATTTGATTCAAGCTGATTGTTCCAATTCTTTACGCCGATGAATTTTCACCGGCACTGAATTTTGCAGAAGTCAGAGGCTTCGGCGGCGGAGCTCGGTGATTCCCAGAAGCGTTGCGAAGCCGATGCAAACCGCTTTCAAAACTTCCGCTTCGCCCACAATCATCAATGGCGAGAGCGACAAGGCAACCATCAAAATTGTGGTTGCATAGTTGCCAACGTAGTTCCAGCCGGCTCGCTTGCCCGAATCTATTCGTTTGATCGTCCCGCAGATTGCACCATGCCCGGCAAATGCTAACAAGATTCCAGTCACCAGCGTGCTGACGGCTGGAGCCAAGATGGAAATTCCAATTCCGACCAACGCGATGAGCAACGTCGCAATTAGCAGATAGATGCTGCGGTAAAATCGGTTGAGATCGGGAGCGCAGTCGAAACCATCGCATGCCTTGCAGCCTGCGATCACCCTCCGGTTGTAAGTGATAATTTCGTAAAGCGGAAAAAACATCCACTTGAAGGCTCGACTATTGAAGTAAGGCTTCAACCAAGTCCACTTACTACCTAAGACGAAAGCAAGTGCATCGAGCCCGTACAGCGTTTCATGCGAGACGCGATCGTAGAGCGGGATCTCATGCCGGCCTCTGACTAAATCAATATTGGCCGTAATGTCCGCGGGAGCAGCGGCAAAGCCAATTCGATTTTCTGGGGAAAGGAATCCCCAAGCGACAAACCAGTACGTGTAAAGTTTGCACATCGGACAGCTATCGTCAAAGATGATCACCTTGTTTTTCAACATTGTCGTCTCCTAGAGAGGATACCAACTTATGGGCTTGCTCTTCTTGTAAAGAACCGAAAACGAGCCACCCGAACAACTGAGCAATCCGTCGTTTGTCACGCGTTCGAGGAGAATTCGTCATGACTATAATGGAAAGAGC
>CAZPTT010000079.1:0-2566 GCA_964589435.1 uncultured Pirellulaceae bacterium
TTCCGCTTTTTCCGTCTTCTTAAGCAATTTGCGAGTTTTGGTTGTCTACAGATTTTAAAAATATCCCTGTCTCAAAAGACTGTAAGGGTCGGTATTCGTTTATCAGTCTTGGTTGTCCGAAAAATACCGTCGACAGTGAGCGGATGATGGGACTGTTGCAACTTGACGGATACCAATTGGTTGCTGATCCAGTCGGAAGCGATTTTGTCGTGGTAAACACATGCGGCTTCATCGAACAAGCTCGCCAAGAGTCGTTCGGCGCGATCGATGAAATGCTCGAACTAAAGAAGGCTGGTCAGACCAAAGGCGTGATTGTGTCGGGTTGTTTGGCCGAACGTCAAAAGGAACAGCTGCTTGAAGATCGTCCGGAAATTGACTCCCTGGTCGGTGTCTTTGGTCGCGAAGAAATCACCAAGATCGCGGATCGGTTGGTTGGTGACCAAGCCGAACAGCGAAACGTTTTTCAACCGGCACCGATTCGAGCGTTGCCTGATCAAGATCGTTTGCAGATTACACCAAAGCACTTTGCCTATCTGAAAATTTCCGAAGGCTGTGATCGACTTTGCACTTTTTGCGCCATTCCAAATATGCGGGGCAAGCATGCGACCAAGCCAATGGAAAGCGTACTCGCCGAAGCCCAACAGTTGGCTGACAACGGTGTTCGTGAACTGATCATCGTCGCCCAAGACACCACTTACTACGGGATGGATCTTTACGGCGAACCACGCTTGGCAGAACTTTTGGAAAAGCTCAACGAAATTAAAGGACTTGAGTGGATTCGTTTAATGTATTTCTACCCGATGTACATTGACGACAAACTCTTGAAAGTCATCGCGGCTTCAGAAAAGATTCTGCCATACATCGACATGCCGCTGCAGCATGCCGACGACGTGATGCTTCGCCGGATGTCCCGCCGCGTCAATCAAGAACAAACAGACAAACAAATCGTCCGCATGCGGGAACTGATTCCCGATCTCGTTTTGCGCACCACCTTCATCACGGGCTTTCCGGGCGAAACCGAAGAGCAATTTCAAACGCTGGTTGATTTTACCAAACGCCACAAATTTGAACGCATGGGTGTCTTCACTTATTCGTACGAACCGGACACGCCAGCGGTAAAAATGGAAGGCCATCTCGAGGAGGACGTCAAGAATGATCGACGCGATCGCTTGATGGAAGTCCAGCAAGAGATCATGTTCCAGTTCAACGAACAACAAGTCGGGAAGCAAATCAGCGTCATCATTGATCAGCCCGTACCGGAACAACCTGGAGCATGGATTGGCCGTAGTGCTGGTGACGCACCGGACGTCGATAGCGTTGTCTTCGTAACAGAAACCGAAGCCGCTCTTCAGCCTGGTGATTTAGTGACTTGCGAAGTCGTCACGTTCCAAAACTACGATCTTGTTGCCGTCGCGATCGACGCGCCCAACCGGTCACAAGCGGTTCAAAGCTTGCCGATCGTTGGTTGATTGCGTCAGCTCGGGAAGAGAACAGAACCGCCTGCGCGATGCAGCGTGAGAGCTTACGAGGCAGCGAGAGCAAACGGCGTCAGGCAATAGCCTGACCTACTTGACCTTCAACAGTTCGAGCGGTCGTCGGAAGCCATTATTTGCTTTTCGATTTCGACCAATCGATTTCGACCAATAAGGCAAACAGAATAGATCCTCGCGGTTTCTCATTCGCCGGATTCTCATTCGCCGGTTTCCTTCGGCAACTCATCAAATTGGCTCCATTCGCTCCACGACCCCACGTACAATTTTCCCGGCTTCATGCCGACATGGGCAAGCGACAAAAGATTGTGACACGCACTGACACCCGAACCGCAGTAAAAAGTCACTTCTTCGCTTGGCACTTCACCAAAAAGCAATTCGAACTCGGCTCTTAGTTCATCCGCCGGCCGCAACTTCAGCCCGTCACCTTTGTTCATTGCGTGGTGTCGGTTGATGGCTCCGGCGATGTGCCCCGCTCCAGCTGCGTCACCGCGAAAACGCACGGCATCCCGGGAGTCGACCAACAACCGCTGCTGCATCACCTCGTCTTTGACAACCAGCATCGCCCGATTGGCTTGACCAACAAACGTTTTGGGTTCGTTGGATGAAACGCCAGATTCGACGGGCCTGTTCTCGTCCTTCCAAGCTTTGATCCCACCATCAAGCACCGCGACTTTTTCATGCCCCATGTAGTTTAGCAACCACCAAAGCCGAGCCGCCGTGATACCGCGGTTATCGTACACAACGACCTGCGTCTCGCCGGAAATTCCCAAACGCGAGAAAACTTCCACCAGTTTTTCTGGAGACGGAAGCGGATGTCGCCCCTGATCTGTCAAAGGTGGGCCACTCATGTCTTCATATGGATGAGCGTAAACGGCACCTGGTAGGTGCGCCTCTTGATACATCGCGACCCCAGCCGCTTTGTCCGTCAACTCATAACTTGTATCAACGACTACCCAATTAGGATCGTTAATATTTTCAGCCAACTCACCCGTGCTAATCATCGTTTTGTACATAACATCCCTGTCAAAAGGTTTCTAATTCTCGCGCGCAATCTCGCGCGCAATCTCTCGCGC
>CAZPTT010000079.1:2666-13114 GCA_964589435.1 uncultured Pirellulaceae bacterium
CGATTATTCCTGTTCGGCAGAAGACTCCTCCGGAGCCTCGTCACCTGAGTCCGACATATTTTTATAATCTGGCTCGTCACGCAGGTGAGAAAAATCGGGGCAGCCAGAAAAAAAACATATCAAACAGCCGATCGTAAACGCCATCGACAGGCCAGCCGCAGACCGTGCGCCGCCACGTTGAGTCACATCTTGAATCACCGCTGCCTCCTTAAAACTCGCCTTCGACCGTTTGACCGTCTCGCCGATTTCCCAAATGCCCGAGCACGACAGCATCAACGTTCGCGTTGACGTACTTTGCTGAACCATCGGCGAACGCAAAATTGACTCCGTCACCAGCATGCCAACTGGCAAAACCAAACTCCATTTGCTGAAACAAGCTGTTTGGGTTGCTGGTCGCTGCCTGAAGTCGGCTTTCCGGGTAGCGATGGTAAAGATTCAACGGAACTTTAGTAGAGCCAAGAAACTCCGACAAATCAGTTCCTTGTTTTTGGTCAATTTGATACGAACCAATGTACCAATGATCAATTCCGCGATTGGATGTCGACCATGAAGCAGGACTGCCAGCGGCGGCTTCGAATCCGGATGAATCAAACACAGTCTCGCCGATCAAGATCGTCGAAGTAAGTCCGTCGGTCACATCCCGGTATCCAATCAACGTCTTCAGCCGGTCTGAACCGTAGTAGCTGGCCGATTGATTGGGAACCAACAATCCGTTTCGGCTTTCCTGCGCGAACGCAACTGAAACACTTCCGGCGACCATATCGCGAACATTATCGGTCGTGCCAGTGGCGCATCCGATGAAACTGGACGGAACTCTTCCGGCAATCGCCGGCCCGCTACCTGAATTGATATGCTGTGGAACGGGATCACTGGCACAACGGAAAGTTGAGATATAGGTTCGACACGCTTCGTTGTTCCCCGGACTAGAAGCCGTCCAATGCGAGCCTGTTCCAGGCCCTGCGCCGGTCGCATGTCCAGAATTACGATCCGCAAGATCGACTTTATCTCCAACAGCCGTCTGTTCGATAAACTTAAGAATATGAGCTGACCATCCTGCCCCCTGTCCCATTTTTGCGCCGGAGGGAAAGTAGGTATTCGAGGCTTCAAAATTCTGACAGCCGATCGACAGTTGACGAAGACTATTCAAACAACTTGTTCGACGCGCGGCCTCACGAACTTGCTGCACAGCAGGAAGTAACATCCCAACCAATATTCCAATGATCGAGATGACCACTAATAATTCCACCAGTGTGAAAGCTTGTCGAATCGACGGCCTGCGATCATTCATCGTTCGTTGGGCAAACATAGAATCCTCATCGAAAATGAAGTTGCGTGACTTCGAAAAGTTGGAAGGTGGCGAGTCAGCACTCCATTATTCTTAACCATTGCCCATGAAAAACAAGCACCTTTTCTGCTTCTTCAACATTTCGAACAATACGCAGCGCGTGTTATGTCCAGCGCCTGGCCTTTACCCGTAGTGATAACGAGGAAATCAAGATAGGCTGTTTGTGGCAGGGACGACGACTGATGGCGTCCGCCGAATTCATCATGACGATTGAAATTTTGCGTTATTGAATGAACAGTCCTTTTTCAATTTCCAAAATCAAATTTTAAGATTGGATTAAGTTTTGATGAGCGACGCAACAAGCGTAACAAACGGAACCAACAGCGAAATCTTTAACGTTCCAAATAAAATCTCAGCCGCTCGATTGGCCTTGGCTGCCGTTTTGTTTGTCTTGATACCTTGTCAATTTTATTGGGCCTCATTCTTCGTATTTGTACTGGCAGCAGGAACTGATTGGATCGACGGCTGGTACGCAAGAAAATACGATCAAGTCACGCAGCTTGGCAGGATTCTTGATCCGTTTTGCGACAAGATTCTGATCTGTGGAGCCTACATTTTGATCGCGATAGAAATGGACTCCTTGTTTCCTTGGTATGCTCAAATCGCTGGTTGGATGGCCGTTGTGGTTGTTGGGCGAGAACTCCTGGTCACCGTACTCAGATCCATGATTGAAGGAGCGGGCGGTGACTTCTCCGCTAAGATGGCTGGCAAACTAAAGATGTGGTTTCAGTGTATCGCTGTCGGTGCTTGCCTCGTGGCATTGGCTTTGCAGTTTAGTAACATGACCAATGGACTAGAGGACGGACTGAAAAACACAACCGGCAGTTCCGCCATTCCGGTTTGGCTGACAATCACGATCGTAATTTCAGTCTGGTTGTCGGTTGCTTCGACCTTACATTCTGGCTACCTGTATGTTCTCGGCGCGGCTTCTTTCTTGACCGAAAAAAAGTGACCGCTTTGAAGTGAACAAACGCATACTCCTTTAAGCAAACAGACCTCACAAATCGCATCGATGCTAAACACTCTCTTTATTGCTTCTTTCGTCGCGATCACCTTGGGGAGTGTGCCATGCTGGTACCGAGCGTTCAAGCGACTCAGGAATCGTGAATCAATCCTGCAGGGAACCGAACGGATCGAGTCGCCGCTGGGAGTCACCGATGTAGCGATCATGTTCCTGACATGGTTTGCCGGGCAATTCGCTGGGCTGTCGCTTGCCGATCTACTCGCGCCGACCATCGCCGACGCTTTGCAATTGTCCGCAGGAACACTAGATGCCATTGAAGCCAACCGGCTTGCTGTGATGGCTGGCGTTTGCGGAGGATGCCAACTCGCATTCACTGCTTTAGGTTTGATGATCATCTGGTTTAGATATCGGAACTGGGAAATATTCGGGTTCCGAAAACTCTTCGTACGCCGTGATTTCATGATTGGCTGCATCGCGTTCTTGATGGTCATTCCAGGAGTTCTGCTGATTCAAAACTTGCTGACCCAGTTCGTCGATTACGAACATGCGACGCTCGAAATTTTGCAGAACAACCATTCGCTGTTTACGCTCGCCAGTACTTGGTTCGCAGCGGTCATTGCAGCGCCCATCTGCGAGGAGATCTTTTTTCGGGGCATCTTACAATCGTGGCTACAAAGGTTTGGAAAGTCGGGTGAGGAAATCATTTCTGGTGGCTGGAGCAATTCTACGCAAGGTTCTAACGCCCGTTCGCCATCGGTCACGAATTTGTCCGCCTCTCAATCGTCCAACCCATATTCACCCCCTTCTCAACAGCCCATCGAAGCCTCAACGATCAACCAATCAAATTCTGGCTGGCCTCCTCGGACGAGTATTGATCCGCACAACTGGGCTCCGGTTGTAATAAGTTCCGTCATGTTTGGGATGGTTCACATCGGCCAAGGCGCAGCGCCGATTCCGCTGTTTGTGTTTGGACTGGCCCTCGGTTACCTTTATCGTCAGACGGCCAGCGTCCTACCCTGTATCGTTTTACACATGGGACTCAACGCGTTCAGTATGTTCTGGTTTACGATGCAAATGCTGTATCCCGAATCAGTTGCCCCTTAAGTGCGCTGGATATTTTGATGCGATGAACATTAGGCAGATTGCTTCTCACAAAGCATTTGAGCCTTTTCATTTTTTTACGAACGACGATTGAAAGACATTGATTGATGGCACAAGGATTTGCGATTGTTGGTTGCGGGATGATTTCTCGGTTTCACTGCAAGGCGATTGAAGACGTCACCGGAGCAAAGTTTGTGGCTTGCTACAGTTCTCGATCCGAGTCTGCCGAAAGCCTGGCGAGCGAGTTTGGAGGCACGGCTTATACCGATCTCGATGAGATGCTGGCCAACCCTGATGTCGACATCGTCACGATTTGCACGCCAAGCGGTGCCCACATGGAACCTGCAGTTGCGGCGGCCAAAGCGGGCAAGCATGTCATCGTTGAAAAGCCACTCGAAATCACGCTCAAGCGATGTGACAAGATCATCAAGGCTTGTGAGGACAACAACGTCGTTTTGTCGACCATTTTCCCATCACGATTTCACAAATCCAGCCAGACTCTCAAGAAGGCCGTTGATGCGGGGAAATTTGGACGATTGTCGTTGGGCGATTCATACGTTAAGTGGTTCCGAACTCAAGAGTATTACGACAGCGGAAAATGGCGGGGCACCTGGGCTCTCGATGGCGGCGGCGCGTTGATGAATCAAGCGATCCATAGCGTTGACTTGCTGACATGGCTGATGGGCCCCGTTGCTGAGTTATCAGCGCACATGACGACGTTGGCTCACGAACGAATCGAAGTCGAAGACGTTGCGACGGCCACGCTAAAATTTGAGAACGGAGCCCTCGGCGTTATCGAAGCCACCACCGCTGCATTTCCTGGTGCCCTCAAGAAGATCGAGATTCACGGCAGCCAAGGTTCGGCCGTGATCGAAGAAGAAGACATCAAGAGCTGGGAATTCGCGAAAATGACAGCGGCTGACAAAAAGATCGCGGCTCAATTCGCGGACATGACCAAGACGGGCGGCGGAGCGGCCGACCCATCGGCGATTGGACACGCGGCTCACGCCCATCAATTTCGAGACGTACTGAAAGCCATCAAAAAAGGCACCACGCCTTCGATCGACGGGCACGAAGGCCGGCGAAGTGTTGAGATTATTTTGGCAATTTACAAAGCAGCCGAAACGGGCAAGTCGATTAAATTGCCACTTTCCAAAGATCCCGTTTTGCAATCTCGCAAAAACAAGTCGGTGAAGTAAGCATACGTTGGCTTCGGCGTCCCAAGCGTCTCAGACGTCCCAAGTGTTGAAATTGCGAACCATTCGGACCCAGTAAACTGCGGAACAACCAACTTACAGAGGCAGGATGTGGCCAAACCAAAACGTAAGAAACGAAAGCCCTCTGCCGGCCAAACTTCTAGCGAAAGTGCGAACTCGAAAACCAATGGCGAGAAGGCTCCGCTTTTTGCCCCGCCTCCCAAAGACCGACACAAGCTTGTTGCGCTGGTGATGGCCAGCCTTGTCGCTGGCTTACTGGGCGTCATCAATCTCGACCGGGTGACTCACGCGAGTAATGAGAACATTTCCTCAGGCGGAAGCCATCACGGCTGGCCACTGGTTTACCTAAAACGAGAACTCAAAGTCCAACCGATGATTTTCATTTCGGGACGAACCCACAGCTGGCCGCTGCCGGCCATCGAAGGCGAAACCCGTGATTTCTCGATGGCCAATCTTGGGGCCGACGTTTTGATTTGCTTACTCGCGGTTTTGATCGTCTATTTCATTATCAGCACCGTCGTGTGGCGCTATGACAAATGGAAATACAAATATTGACGTCGAAAGTTGGATGAATGGCAGTGTCGCCTGACAATTCGGATTCGGAAGCAACCGCTGCCTGCACGCAAGCGAAGGATCTTGATCCAACGAGTGAAATTCAAAAAACCGTTGGTGACCATCCCGAAAATCGTTTGTTCGAAAACGAATTGGAAACGACATCAATCATCAACGATGTATTGTCCGCCTGGCCTGGAATTGTTATCGGCGGTGGAGTGTATTGCTTTGTCGCCGGCACGGCATATTTTGTAACCGAGATTGTTTACGGGTCACCAGGCGTTGGCATCGAAATAGTGATCGGAGCAATGTTAGCATTGGGCGGCAGTTTTTTTCTGGGGATGGCCTGCGCCTTGATGGTTAGCCTAATTGCGATTCCATTGACGTTTGCGTTTGACGGTTCGTTGAAGGGAGTTATGGATTCACGCTCCACCATTTCAATTTGCGGCGGACTGACAGGGCACCTTGCGACTTGCCATCTATGGTTGATCGGAATATTTGGTGGTGCGCCTATTTGGATTGGATTGTTCTCAACCTTTGCCATCATTTGCGGACACATTGGGGCGGTCTATTCGGCATCGGTCGATATTCGGTTGGCCGAAACATGGGATCACGATAGTTACCGCGATCGTCCGCGATATCAAATGAAAGTCTGGCATATGTTTGTGCTGACGCTCTGGTTTGCCGTGATATTCGCCATCGAAGCCTTCTTCGCCAACTACTATTTCATCGCGGCGGTTGGAATCTGGATAGTTACCCAAACCATCATTATCGCCATCGATCGTGTTTGGTTGCGTCGCTGGCAAAAGAGGCAGTTGAAACGGGAACTAAGAAGCCGAAACTAAGAAACGGAAACCTTTGAGCGGAGTTTAAGAAGCGACTTGCTGGACACGGGAAATGCCCGACGAAAGCTCTCTTTGAGAAACCAGCGATAATTGCGACAATGACGGCCGAACCTTGCTGGCAAAGGAATGCCCATGAAGAAAATCGCCGAGTATCTAGTCTTTCAAATCGTCCTCAGTATCATCCAGATCATGCCGATCGAGATGTGCGCCAAACTCTGCCGCGGATTGGCTTGGCTGATTGCGGATGTATTGAAATTTCGGCGAAAGGTCATCGACGAAAACCTGCGCGGCGTCTATCCAGATATCTCGGAAGAAAAAGCCCGTGAGATGACACGCGAGATGTGGTACCACTTGTGCCTAATGGGATGCGAGATCGCACAAGCTCCCCGGAAGATCCATGACTCCAATTGGCGAAAGTACGTATTCATCCGCGACAAAGTCCAGATGACAAAATACCTGATTGATTATCGGCCGCTCGTGGCAGTTTCAGGTCACTACGGAAATTTTGAGATGGGCGGATACGTGACGGGGCTTTTGGGCATGCCCAGTTACACGGTCGCGCGAACGATGGACAATCCTTACCTCGACAAATTCATCAATGAATTTCGAGGATTCAACGGGCAATTCATTTTGCCAAAGGACGGCAGCGCGACGATGGTGCAAGAGGTTCTGGACAGTGGAGGAATTCTGACATTGTTGGGCGATCAGCACGCGGGCACCAAAGGCTGCTGGATTGATTTTCTTGGCCGACCGGCGGCTTGTCACAAAGCCGTCGCGCTGTTCACGCTCTCTGGCAACGCGCCGATGATGGTGAGTTACTGCCGGCACACAGAAAAACCACTCCATTTCGAAATCGGATGTACGGGCGTTGCCGATCCATTGGACATGGATGACAACCTCAAAGACGTTAAGAAATTGACTCAGTGGTACAACGATCGATTGGCGGATGCGATTGACTTGGATCCCAATCAATTTTGGTGGGTGCATCGTCGCTGGAAAGAAAAGCCTGTCCGCAAAACCAAAAAGAACCGTGCAGCGGCTTAAGCGCATTGTTGACTTGGCAACCGCCTGAGACAACAAATCTGGCGATTGAAACCATGTGTCACTTTGTTATCTGACGCGGCCAATTTCGCCGAGTTCAATTTTGTCAGACTTTTTTGAGAATTCTGGCAGAACCAATACGCGCAGCGCAAGATAGTCAATATTGAGATCAATCGCTGCATTTCGGATGAAGATTTGCATCTCGCTGGTATTGTGTGACAATTGAATTTGAAGGTTTTCGTGCGCGTCGATTTATCGAAACTGCGAGGTTGATGACTGAATACGGATGTTGACTTCAATACGATTCGGCGTGAGCCAGTATCTGAAACACCGCGATCAATAACGCTAAACAACGACCAAGGAAGTTTGTCTTGATGAAGATGGATTAAGGAATAGCTGATGTCACATTTGTATCCGCTGAAGCTTCGACCGACGGAAGTTATTCCAGAGCATTATTTTGATGACTTCGTCGAGGATCTGAACGATCCCGATTGCGTCCAAGAGATCTACGAATTTTCGCTTGGCCAAGTCCGAGGCATGGTGGACTACAACGACGAAGACGACATCGTTCAAGACGTTTTTTATCGGCTGACGAAATGGCCGATGGCCAAGAAATACAATTCGCGGCGTCACTACTATTCTCTGCTCAAGATCACCATCCGGCAGTCGATCGCGGCTTACTGGAAACGACGGCATAGCCAGCGCAACGATGCCCGGAAGCGGCGTTACATCAGCGAACTTCACTCGGAAGATTCTCGAACCTATGAGTTCGAAGGTTCAACGGAATCGGTTTTCCACCGTCTGCAAATGAAGGAAATGGTCAAACTGGTTTTGAAAAAGGTAACGACGCTAAAGCCAAAACATCGGGCGATCTTCCAGTTGCGATTCATTGAGGACAGATCCCACGAACAGATCGCCGACCTGTTAAAAATCAGCTTGCGGACGTCTTACCGTTTGGAATCCCAAGTCCGACAACGCTTGCACGACTACTTAGGTAGCGATTTTCTCGGCTCGAAATAGATGGCAATGGTTCGCCGGTTTTTCCACCAAACAACCTCACTCGCAACTCACTCGAATCAAACGGATTTTCCATCGGATTTTTCTGATTTGTGTGCTTGCCAAGCTTCCCCAACAAAGGGAAGATCGAATAACCCCTGAGTCGTCCACGGATCGGATGAACAGGCACGGGCAACCGGCCCAGCATCATGTACCCGACTTGCCATCAATGATCGAACTTTGGTGATTCAATACCGCCCCTTCCTCAACACAGACCCGCCGTTAATCGTCGATATTTGGCGACAGCAGCAACCGGTTCGTGGGCAAATTTCTGCGATCTCAGATAGCATTCTGGATCGACATATCTTGTCCAAGCCCTATTTCGACCGACATGGATTGATCATGGCGGTCGACGTCGACGGTGAAAAAGTTCGCCCGGTTGGTTTTGTTCATGCTGCGTTTGCCCCAAACGATGACCTAAGCGACTTGAATCTTAGTGAAGGGATCATCTCGCAGTTGAAGGTTGTGCCGAGTGAAAATACCGAAGAAATCGGGGCGGGACTGATTCAAAAAGCGATTGAGTATCTGAAAGCCAAGGGGGCAAGCAACGTCAACATCGGTGGCAAGTTTCCTCGCTCGCCATTTTATCTCGGGCTCTACGGCGGCAGTCGGATGCCGGGCGTTCTCGCACAAGACGAACTGACTCAAAAACTCTTGTTGGCAGCAGGATTCGAAGTCAACGACAAGATCATTGTGATGGAGCGCAGCCTTGCCGGTTTTCGAGCGTTGATGGGAAGAGAGCAAATGGGGCTGCGGAGAAAGTTTCAAATCAAGGCGGTGGCTGATCCGATGGAATCCTCTTGGTGGGAAAGCTGCACACTCAGCCTAGCCGAACGTGATCGGTTTAGGGTTTCACAAAAAGTTGACAAAGCACTTTGTGGTTCCGTGACTTTTTGGGATATCCAACCTTTGGCTTCGGAATGGGGAGCCCCTTGTCGCGGCATGTATGATCTTGAGATCGCCCCTGAATTTCGACGCTGCGGAATGGCGACCTTTCTCGTTGGTGAGTCGCTTCGCCATTTGATGCAACAAGGAATCGGCAGGGTGGAGGCTCAATCACCCGAATCGGACGTCGCGTCCTTGGGTGTTTTCCAGAAACTTGGGTTCGAAGCCGTTTCCGCCGGTTTAATCATGTCCAAGGCAATCTAGTCAAACGGAACGTCTTCGACCGCTGAGAATTCATCAATTCGACCTGTTGAAAAGCGGGCCTAAACCATTATTATTTCGAGTTATTCCTGCTGTCAGGAATGCCCATGTCAGGTGGATTGCCAAGCCGTTGTCAGGGAAGTGACGCATGCCATCCGGTGCGTCGAACACCAGACGGCTCGCGTCGTTGCGATGCGAGAGATGCAGACTTTGCAATCCTCCTGATGTCCATGCTGAAAAATTTGAAAAAACGATTGCCGAGTTGAGTAAGTAATCTCCCTTGAGTGCAGAAAATGAGTGCAGAAAAAAATTCCAGTAGTGGAAAAGGATCGGGCCAAAACAACGCCGGCGATCCGATGATCCAGGCCGAAGGCCTGTGCAAGTTTTACGGTTCTTTCGCCGCCGTCAACGAAGTTTCTTTCTCGGTTCCGCGTCGGCAAGTTTGTGCTTTTCTTGGCCCCAACGGTGCCGGGAAATCCACCACCATGAAACTGCTAACGGGCTTCCTTGCACCGACTCGCGGCTCAGTCGCCATCGGCGGGCATGACATGCATACCGACCGAATCGAAGGTAGCAAGCATATCGGTTACCTGCCGGAAAACGGTCCGCTTTATGACGAGATGACACCCAAGAGTGCGCTCGCTTATCTGGGCCGGGCCAGAGGCCTGACGTCACGACAACGCAAAGACCGGACTGCCTTCGTCGTTGACAAATGTAATTTACAAGAAGTGTTCAATAAACCGATCAGCAAACTTTCCAGAGGCTTCCGCCAACGTGTCGGAATGGCTCAAGCGCTTTTGCACGACCCAGACGTTTTAATTTTCGACGAACCTACGAGTGGACTTGACCCAAACCAGTTGGTCGGAATTCGGCAGTTGATCAAGGAACTTGGCGAATCAAAAACAGTCCTGCTATCGACGCACATTCTCCAGGAAGTCGAAATCCTTTGTAGTCGAGTGATTTTGATCGACCAAGGAAAGATTGTTTTTGACGATCCAATCGGCCAGATGGGCCAACGCAATGAGATGGAACAACAGTTTCATCGGTTGACAAAATTTACTGTTGGTTCAGCCACCGCGTAGAAGTTGCCGAATGCTCTGACCCGGTTGCATGCGAAAGAGGCAACTCGACGCTCACCCGCTGCCAAGACGAAAAGGCCAAGACGAAAAGGCCAAGACGAA